>JAJYPA010000035.1 GCA_021795795.1 Pseudomonadota bacterium | reverse complement strand
TTGATGCCGGCACCAATGGCGGCGGCCATGGGCTCTTCGATGATATAAGCCTTTCGAGCCCCCGCGCTCAGCACGGATTCACGAATAGCGCGGCGTTCCACCTGGGTTGCACCGACAGGCACGCAGACCAATACACGAGGGCTCGGGCGAAACCAGTGGCTGGAATGCACCTTCTTGATGAAATGCTGGAGCATTTTTTCGGTCACGTGGAAGTCTGCGATTACGCCATCGCGCAATGGGCGGACCGCCTGAATGGATTTGGGCGTGCGTCCCACCATTTGCTTGGCTTCGAGACCATACGCCTGAATGGCGGTTTGGCCGCCATCGTTTCTCAGAGCCACGACCGACGGCTCATCTAGCACAATTCCGCGACCGCTGACGTAAATCAGGGTATTGGCCGTACCCAAATCGATGGAGAGGTCAGTTGAGAAGATGCCGCGGAAACGTTTGAGCATAAAATATACCGGTATAACTATATTAATAAGGTCGGAGTAATGGACGATTCATTGTCGTTCAAGGGATTGATTATCAATTGCTTTTGCCTGCGGGGAGTGGCATGAAATAATCGACTGGTCCCTTGTTTATTTTTAAAACCGTTTCGTCTGCATGACATCCGTGTAAAAAGAGGCAATACAATACCAATCTGTGTATTGTCCAGCAAGCCATCATGCGTCTATTTGCGCCATATTTGTGCTTGATTTGCCTGAACTGGTTCTGTTTCGGTCCTTAAACGCTTGCTCTCGTTGTGTTCCGTCGCGCAATTCAATAAATGTACCGGGGATCAACTGCCGTCTTGTGAGCAAAACAGGTTAAAATCAAATCAGCCCGCAGTTGTGCCCTTTGCCAATGTCATGGCGCATGTCCCGATGATGATTTAAGAACAGGAAATTCATATGTCGCTGAACTCATCGCAACTGAAACACGTTGCGCATTTATCACGCATCGCACTTGAAGAGTCGAAAATCCCTGCGTTGGTGCACGATCTCAATGCCATTCTGGCATTCGCGGAACAACTCAAGGATAGTCGCCTTGATGACTTGGCCCCCATGGCCCACCCGCTTGATCAACAGCAACCGTTGCGTGCGGATGCGGTAACCGAAACCAACCAGCGTGACCAACTCCAAAAAGGAGCGCCCGCCAAAGATCGCGGATTGTTCCTGGTGCCCAAAGTCATTGAGTAGATTCACGCTATAAGGTCAGTGCGAAACCCAATGTGTGATGCCTTCTCCGTAAGAACCCTCTTCGGTTTGGTGCAGCAAACCTTGCCCGCCCAAGATGTTCTACATTTTTGTATGAGTAATAAATTGTGTCTGATTATTTGCAATCGTTAAGTCATTTACGAGCCGGTCTTGATGCCGGTGCGTTTTCCGCCCGTGAATTGACTCAGTACTATCTTGATCGAATGACTCGTTTTGATGGCGCGCTCAATGCCTTCATCACCTCGACACCTGAACTTGCACTGGCAGCGGCGAGCCAGGCCGATCGGCGATTGGCTGCGGGTGAGCGCGGACCATTGCTTGGCATTCCTTACGCTCACAAGGATATTTTCTGCACCGCTGGCGTGCGCACGACCTGTGCCTCCAAAATGCTGGGCGATTGGGTCGCCCCTTACGACGCGACTGTTCATCAGAAACTCAACACCGCCGGTGCCGTAATGTTGGGCAAGACCAATATGGATGAGTTCGCCATGGGGTCATCCAATGAAAATTCGGCCTTCGGTGCGGTGAAAAATCCCTGGGACCATGCAGCGGTACCGGGCGGATCCTCCGGGGGTTCGGCCGCGGCAGTCGCTGCTCGGTTGGTTCCCGTGGCGACGGGAACGGATACGGGCGGTTCCATTCGTCAGCCGGCGGCATATTGCGGTATCACCGGCATCAAGCCGACCTATGGCCGAGTTTCTCGCTTTGGAATGATTGCGTATGCCTCAAGTTTGGATCAAGGCGGGGTGCTGGCCGGTTCTGCCGAAGATTGCGCGCTGATGCTGCAAGTCATGGCGGGGCATGATCCGCGCGACTCCACTTCGGCGAACCAGCCTGTGCCGGATTATGTGACCGAGCTCGATCAACCGCTGACCGGTTTGCGTGTGGGTGTGCCGCGTCAGTGGTTTACCGCCGGCTTGGATTCGGTCGTCGCGGCACGCATCGAGACTGCGATTGCCGAACTTGAATCCATGGGCGCGCAGCGGGTTGATATCGACCTGCCGGATGCCGAACTGGCGCTGGCTGCTTATTACCTGATCGCCCCAGCGGAGGCGTCTTCCAACCTCTCGCGTTTCGATGGCGTGCGTTTTGGCTACCGTTGTGCCGAGCCACGTGACTTGAATGATCTCTATGAACGTAGCCGTTCGGAAGGTTTTGGCGAAGAAGTGCAACGGCGCATCCTGATTGGCACCTATGCGTTGTCCGCCGGTTATTACGATGCGTTTTATGGCCGTGCACAAAAGGCACGGCGACAGATTGCGGCTAATTTTGAAGCTGCATTCAGAGACTGTGACGTGATTGCAGGCCCGGTTGCGCCCACGGTGGCGTTCGATCTGGGCGCGCACATGAGCGATCCGGCCACCATGTACCTCGAAGATATCTACACCATCCCGGTCAATCTGGCTGGCCTGCCGGGCATGTCTGTACCCGTCGGATTTTCTGGCAGCCGCCCTGTCGGCATGCAGTTGATCGGTTCTCCTTTCACCGAAGGGCGATTGCTGGCCGTAGCGCATCAGTATCAGCAACGGACGGATTGGCATCAACAGATTCCTGCCGCCTATCGGGAGGGCGTAGCATGAGCAGCATGAACGGATGGGAAGTGGTCATCGGGCTTGAGATTCACGCGCAACTGGCCACGAAATCGAAAATATTTTCCGGCGCCTCGACCGCCTTCGGTGCCGAGCCGAATGTGCAGGCCTGTGCGGTTGATCTGGGCTTGCCGGGCGTTTTACCCGTGCTGAATGCAGAAGCGGTGCACATGGCCGCGTTGTTCGGCTTGGCGATCGGTGCGCATGTGGCGCCGGTGTCGACGTTTGATCGCAAGAATTATTTCTACCCGGATTTGCCCAAGGGGTATCAGATCAGCCAGCTTGCACAACCGATTGTCAGCGGCGGTTCGGTCACAATCACGACCGGTGAGGGCGAAAAGGCTGTCAACAAGACGATCAATCTCACCCGCGCTCATCTTGAAGAAGATGCGGGTAAGAGCCTGCATGAGGATTTTGCGGGCATGACCGGCATCGACTTGAATCGTGCGGGCACGCCATTGATCGAAATCGTCTCCGAGCCGGAAATGCGTTCCTCCGCCGAAGCGGTGGCCTATGCCCGCAAGGTTCATGCGATTGTGCAATACCTTGGGATTTGCGACGGCAACATGCAGGAAGGTTCGTTCCGCGTGGATGCCAATGTCTCCGTGCGCCCGAAAGGTGAAACGAAGCTGGGTACGCGCACGGAAATCAAGAACGTGAACTCGTTCCGTTTCCTCGAACGGGCGATTGATTATGAGATCACCCGTCAGATTGAACTGATCGAGGATGGCGGTACGGTACAGCAGCAAACACGGCTGTACGATCCGGACAAGGATGAGACCCGCATGATGCGCACCAAGGAAGCGGCGGACGATTATCGCTACTTCCCCGATCCGGACTTGCTGCCCGTCGTGATCGACCAGGCGCTCCTGATCGAATGGAAAGCCAGCCTGCCGGAACTGCCGGATGCCAAGGCCGCCCGGTACCAAAGCGACTATGGCCTCTCACCCTATGATGCCGGTGTGCTGACCAGCGCGCGGGCGATTGCGACCTACTTCGAGCAGACCCTCGCGGCCATGGGTTCGGCCGCCGATGCCAAACTCTGCGCCAACTGGGTGACCGGCGCTTTGGCCGCCCAGCTCAATAAAGCGAACCTTGGGATCGAACAAAGCCCGGTATCGTCCGATGCATTGGCCGGGCTCCTGTTGCGCGTGGCGGACAATACGTTGTCGAACAAGCTCGCCAAGGAAGTATTCGATGCCATGTGGGCGGGCGAGGGCGATGCCGATTCGATTATCGATGCACGGGGCTTGAAGCAGATTACCGACAGCTCGGCGATCGAAGCCATGGTTGATGGCATTCTGGCCGCCAATCCGGACAAAGTGGTTGAATACCGCAGTGGCAAGGACAAACTGTTCGGCTTCTTCGTCGGGCAGGTGATGAAAGCTGCCCAAGGCAAGGCGAATCCACAGCAGCTCAATGAGGTGCTCAAAGCGCGGCTTGGTCCTTCGGAGGGTTCTTCATGAGTGAATCCCTGACTGAGCGTTCGATACTGACGGCCGACCAGCTTTACCGCTTTGGTCTTGCCAGCGGCAAGGTCCGGGGTGTTGCGGTCAGCCTCGATACGAGCTGGCGGACGGCTGGCGAACACCATGACTATCCCCCTGCGGTGGCACAGTTGCTGGGCCAATGTGTCGCAGCCGCCATGACGATGGTCGCCACCCTGATGTTCGATGGCCGCCTGATTCTGCAATTCCGTGGAGAAGGGCCCGTTTCCCTGCTGGTTGTGCAGGCGCGTTCGGATCTGAGTTACCGCGTGACGGCGCAGTGGTCCGAATCGCTGGTGGGCGACGTGTTGGATCAATCCATTCAGACGCTGTTCGGGGCAGGTCAGCTCGCGTTGACCATCGAACCGGATGAAGGCGTGCGTTACCAATCTCTGGTGCCGATAGAAGGCACACAGATCGCCGAAGCACTGGAAGGTTATTTCAGGCAATCGGAGCAGTTGCCGACACGACTCGTGCTCAGTGCCGATTCCGAACGCGCTGTGGGGCTCCTCATCCAGCAAGTGCCGGGCGAGGGTGGCACGCCGATGGTGCGCGCCGCCGCTGCCGATGCGGATTTTGATCACTTATCGATCATGGTCGATACCTTGCTGACGCCCCAAGGCCGCACGGAATTTCAATCCACGGACATGCCGACTGTCCTCCATCGTCTGTTTCATCAGGACGCGCTGGTGTTGACCCAACTGTCGGATGTTCGCTTCTTTTGCGGTTGCTCACGCGCGGGTGTCGGTGCCATGCTCCGCTCATTGGGCCGAGAAGAGTTGAACGCCGCACAGCGGGATGGCGACGAGAAGGGTTATGTGGCGGTGCGCTGCGAATTTTGTGGCGCTAACTATCGGTTTGATGCGGTCGATGTGGAGCAATTGTTGCTAGATGATTCGGTTAGTCCACCTGATTCCACACGGCACTAGGAATTCCTCATGAAGCAGACTGTGCACCCGGCAGATCGAATTGCGTATCTGAATGCGTTATTTGAAGAAGTCCGCATCAATATCCTGAACCGTCAGCACCCGATCAGCGGGCTGTTGCCAGCCAGCACGGCGGTCAATGCGCATGGCGATTATACCGATGCCTGGGTGCGGGATAACGTGTACAGCATTCTGGCCGCCTGGGGGTTGGGCATTGCCTATCGTCGAGTTGATAGCGCCGATGCCCGTGCCTATGAGCTGGAACAGGCCACCGTCAAAAACATGCGCGGTTTATTGACCGCAATGATGCGGCAGTCCGACCGGGTCGAACGGTTCAAATTGCGTCAGCAACCCACCGATGCGCTCCATGCGAAATACGATACTGCCACCGGATTGGCAGTGGTGGGGGATGACGCCTGGGGGCATCTGCAGCTTGATGCCACCTCTCTGTTTGTTCTCATGCTAGTGCAGATGACGCTCAGTGGTTTGAAGATCATTGCGACCCGCGATGAAGTCAATTTCATCCAGAATCTGGTCTGGTACCTGTCTCGTGCCTACGCTACACCGGACTTCGGTATCTGGGAACGGGGGAACAAGATCAATCACGGTCAGCGCGAACTGAATGCCAGTTCGCTGGGAATGGTGCTGGCCGCCCTGGAAGCGGTGAACGGGTTCGATCTCTTCGGTGGCGACGGCGATGATCACAGCCGAATCTTTGTGCTCGCGGATGATATCGCCCGTACTGAAATGACACTTAATGCCATTTTGCCGCGCGAGTCCGGCTCTAAAGAAGTTGATGCGGCGCTGTTATCGGTCATTGGTTTCCCAGCCTTCGCTGTGCGTGATCAGCAGAAAGCTGAGACCGTCGACACAGCCGTCCGCCAGAAATTGACGGGTCGTTTCGGGTGCAAACGCTTTTTGCGCGATGGTCATCAGACCGTTCTGGAAGATGACCTGAAATTGCATTATGAACCGGCAGAGCTGGAGAAGTTCGCTGGCATAGAATCCGAGTGGCCGCTGTTTTTTACCTATCAACTTATCAATCATCTGTTTGCAGGGAACCATGAAGCAGCAGAGGCAACAAACCAACAGTTGATGCGGGCAGCGGTTGAGCGTGATGGCATCTGGCTTCTTCCGGAACTGTATTTCGTTTTGCCCGATGACATTGAGGAAGAGCGACGTAATCCCGGCTCTACAGATCGGTCCCCCAATGACAACCAACCGCTCGTTTGGGCTCAGAGTCTCTGGGTGCTTGGCCGATTGCTGCTTTGCGGGGCGATCGATGTTAGTGATCTTGATCCCATCAACCGGCGGCATCAATTACGCGGTCTGGAAACAACCCGTGCTGTTTCCGTTGCACTCGTCGCCGAAACACCGGCTGTCGATGCTGCACTGGTGGAAATGGGGTCAGATCGTCATGCCTTGCTGGGCGAATCGAGGGTGCGGATCGGATCGGTTCGCTCATTAATTGAGAATCTCGTCGATCTTGGTGCCAACGTGCGTCTGGGGTTGACCGGTCGTCCACGTCGCCGAATACTGAGCCTGAGTACGGCCAAAGTCTATGAAATTGAAGGCCAGCAATGGCTGATTGTTCCACAGCTGTTCGATACCGATATATTTTATCTGACTCAGGATCTGGGTATCCTGGTTCAAGAGTTGCGTTCTACGATCCAGTATCTTCATCAGTTCTGGCAACAGCCGGGCAGACCCATTTTGACCATCATGATCAGTGAGTGGATGCTCCAGTCACCAGACTTCGCCGTGTTGCTCAGTTTCCTGCGGGATGAAATCATGCGTGGTGAGATTTTCGGTGTGCCTGTGCATCTTGAGCGTGTCGAGGCCCTTGTGTCGCGCGGTCACCGCATTCGATTGGCCGGGCACATGACCGGCTGGGCCATTCGGTCGCAAATGAGCGGTTTGAGCCCGGTAGCCGACCTCCGGGGCATGGAAAGCGAACCGATCAACTGGTCACCAGAGGATCCCGATGCGCGGCTTGTCGAATGGCTGCGGAGCTGCGCCTCTCCGGATGAGCGGATGAAGATCGCCGAAGCGCTTGCCAGCCGACATAAGAGTCTGGATGTCGCGATCCCTGATCAGTCCGGACAAACGTGGGTGTTGAGCGCACTGGTCGAAGACGTGTTTCGTCTGGCGCAGCAGGTCCGAGCCTGGGGTGCCATGCGTCGGAGTGCGGAGTTGCTCGGCAAGGTCGATGCCTACCTCGATGTGTCTCTGATGGACCTGCTGGTCCGGCAGAAACGTCTGGCGGTAGGGCGTTCCTATACCAGCAAGGCGCTGATTTCTGAACCCTTGTCCAACCCCGAAATTCTCCGGCGCATTCGCAGATTCTGCGGAGATGATCCGCGTGAGCGCATCCTCACCCAAGAATTGATCGTTCACCTGGGCGGGCGAATCCGAGCCGAACCAAGCCTGTTCGATGACGTGATCACCCTGCGAATCGGCCCTCTGTTGCAAACCTTGATTGCCTTGACTGCACGGGAGAAAAACATGGCGCCGAGCGTCGCTTTCGACTGGCTGATGGAGCAACCGCCGAGCGTGATCAGTCGTGAACTTCGTGCCGCCCTGACATGGCGCGGCGGTGCTTCCCGGCTGGAATCACTCCGCCTGGCCGATGGCTCCGTGCATTTCGATGGTCTGAAGTTTCAAGCTGAGGACGATCCCGAATCGACGGCATCTGACTGGCTACAGTGGCGTATGATCGAGGGGGCGATCGGTCGTCTGCCGGACAAGTTCTACAGTGGCGTATGGGCATTATTGGCGCACACACCGGCGTTGGTCATCGGGGATCGTTACAACCCGCGCAACACATTGGACAGCGTATTGTTACGCAGTCAGTCCACTGCCGGAGAAAAGAATTTCGCTCTGACTGTCGAACATATTCTCAATCGCATTGCTGCTCCGGAATACCGTCATCTTGTGATCGAGGCCCTTGAGGCACTGATGTTGGTGACGCAGAAAAATCCCGGTCTGCAATTACAGGATGCACTGATTATTGATGTGCTGATTGGTCATGCGGTCCGGTTGGCCTGGTGTCGATGTCAGCAGGGTGAACATGCCGGTTACGATGAAGTGCGTGACCAGGCGTGGGGCGCATTTTATCAGCTGCCTCCTCATCAGGTGGCTTACTATGTCACCGATGCGCTGGAAACGTTGCTGGGCATGGGTGATGCGCAGGAAGTAGTGGTCACGGAGGACAAACGATGATTCTGGCTGGTGATATCGGTGGTACCAAAACCCTGCTTGCCTTATATGAAGTGGATACCGGCCGCGTTCTTTTCCAGAAACGGTTCGAGAGCGCCGCTTCCAATCGATTCGACAAATTGCTCGCTGATTTTCTGGCTGAAGTCGGGCGCTCGTCCTTTGTCAATGTGGCGATTACCGCCGCAGGTTTCGGTATCGCAGGTCCGGTGACGGGTGAGCTGGGCAGCCAGAAAGTACAGGCTACCAATCTGCCCTGGCTGATGGATAGCCATGAGATTTCACAACAGCTCGGTGGTGTTCCCGTTGTATTCGCCAATGATCTGGTCGCGAGCGGCACGGCGGCCATTGCCAGCAAACCCGCGTACCGTGTTGCGCTCAATCCATCTGCGATGGAAACGACGGGACACGCCGCCGTTATTGCCGCTGGCACCGGCCTCGGCGAGGCATTGTTTTATTATGATGGCGTCACACACCATCCCATGCCTACCGAAGGCGGTCACGCCGATTTTGCGCCCAATAATGCGCTTGAATCCGAACTTTGGGCGTATTTGCGCCGCCACCATAATGGACACGTGAGTTATGAACGTATTTTATGTGGGCGGGGATTTTATCACTTATATGGCTTTGTGCGCGATCAAGGTTTAGCGCCGGAGTCTCCGCACATGGTTGAAAAATTTGCACAGGTCAGTGATCCCAGCGCTCTGATCACGCAGCAAGCGGTCGCGGGCAGCGACGCCATCAGCGTGCGAGCCTGTCAACTGTTCGCCCGTATTTATGGCGCCGAAGCGGGTAATCTGGCACTAAAATCCTTGCCCTTCGGTGGCGTTTTTGTTGCCGGGGCCATCGCCGAACACATTCTGCCGTTCTTGCAGCAGGAATTCATGCGGGGATTCCTGGATAAAGGCCGTTTCTCCGAGCTGCTGCAACAAATCCCCGTGTGGGTGGTCAGCGATCCTGAGCTTGCACTGAAAGGCGCAGCCGTGCTGGCCATGAAGCTAGGCAAGTCAACTTGATGAGCCGGAACTCATAACATGCGACATCGTCTACACGGCCTTAATGTCATTACCGATACGGTACAATTCAAACGGGAAGCCCTCGTGCGTGTTGTCGCTGAAGCGATTGCCGGTGGCGCCCGCATCGTTCAATACCGCGACAAGTCCGACGACTCAGAACGGCGTCTGGCTGAGGCTTCGGCACTCCGGTCATTGACACTCGAACACGAGGTGTTGTTCCTGATCAATGATGATCTCGATCTGGCCGAGGCGGTGGCCGCCGATGGTGTGCACCTTGGACGAGAGGATGGCGCGATCGAAGCGGCCCGGGCACGATTGGGCGCCGAGGCCGTCATTGGCGCATCGTGCTACAACTCATTTGAGCTGGCGCGTGATGCAGTGCAGGCGGACGCGGATTACGTGGCCTTCGGTGCATTTTTTCCCAGCAGAACCAAGCCAGATGCCGCGGTCGCCTCAATGGGGTTATTGATTGAGGCCAAGCAGAAATTGAATGTACCGATCTGCGCCATCGGTGGCATTACCAGGGACTCGGCACCGGAATTGATCAGCGCGGGTGCCGATATGCTGGCCGTCATATCCGCTGTCTTTGCCGCACAAGATGTCAGAGTCGCTGCACGCGAGTTATCAATGATGTGGCCGCGGACTGATTAAACAGGTTGCGCAGGCTGACCATATAAAATTAAGAGGAGTTTACATGTCCGCGAACGAAAGCCTGTTTACTGCCGCCCAGAAGCACATCCCCGGCGGGGTCAATTCCCCGGTACGTGCTTTCCGGTCCGTCGGCGGTTCACCTGTGTTTGTCAAGAAGGCGGCCGGTGCCTATTTCTGGGACGAGAACGACAAGCGCTATATCGATTACGTCGGTTCGTGGGGGCCGATGATCCTCGGGCATGCGCATCCTGCCGTGATTGAAGCGGTTCGTGCCGCAGCCCTCAATGGCTTGTCCTACGGTGCGCCGACCGTGGCCGAGACCCACATGGCAGACAAAATCTGCGAAATCATGCCATCAATCGAGATGGTGCGACTGACCTCGTCCGGCACCGAGGCGACCATGAGTGCCATTCGATTGGCCCGAGGCTTCACTGGACGGGATCGGATCGTGAAATTCGAAGGCAATTATCACGGTCATTCCGATTCACTGCTGGTCAAAGCTGGCTCCGGTGCCCTCACGTTTGGTGTGCCGAGTTCGCCCGGTGTGCCAAAGGCACTGGCAGAGCTGACGATCACGCTTGAATACAACAACATCGAGCAGGTGCGTGAAACTTTTGCCGAGATGGGTGATGACATTGCCGCGATCATCGTCGAACCGGTGGCCGGTAACATGAACTGCATCCCGCCCGTGCCGGGTTTCCTTGAAGGTTTGCGTGCCGTATGCGACGAGTATGGCGCCGTGCTGATTTTCGATGAAGTGATGACGGGCTTTCGCGTCGCGCTGGGCGGGGTTCAATCAAAGTACAACATCACGCCGGATCTGACGACTTTGGGCAAAATCATCGGTGGTGGTATGCCGGTGGGTGCATTTGGCGGCAAGCGCGAGATCATGTCGCATATCTCACCGCTCGGGCCGGTTTATCAGGCGGGTACGTTATCGGGTAACCCGGTTGCAATGGCAGCCGGGCTCGTCACGCTCGAATTGCTGCAGGAACCGGGATTCCACGAGCGTCTGACGGCCAAGACAACGATGCTGTGTGAAGGCTTGAACAAGGCCGCAGCGGCGGCGGGTGTGCCTGTTATAACGCAACAAGCGGGCGGAATGTTTGGTCTGTTTTTCACGCAGGAAAAATCAGTGACGAGTTTTGCTGCGGCAACCCGCTGTGATACGGATGCCTTCAAGCGGTTCTTCCACGGCATGTTGGACGCGGGCGTGTATTTCGCGCCTTCAGCCTATGAAGCCGGGTTTGTCTCGCAGGCGCACACCGAGGCGGATATCGAAGAGACGATTCACCAGGCCGAACAGGTGTTGCGTGCGCTGTAATTCATTATTTCCCAATTATTCTTTTATCTGGAACTGACTATGTGCGGAATTGTGGCAGCCATTGCCCAACGACCGGTTTGGCCGATCCTCATCGAAGGGTTACGCCGTCTTGAATATCGTGGGTATGATTCCGCCGGTCTTGCCGTGCTTGATCCAGCCGGTGGGTTGAGTTCGGCGCGAGCCGTAGGCAAGGTTCAGGCCTTATGCGATCAGATCGGTGAGCAAGGGCTTCCCGGTTTCTCAGGCATTGCGCATACGCGATGGGCAACTCACGGGGTGCCCGCTGAACGCAACGCCCATCCGCATATCGCCTCAAAGCGTGTGGCTGTGGTGCATAACGGTATCATCGAAAATCATGCGGCCTTGCGTGAACAGATGGTGGCAGAAGGCCGGATATTCAGCTCAGATACAGATACCGAAGTGGTCGCCCATTTGCTCGATCACTACCTCGTGGCGGGGCACACACCGCAAAAGGCCTTTGAGCTGACCCTTGATCGGTTGCACGGTGCCTTTGCGCTTGCGATTCTGATCAAAGATGCGCCGAACCGGATTTTCGTGGCCCGGCAAGGCAGCCCGCTGGTTATCGGGGTCGGGATCGGTGAATTGTTTGCGGCTTCGGATGCTCTGGCTCTGTTGCCGGTAACTCAGCGATTTATCTATCTAAAGGAAGGCGATCGGGCGGTTCTTTCCTGCGATCATCTCGAAGTGATTGATCGCACTGGGCAGATTGTTCAGCGTCCGATCGTGGAGTCGGCACAGCAGGCAGACAGTGCGGGACGCGGTGGTTACAAGCATTTCATGCTCAAGGAGATCCACGAGCAGCCGCGCGCTATTGCCGATACACTCGAGGGGCGAATCAGTGAAGGGCGCGTGCTGCCTGCCGCGTTCGGCGTGGATGCCGAAGCCGTGTTCAAAACAATCAAACGTATCCAGATTGTCGCCTGCGGGACGAGTTACCACGCGGGCATGGTGGCACGGTACTGGTTTGAAGATGTCCTGCAGATGCCGGCCGCTGTCGAGGTTTCTTCGGAGTTTCATTACCGCAATCCCGTTCTGGAAGAGGGGACGTTACTGATCATGCTCTCGCAGTCCGGTGAAACGGCGGACACCTTGGCCGCCTTGCGCATGGTGCGGGTTCGCCGTCCTCAAATGCCTATTCTGGCTATTTGCAATGCACCGGAGTCATCCCTAGTACGTGAATCCGATCTCGTATTGATGACCCATGCCGGCCCGGAAATCTCGGTCGCGTCAACCAAGGCCTTTTCGACCCAGCTGGTTGCGTTGGCCTTGCTGATGCTTTCCATCGGACGTATCAGGGCTATCTTGAGCGAGCAAGACGAACGTCGAATCGTAGCCGGCCTGGAAAAAATCCCGAATCTGGCCCGTGCCGCGCTGCAACACGATGAGGCCATCATGGCCTTGGCTGAGCGACTAGTCGATAAGCAGCATGCCCTTTTCCTCGGTCGTGGCGTGATGTTCCCTATCGCGTTGGAAGGTGCATTGAAACTCAAGGAAATCAGCTATATACACGCGGAAGGTTATCCAGCGGGTGAGCTCAAGCACGGCCCGCTGGCCCTGATCGACGAGAACATGCCGGTGATCACCATTGCCCCCCAGAACGACCTGCTCGACAAACTCAAATCGAACATGTCGGAAGTCGCCGCGCGGGGTGCGGAGTTGTTCGTTTTTGCGGATGAACGCGCAGGTTTTCGCTCTGAGGCGCGCCTGCATGTATTGCCGGTCACATCCCACGTTGGCAGGATATCCGCACCGATCATTTTCAATTTGCCACTGCAGTTATTGGCTTATCATGTCGCCGTGTTGAAAGGTACCGATGTGGATCAGCCACGCAATCTTGCCAAATCGGTCACAGTGGAATGAGTTATTTTCATGGATTCTTTTTATTGTGGGAGAGTAATAAAGATTCATACTAAGTATTAAAGTATCATACTAAGTAATAAAGTTGCATACTGGATTTGTTGTGACTATACTCAACTATCGAATATTGGTTGGGTGTTTTTGAGATGGCAAAAAATAACAAATACAGCATTTCCGAAACAAAAGAGCATCAGTGGATTAAGGAGGGTCGTGGTTCGGGCCAGGGTAGTAATTACAAGCCTTGGATAACCGTTAGGGATATTCCTTCTGAAGGCCGCTCTCATCGTGTCTTTGGGCATAAAACTCAACGAACGCATCATCTTCTTTCTGATCTAGAACTTGCGGTTTTTTTATTGCTTGAATGGCAAATGACGACCACTGATATAAGAGAGCAATTTCCCCTCCGTCGTGAAGATACTATGGCCTTGGCCATAGAAGCAGGTATAGATCACCCTTCGTCTAATGGTCTAATACACACAATGTCATCAGATTTTTTAGTGAATACAAGCAGTCCCTTGCAACCAAAATTTGTACTCCAAGCTAAGTATGCACAAGCAATACAAGACCCTCGTACTATTGAAAAATTAGAATTGGAACGCCGATACTGGCAACAAAAAGATGTACCGTGGTTGATAATCACTGATCAAGATATTCCTAAAGTGGTTTTCCAAAATATAAACTGGCTATATCCAGCCCAGCGTGATGATTTGAATGAAGAGACTATACTTGATCGGCACAAGTTTTATTCCTTCCAGTTTCAACAGTATCCAGATAAAACCATTATTGAAATTGCTAAAAAATTAGACGTCGAATATAAGCTGTCTATTGGCGAGTCCTTACTTGAAATACGTCAATTGCTTGCTAGGCGTTGTTTCTTGTTCAATATATTAACCTCAACCATCAAGCTTAAAGGTTCAGATTTACAGACTGGAGATATGACTACCTATCTGGAGGCATACCGTGTTTCGAGTCAATGAAGTCATATGCAAGGATGGTACCTTGTATCGTATTCTTGCCATTTTATCTAGCGACACTGTTTGGATTGCGCTAAATGACGATGCGGCATTTCCTTCGCTTGTTGCGAATAGCGAATTAATTACTGCAGTTGAATGTGAGGTATTAACTCGATCAACTGACCCTTATGAAAATCTTGCGTTTTTATTACCAGAAGAAGGGACGAAAGCACGAGACAAAAGGGAGCGTAATTATGAGCTCATAAAACCACTAATCTACGACCCCTTATTTTTTGAACCGAAGGTCAGGTCTTCGATTATTAATCAGATTATCAAAGACACGTGTACAACAAAACAAACACTATATCGCTTAATTCGACGTTATTGGCAACGCGGACAAACACCTAACGCATTAATTCCTGATTTTATGAATTCAGGGGCAAAAGGAGAAAAGCGCGCCGCACAGCAACAGAAATTGGGACGTCCGAGGAAATATACCCTAGGAGTTGGCGCTATAGTTGACGAGCATATAGAGAAATTGTTTAGGCGTGTTATTGATAAATATCTACTTACTGAAAAACAGCATTCTTTTCCTTATGCGCACCGAAAATTCAAAACGCTATATGAGACCTATTATCCTGATGTAGCAGAATCGGAAATTCCGAGTAATTGGCAAATGATGTATTTTTACAAGCGTGAATATGGGCAGGTTAAGAAAATTAAGAGTCGCGCCAACAAAATTGAGTATCTGAAAGATATTCAACCTTTGCTTTCAACTGTGAACGCGAATGTGCTTGGTCCTGGGTCTAGATTTGAAATTGATGCGACCATTGCAGATATTTATCTGATTTCCGACAGTGACAGGAAAAATATTGTCGGACGTCCAATTGTATACATCGTCATTGATGTGTTTAGCCGTATGGTTGTGGGGTTTTATATTGGTTTCGAAAGTCCATCTTATGTTGCGGCTATGCAGGCATTGGCAATGGCGATGACCGATAAGATTGAATACTGCAAACAATATGGCATTGATATTTCACCTGAAGAGTGGCCAGCCATAGGTTTGCCTGATGCAATTTTAGCGGATCGAGGGGAGTTGCTTGGGCATCAAATTGAAGCATTGGAACGTAATTTTTCCGTGCGTATTGAAAACACCCCGCCATACCGAGGTGATGCGAAAGGTATAGTAGAGCGTAATTTTAAAACGTTGCAGGCTACCTTTAAACCTTATGCACCAGGTGTTGTGACTGGGAATAAAATAAAAAAACATGGTGGGAAAGATTATCGATTAGAAGCGACTTTGACGGTGCATGAATTCACCGAGATCATTCTTGCCTCTATTCTTGTCCGAAACAATTTTCATCCCCTAGTGAAATATGATCGTAGTATTGATATGCCTTCCGACCTGCCGATGACGCCACTATCATTGTGGAACTGGGGACTGCAGCATCGCACTGGTAAGCTACGTACTGTATCTGAGGATGCACTGAAAGTGAGCTTGCTACCTCGAACTAAAGCGACCTTCTCTGAATTGGGCGTGTGTATTTTTGGTGTTTACTATGTCGCGCAAGAAATATTGGAAAATGGCTGGATGCATCGAGGTAAAGCGGTTCTTCGGCCACAATCACTTGATGCTGCTTATGACCCAAGAACAGCTGATTATATTTATCTGTTTCCCCAAAATAACAGTGCTGAGTATTGGTTATGCAGACTCACCCCAAGATCTAGAGAGTTCGCAGGTTGTTCATTTTGGGATGTTTGGCAAACGACGGCTGTGCAAAAAACAACTGTAGCAACTAGCCTATTAGTGTCAGATCAAAAGCAGAGGGCACTTGAAAATTTCATTGAGTCGAAAATAAAATCTGCTGGCAACCAACAACCCACAACCAATAATCAATCCAATGTTCAGAAAATCGCAGGCATTCGTAAAAACAGAAAAAGCGCGAAGGAGCTGGAGCGTCAACAAACAGCACACAAACCTTCAGCTCATGACCAAGTCCATTCGGCAGAAATTATACCGCTAACTACAAGCCCCGATGACTATAGTTTTCCTGACTTCGTGGATGAGTTATTCGAGGAGGATGACTAAATGGAAATGCCCAAAAATATGCGCAAAGCCCTGTATCAGGATCCCGGTATTGAACGATACAGAGGTAATCCGCTGATTGAAGCGTTACCGCCCATTATGAGCATCAATCAAATCAGGGAGGGTTTGAGTGGCAGCGTTACATTTGACCCTAAGGATATTTTCGCTGAGGGTGGCAGGCGCGTACACATTATCACGCAACTTTTAGATGATTTTTTCCAGCCAATTGCTAACCACCTTCAGCTGGAAACTAAATTGTCAGTGATGATTCGGCAGGGATATGTTGGGCGAAATCTGGATGATGGCTCATTAAATATACACATGCAGAATGGTTATGAAAGAATCATGTCTGGCGACCTGGGTGTGTTTCGATTTGAACAAGCCAAATCAACAGCGCGCAGTTTATCGTTAATTGGTTGTTCTGGTAGCGGTAAAAGCACTACCCTTAATCGGATTTTAGCCACTTATCCACAAGTCATTTTCCATGAAAAGTATAATTTTACTCAAATTACCTATCTAAAACTCGACTGTCCACATGACGGTTCATTAAAAAACCTGTGCTATCATTTTTTTAGAGCAATTGATAAAGTGCTGCATACTCATTATGAAGAGAAATATGCGTTAAAACGGCATAGCGTAGAGACCCTGCTGGCATTGATGAGCCAGATTGCCAATGTGCATGCTATCGGAGTGCTCGTCATAGATGAGATTCAGCATTTGAACCTAAAGGGTTCTGGTGGCGTTGAAAAAATGCTCAATTTTTTCGTGACATTGGTCAATGTCATTGGCCTTCCCGTGGTTATGGTTGGCACACCCAAAGCAAGGCCGATTTTTGAGACTGATTTGCGCTCGGCTCGACGGAGTGCTGGTTTTGGTGCGCTTCTCTGGGAGCCAATGAAGGCACCTAAGCCAATTGTAGAAGCGAACACCAATAAGCCGAAAATGACTGAGTGGATCGCATTTACAGACAAGCTTTGGAAATATCAATGGTTGCAAAAGCGGGATGAGAAATTGAGTGATGAAGTTCGAGACACTTGGTACGAGCTATCACAAGGTGTTCTTGATATTGTTGTTAAGCTTTTTGTTCTCGCGCAACTTCGAGCCATTGCGACTCGAACGGAGCGTATTACACAAAAATTACTGAAGCAAGTTTACGATGATGAGTTAAAGCCAGTGCATCCTATGTTGGCTGCACTACGTTCAGGAGATCCAGAGTTAATCGCTAAATATTCGGATCTCACCATCCCTGATATGGATAAAAAACTATTAGACCTTAGTATGAAAATTCATACAGCGCAATCCAGCGTGGACTCGGGCTTGGGGCGTTATCAAGGGAATGAGCAAGCGGAGCGGCTGCATAATTTATTGGTAGGTATGGATTGTGAATCCGACTTAATCGCACCACTTGTAGAGCGTGTATTTGCTGATTACCCACAGTTATCGGTTCGTGAGCTAATGCCTATTGTTCTGGAATGGTATAAGACCAAGCCAGATCCCATCACATATCCCCCCAAGAAAAAGACGCTAAAAATTAAAGTGCTCGACTGGCATACGCTAGATTCAGTTGATTTACGCTTTAAGTTTTCTCAATCAGATAACAATGTATCGGTTTATAAAAACTTGAAGCAATCGAATATGATTTTTGATGTCGATGCATGGCTTAAAATGGCAAGTTAATTATGCTCAACTTTCCCATCCCTTATCCTGAGGAGCTGATTTATAGCACAGTTGCACGGGCTGGGGTGCATATGGGAATTGTCAGCCCAAAACGGCTATTAGCTGACGTGTTTGGAAATAGACATGTAGTTGCGACCATTGATTTACCGAATCACCTTGAAAGCATTGCGCATTGGTACGCCGAAGGACTTGAGTACAGCGCTGAGCGATTAGCATATGAGCATACCCTATTTCCCATCTATGCGCCTTTCACAACTGAATCACGCAGACTTCAATGTCTTAAATGGATGGCAACAGATTCCGTTGGGGCAATTCATCTTACATTAGGTATTGCAGCGTCTAGACTCAAAAAATCTAAATCACTTAATTACTGTTCAGTATGCGTTGAACAACAATTGCTTGAGAACGGTGAGTATTTTTGGAAACGACAATGGCAGGTGCCTGGTGCAAATTGTTGTTTACAGCATGGTCAGTTACTTGAAACGAATTTAGTTAGTCATCACAATCATCGCCATCAATTCTTTTCGGCCAATCCAGAAATATGTCCCAAGGCAGATCAAAATCCGGTCAATTTACAAGCGCAACGAGTAGCGCAACAAGTCAACATGTTGTTGGCGATGACGCCAACAACATCGGCTAATTTCGTGCAATGGAGTAATTACTACAGTCAACTGGCAAGGCAAGCAGGCTTGAAGCAAGGCAAGATTATCCAGTATGAGAGAATAAAACAGCGTGTGCTTGAGCGCTGGCCTGTTTCATGGCTAAATCAGCATGGCTTGATGGTTACCGAAAATCAGACATGCTGGTTACGTGCTATTTTTAGGAAGCACAGAAAAACGTTTTCATATTTAGAACATATCGTAGTGCTTGAGTCTTTTTTGCCTGAACAGTGGCGCATTGACCAAGTCTTGGCTGAAGTAATTACAATACCAGTCATCAGTGTTTCTAACACCACATCAATAACTGTACCTGGTAATGTTTCAGCATTGATTCGCTCCGTACACAGGCAAACTTGGCTGGGTATGGTTAAACAGCATGGCACAAAACTGTCTAGGGAAAATGGGGGCGGCTCTACTTATGCCTGGTTATACCGTTATGACAGGGATTGGTTGATTGCAACGAATGGTCTATTCCAACTGAGTACCGCTAGAAATATTGAGCGTGTAAATTGGCGCGCAAGGGATTTGAGGATAACTCGACAGTTAATAAATATCAGAAAGAAACGTCAGCAAGATCTTGATGCTCCGAGAGGATCAAGAAACTGGTATTTATCAACGATTGGACAAACGTCAACCATAGAAAAAAACACCCATAAATTGCCAATGGTTAGTTTGTTTTTCCAGAAATATTGTGAAAGTGTTGCAGAATATCAAATTCGTCGGATTGCCTCAGCTACATCGTTTTTAAGATCGTGTGGCACAACTTCGCACCATTGGCGAATATTGCGTAAGGCTGGTTTAAGTGAGGAAAGAATTACTGTTTTAGCTAGAAATTACTTAAATATATTGGTGTTGAGTGAATGCAAAATATAAGTTTTAACCATTTAACAGATGACGCAAAGATTTTATCAATTGGTGATTTTTTCAGGAAAGATACTGAATCGAGATGGGGAGTCAATTTGGATTTCTATCCCAAACAAAATAAATCTGTTTTAAATATTTCTAATGCACCCATTTTGGTCAGAAAGAGAGTATTAAATCCAACGGGTCAAAATAAGCCAGCAGGACGGTCTTTATCTTTTAGTATTCTAAATACCTGTGACTGGGAGATTAAGAAACTAAGCGATTATCCAGTATCTGACCAAGTAAGGCAAAATGAAAAAGAACAATTATGTTTCTTTTTCAAGGCTGATTCAGGTGTTTCGATTTATTTGCCACAATTCGAGTTAGCCAGGGTGCTGTTTCTTCATAATGCTTACTTATCCCGTACAGCCTTAGAACCGGATAGTCTTAAAGCAGAGTTCGATATTGTTACGGATGATGCGTCTAAAACATCAAAGATTAATGTACTTCCTACATCAGGTTATCCGCGAAATGCCTTAGATGATGATCAATCCAGAAGTCTGCTAAGCTGGATCCTAATTGATCGGGAAGCAAGAGCGTCTTTTGATAGTATCGGTTGGTACCAAAAGTTATATGGTGCTAACAAAAATGGATATAGGCGCTGGGATTTCCAGTTTAAGCCACCATTGCTGCCATTAGCCAAATTTGATGTAAGAGGCTGGAATGATCCTGACTCGAAATCGTTTTTTGTCTATGAAATTACTGCCATTCGCAATATCAGTGCCAACATTCCTGATGTGGTTGAAGTTTATCATGATCAATTTACTAAAACTACTGGTGTTAAAGGGGTTGGTGGTGGAGCGGGTTCTGGTATGCAACCTGATAAGTATGACATTCAGGAAGGCAAAAGTGCTAATAGCGATAAATTACAAACTATTATTCAAGCACCTGTGGTTGTGTTGGAATTTGCCAGCATAATTAATACCGTCAAGGTCGCCAAGAAGGAGCAAAAAAGAGCATCGGGTACGGCAGTTGAAGCATCTCAAGAAATTGTATCCAAAGAAGTGAGTGTTGAGGAACCAACTCGTACAGGACAGCTAGCTGGTGCGGATTGGAATATCGTATCGGATCTTACGGAAGATGCGCAGTTATATGCAAACAAATTCGAGTGTTTCCAGCAAATGCTTGCGCAATTAGTTGAACAGCATGGATGCGTTATAAAATCAAAACGACTACGAAGGCTGCCGCAAATTGCTAGATGCAAAAAACACCTTTTAAGGGATGGGAGTCATCGGTGTATCGCTGTTGTCGAACTTGTTGTTAACGAAGTGAGTTTTTATATTTTAGAAGTCGATACGTCGGATGCAATTAATTCGCTATCTACCATGGTTTTTTTATTGAAATCTCCATCTGGCTGGGAAGCACAGCTTGCTAGGTTGGAGCGTGTGTTGGTAAAAAAATCACTCGTTTGGCCAAGTCATCTTTTTGATGAATTTTGTGTAGAGAAACGATTCAACGGGGTCCCTCATCCTAAGTTATTTAAAGGGTCGCTTGACTCTGATTCTGTCAAGCATTGGGCTGATAGAGTTTATATTTTGATGCAAACAATGCGATGATCAGTTAAGCGTTTATTCTTGTAGGCGTCCATCCAAGTTGATTCTAGCTGCACACGGCGAATAAATGCAGATACGTTGCGTGTGTTTGTGGCGGCGGTGAGGTGGTCGATAATGGCGGAGCTAATGTTTTTGTCATTGTGGCTTCTTCCACTTGCCGATTTAGAATCGGCGTTTATAACGTATATCATTTTAGTACGGGAGCCACTGAACTGGCAGCCCCTGTTGTGATGATTGGTTCACATACACGAATTTCCAGTCGGAATAGTGTTGTGCATCAGTGAAAGCAAGATTGCCTTTATCGAAATTCGCCTGCTTCATAGGCGGGTCTTCTGATAGGCTATTATACCCCCAAGTCTATTGTTGACGATTGCCTGCGCGATGTCTATGTGCGCGGTAAATATCGTGTGTCATCCTGCCTATGGTGGTGTTACGCCGGCTGGATACCTTGCTCGAACCCACCAAAGAAAAGGTATTGGAGGAAGTCGAGTTCCAGACAAAAGAAATGAAATCTACCGAGCTGGATACCAATTGCAAAGCTCTGCCAAAGCTGGCATTCAGTGCTACCAATGTTGGCAATCCGTTTCTCATTCCAATATCTTTTTAATTACCACGTGGTCATGCAGTATTTGATTTTTTGGTTACCAGTACATTCGGAGATTGTTTGACAAACTAGATTGCCATGGACAATAATGAGGACCATTATCATTATTGTTTTGTATCGGTGCTATGAATATATATCGGAATTTACTAAGCATTTTCTTCATGATGGTGAGTTTGCTGTTGACCGGAGTGGTTCGTGCTGACGATCAGCCGCAAAGCATCGTGCAGATGCTTGACTATATTGGCGTGGATTACCAGAAGACTGTTAAAGATCACAAAGTCATCAACCAAGCTGAATACAAAGAACAGGTTGAATTTTCCAGGCAGATTAACCTAATGATATTAAATTTGCCTGACTATCCAGAAAAAAATGCTATGCAAAGCGAGGCAAATGCACTGGAAGCAATGGTGAATAGCAAAGAAAGCGCCGACAAAATTGCTGCCAAAGCCGCTATGATAAAAACTGCAATCATAAATAATTTTGCTGTGGCGACTAGCCCAAAAAGGATGCCCAGGAACAACACTATTCCATCGAATTGGCCGAAGCGGTCATCCACGAATCCAAGCTAGAACTGATCTGTGAAGACCATCAGGTGGAGGAACTGGTGGGCATCATCGGGCGCACCGCCCGCACCGGCCAAGCCGAGGCGGGATGGATTTACGTCAGCGACATCGTAAGCGCGGCAGCCATTCGCTGATCGTAGGAATGAACAAGGCGCAATTTTTTGCGGAGACCACAGTTTTCGGAAAGGAGTAAATCATGGGATTGTTTGAACGCATGCTGGGCAATTTAATGGGCGGCAGATTCGGAGGCCACCACGGCGGCTATCAAGGCGGCCACCATAGCGGCGGTTCCAGACACGGCGGCTACAGTGGTTATCCAGGCTATCCGCAGGGCAGCGGCCCAGGCGGGGGCAATCCCGGCAATCCTTGCCCCAAGTGTGGCAGCGCCAATGCGAACGAAGCGCGCTTTTTCCAGCAATGCGGTGCTTCCCTGTCGGCTGGCAAATGTTCCGGTTGCGGCATGGAGCTGCCGGCAGGCACCAGGTTTTGCGGCCAGTGCGGCAAACCCCAACAGTAACCAGTAACGTAGCACGTATCCCACTGAAATCAATTGGTTCCGAGGAGCAGCATCATGGCCGAAAAACTTAAACTGGACTTGTCCCTTGTCTTGCCGGATGTCACCGATGAGCGCGATGCCTGCATAGGGCGGCTGACCAGATTGCTGCAGGCCGAAGGCTTGGAAAAGGTACACATGGTCCGCGAAGACGGCAGCACCCGCCTGTGCCTGCACTATGACCCGCAGCAGTTCAGCGTGAGCCGGGTGCGCGAGCTGGCGCAAGCGACCGGGGCCAAACTCGGCAACCACTATCGTCACGAGAGCCTGCGTATCGACGGCATGGACTGCCCCACCTGCGCCACGGTGATCGAGCACGCCCTGCAACGCATGGACGGCGTGCTGGAAGCCTCCGTGAGCTATGCCGCGGAACGGCTACGCCTGGAGTACAACAGCGAGAAAATTGAGCGTCCGGCTATTGTCCGGCGCATCCAGGCGCTCGGTTATACCGTGCTGGAGGAAGGCCGCGAGGCCGGATGGTTCGCCGAGCATCGCGAGCTCATTTTCAGCGGCGTTGCTGGCTTGCTGTTGCTGACGGGCTGGCTTGCGGGTCTCGCCGGCGCGCCGCGCGGATTATTGTCGCTCGGCCTATTGCTGGGAGCCTATGCGGCTGGCGGCTTCTTTACCCTGCGCGACGCCTGGCAGAGTTTGCGCAGCCGCCGCTTCGATATTGATACCCTGATGATCGTCGCGGCGGTTGGGGCGGGGGCGCTCGGCGCCTGGGTAGAAGGGGCGCTGTTGCTGTTCCTATTCAGCCTGGGTCACGCGCTGGAACACATGGCCATGGATCGCGCGCGCAAGGCCATCGAGGCGCTGGCGGAGCTGGCGCCCAAGACCGCCGTCGTGCAGCGCGATGGCGCAGAGATCGAGGTACGGGTAGAGGAATTGCAGCGCGGCGACCGGGTGATCGTCAAGCCTGGCCAGCGCATCCCCGCCGACGGCCAGGTGGTGTCTGGCAACTCGGCAGTTGATCAGGCTCCGGTTACCGGCGAATCTATGCCAGTGGACAAGCAGTCAGGCGACAAAGTGTTCGCCGGCACGGTCAACGGCGAAGGCGCGCTGGTGGTCGAGGTGATTAAGCTGACACAGGAGAGTACGCTAGCGCGCATGGTGGAGCTAGTGGCCGAGGCACAGACGCAGAAATCCTCTACTCAGCGCTTTACCGACCGCTTCGAACGAATCTTTGTCCCAGCCGTGCTGGTTGGGGTCGGGTTGCTTATAGTGCTGCCGCCGCTGTTTGGTTTCCCTTTTGCCGAATCCTTTTATCGTGCTATGGCGGTACTGGTGGCGGCTTCGCCCTGCGCGCTGGCCATCGCCACCCCGTCGGCGGTGCTGTCTGGCATCGCGCGTGCGGCACGTGGTGGTGTATTGATCAAGGGTGGTGCGCATCTGGAAAACCTGGGCGTGCTTACGGCCATCGCCTTCGACAAGACTGGCACCTTGACCATCGGCAAACCCGCAGTGACCGACGTGGTCGCCGTCAGCGGAAGCGAGGAACGTCTGCTTACCGTCGCCGCCGCCGTGGAAAGCCGCAGCGCCCATCCCCTGGCGCAGGCGGTGGTGGCGGAGGCAAAGGGGCGTGGCTTGACCTGGAACGAGGCCGGAGAGGTCGAAGCTGTGACCGGCAAAGGCGTGCGTGCAGAATTCGATGGACGGAAAGTGACCATCGGTAACGTCAAATTGTTTGACGGTGAACCTATCCCTGATGCAATTCAACAGCAGGTAGAGCGTCTCCAGACGGAAGGCAAAAGCATCATGCTGATCCAAGCGGACGGGCAATTTCTCGGCATCGTGGCTTTGGCTGATACCCCGCGTGAAACAGTGAAGCAGGTACTGGAACGACTGCATCAACTCGGCATCCAGAAAACCATCATGCTCACCGGCGACAACGAGCGTGTGGGCCGTGCCATCGCTGACGCGGTCGGTCTGGATGAAATAAAAGCGGGCCTGCTGCCGGAAGACAAGGTCAAGGCCATGGAAGAATTGTCGCAGCGCTATGGCCAGGTGGCCATGGTCGGCGACGGGGTCAACGATGCGCCGGCCATGGCACGCGCCACGGTCGGGATCGCCATGGGTGGTGCAGGCACTGATGTAGCGCTAGAAACCGCAGACGTAGCGTTAATGGCCGACGATCTCTCCAAGCTACCCTTTGCGGTAGCCTTAAGTCGTGCATCAAGGCGCATTATTCGGCAGAACCTGTGGGTCTCGCTGGGTGTGGTCGCATTGTTGATTCCTGCCACCCTGTCGGGCTGGGCCGGGATCGGTGTAGCAGTATTAATACATGAGGGTTCGACTCTGGTGGTTGTAATTAACGCATTGCGTTTACTGGCATATAAGGAATAACGCATGCCACAACAAGCGAGTAAGACAAACGATGCTGAACGTTTTGTAACGCTCAACGCTTCTTGGATTGCTCGTCTTGTATGGGAATATGGATCGGCTTTCCTGTTTGAGGTCGAGCAATGACGGGGGTCAGCAGTGCGCCGACAGATTGCCGAATGACATTGAAGGCTGAACTCAGGAAAAGGCCAGCGATTACGACTCCGACTACAATGTCGGGCCATCTGGAAGTCAGTATATAACTTACACCTGCTGCGGTTAGCACGCCGACGTTGGCGATTAAGTCATTTCTCGAACAAAGCCAGGTCGAAGACATATTCAGGTTGTCTGCGCGATGACGAAACAGTAACAGGAAGCAAATCAGATTTGCGACTAGGGCGATTCCGCCCACCACGCCCATTATTTCTGCACTAGGCATAACTGGGTGCAATATTTTGTACATTGCCTCAGCAAGCACGCCTAGACCCAATAGCAGCATGAAACTGCCCTTCACCAGCGCCGCACCTGCCTGCCAGCGTATGGAACGTGCGAGCACAAACAGGCTGAATCCATACACTAACGCATCACCCAACATATCCAAGGCATCTGCAAGCAGCGACGTGGAATGAGCGAGTAGACCCGCCCCACCTTCCAAAACAAACATCGCGGCATTGATGAATAAAACGATCCACAGCACACGGCTATGACTCTCCCTCAGTACACTCACCTCACAACTTTTATCTTCGCAGCAACTGGCCATGATTGATCCCTTTAAAATTTTGAATGGCTACGCGAGGCTGTAAATCAGATTGTGTAAATACCTATTTCTAACTACCCTTAGCGGGGTAAATTAAAGGATGGGTATAGCAATGGATTTAACGCAAATAAAAGCCTTAACGGCAGAATTGTCCAAGCACGTCAAAACCGAGCAAGACCTGAGCACGGTAATGCAGCAGCTGCTCAAGACAGCCATAGAAACCACCTTGAGTGCCGAATTAAGCGAGCATCTGGGTTATGACAAACATCAACCCAAGCCCACAGGCAATGCGCGTAATGGTTACTCCCCCAAGACCTTAAAAAGCCAGTATGGCGAAGTCGAGATCGCCACCCCGCGTGATCGCGAAGGCAGCTTCGAGCCTCAGCTCGTCAAGAAGCAACAAACCCGTCTCACCCAGATGGATGATCAGATACTCAGCCTTTATGCCAAAGGCATGACCACACGGGAAATTGCCGACACCTTCAAGGAGATGTATGACGCTGATGTCTCACCTGTGCTCATTTCCAAGGTCACTGATGCGGTCAAGGAACATGTTGTTGAGTGGCAGAGCCGTCCACTGGATGCAATTTACGCTATTGTCTATCTGGACTGCATCGTCATCAAGGTACGCCAGGATAACAGCGTCATCAACAAGGCCATCTTCCTGGCGCTAGGCATCAATCTGGAAGGGCATAAGGAATTGCTGGGGATGTGGATCGCTGAGAACGAAGGTGCCAAGTTCTGGCTGGGCGTGCTGACTGAATTGCAGAACCGTGGGGTACAGGACATCCTGATCGCCTGCGTAGATGGCTTAAAAGGCTTTCCAGATGCCATCAATAGCGTATTCCCGCAAACGCAAATCCAGCTCTGTATTGTGCATATGGTGCGTAACTCACTCAAGTATGTTTCATGGAAAGATTACAAGTCAGTAACGACTGACCTGAAGACAGTTTACCAAGCCACCACCGAAGAACTCGGGCTGCAAGCACTGGATAAATTTGCCGAACAATGGGATGAACAATACCCACAGATCAGCAAATCATGGCGTAGCCACTGGCACAACCTCAACACCTTCTTTGCTTATCCGAATGACATACGCAAGGCAATTTATACCACCAATGCCATTGAGTCACTCAACAGCGTGATTCGTCATGCCATCAAAAAACGCAAGGTATTCCCCACCGATGACTCGGTGCGGAAAGTGATTTATTTAGCTATACAGGCTGCCGCAAAAAAATGGACCATGCCCATACAAAATTGGCGTCATGCCATGACTCGGTTTATGATTGCTTTTGAAGACCGCCTGAAAGGGCATATTTAAAAACGGTGTTTACACAGAGTTGTTTACAGCCTCAGGGTTATTCGAAGAGCTTAAATCCGCCCAGCCCGGGATGATGACGCTGGTCGCGGTTGCTATCACCACCGCTTATGTTTACAGCAGTGCAGTGGTGTTCGGCTTGACCGGAATGGTCTTCTTTTGGGAACTGGCGACCCTCGTCGACGTCATGTTGCTGGGGCACTGGATAGAAATGAAGTCAGTGATGGGCGCATCCAAGGCGCTGGAGGAATTGGCGAAACTGATGCCTTCCGATGCCCACAAACTGATGCCGGACGGCAGCGTAAAGGACGTGCCGTTAGACGAACTGGCGGTGGATGATCAGGTACTGATCAAGCCGGGCGAAAAGATACCCGCCGACGGTGTCATCGTGAATGGCGAAAGTGCAGTGAATGAAGCTATGCTCACCGGGGAATCAACGCCACTCACCAAAAAAGCGAATGACAAGGTTATTGGCGGCGCCATCAATGGCGAAGGTTCACTTACCATCGCAGTTAAAGGTACTGGCAAGGATTCATTTCTGTCGCAGGTCATCGATCTGGTCAAACAGGCTCAGGAAAGCAAATCCAAGACTCAGGATCTGGCCAACACGGCGGCGATGTGGCTCACCATCGTTGCCCTGAGCGGCGGTGCGATTACTTTCTTTATCTGGCTGGGCATCATGGGCAAGGATCTCTCTTTTGCCATTGAGCGTGCGGTGACGGTTATGGTCATCACCTGCCCGCACGCCTTGGGGCTGGCCATCCCGCTGGTCGTCGCTGTTTCCACGGCACTGGCCGCGAGCAATGGATTGCTGATACGCAATCGCCCTGCTTTTGAACAGGCCAGGAAAGTACAGGCGATTATTTTCGACAAGACCGGCACGCTTACCGAAGGCCGCTTTGGTGTGACTGATACCCTGCTGTTAGCACAGGACATCGACGAAGATACGCTACATAAATATGCGGCCTCGGTGGAAGCCAATTCCGAACACCCCATCGCCAAGGCAATTGCTTCATCTTATGAAAATAAATTGCCCATAGAAAATTTCAAAGGCATTGCTGGCAAAGGCGCAGAAGCCAGGGTTGAGGGCAAGGAGGTCAAGGTGGTGAGCCCGGGCTTCCTGCGCGAACAGAACATAGCGATGGACAACAAGCGCGTAGACGAACTTAAAGCGCAAGGCAAAACGGTGGTATTTGTGCTGATCGATGGCCAGTTGAAAGGCGCGATTGCCCTGGCTGATATCATCCGGCCCGAATCAAAGCAGGCTATCGCTGCGCTCAGGGCGATGGGCATCAAGTGCATGATGCTTACCGGGGACAACAAACAGGTCGCTCAATGGGTGTCGGATCAGGTCGGGCTGGATGAATATTTCGCTGAAGTCCTGCCTCAGGATAAAGCGGCCAAAGTCAAAGAAGTTCAGTCTCGTGGCATATTAGTGGCTATGACCGGTGATGGTGTGAACGACGCTCCCGCGCTGGCGCAGGCGGATTTGGGCATCGCCATTGGGGCGGGTTCCGATGTTGCGGTCGAAACTGCAGACGTCATCCTGGTGCGCAGTAATCCGCTGGATGTTGTGGCTCTCCTCAAGCTTTCCAAGGCTACCTATAGCAAGATGATCCAGAACCTCATCTGGGCTACCGGCTATAACGCGTTCGCTATCCCGCTGGCAGCCGGCGCACTCTATAGCTGGGGAGTGATTCTATCTCCCGCATTGGGCGCGGCGCTGATGGCTGCGAGCACGGTGATAGTCGCGATTAACGCACGCTTGCTCACCATAACCAGGGGTTCTGATACTAAGGCGACTGTAGCGCAAGACAAACAAGGCATTGATGCCAAACAACAAATCACCCAGCGTGCCTAGAACTGTATGAGCAGCAGAGTTTACTATCATATTGTTCGATATTTCAGGTAGGGATAACATTGAGCGTTTCGCTGATAAGATACTGGGTGAGTTGTCTCGTCCCTTCAATCTGGAAGGGCGTAATGTCGCAATTGGCAGTAGCATAGGCATTGCTACCACTACACCCACTACTGACAAGCAAGTCAATGAAGATATGTTCATTGAGCGAGCGGATGCGGCAATGTATGAAGCTAAGCGGGTAGGAAAAAACGGTTATCGTTTCGCGCAGACGATGGAGTAATAGTGTTTGATCACGGTTGCGGCAAAACTCATCAATTGTTGTTTGATACATAGCTCAAGCTTGTTAAACAGCGTGCAATCCGTTTCTCATTCCAATATCTTTTTAATTCCCACTCGGTCATGCAGTATTTGAATTTTCGGCTACAAGTAAATTTAGAGATTGTTTGACAAACTAGATTGCCATGGACAATAATGAGAACCATTATCATTATTGTTTTGTATCGGTGCTATGAATATATATCGGAATTTACTAAGCATTTTCTTCATGATGGTGAGTTTGCTGTTGACCGGAGTGGTTCGTGCTGACGATCAGCCGCAAAGCATCGTGCAGATGCTTGACTATATTGGCGTGGATTACCAGAAGACTGTTAAAGATCACAAAGTCATCAACCAGGCTGAATACAAAGAACAGGTTGAATTTTCCAGGCAGATTAACCTAATGATATTAAATTTGCCTGACTATCCAGAAAAAAATGCTATACAAAGCGAGGCAAATGCACTGGAAGCAATGGTGAATAGCAAAGAAAGCGGTGACAAAATTGCTGTCAAAGTCACTGCGATAAAAACGGCAATCATAAATAATTTTGCTGTGGCGACTAGTCCAAAAAATGTACCTGACTTACGCGCCGCCGCAGCGCTATTTCAACAAAACTGCTTTACTTGTCATGGAGCACAAGGAAAAGGTGACGGGCCGCTGGCTATGACATTACAGCCGAAACCGGCGGACTTCCACGATAGGGAGCGGCAGGCACAGCGCAGCATTTTTGGCTTGTACAACACGATTAGTGTGGGTGTTAAAGGGACAGCAATGCCTTCATTTAAACGGCTTACAGATGAACAGCGCTGGGCATTGGCATTTTACGTGAGTCAGTTTTCAGCCAGTGATACTGAGCGAAGCCAAGGCCAATTGTTATGGAACCAAGGGAAAGACAGGAACCAGTTTCCTGATCTTAGGGCGGTGGTTATGGTAACGCCGCACGACGTGAGCCAGCAGCAGAACGGAGATGGTGTGAAAGTACTTGCCTATCTGCGGGCAAACCCTGCTGTGGTTGGTAATGGTAAAGCAAGTCCGATCCAGTTCAGCATCGAAAAGCTTCAAGAGAGTCTGGCAAACTACCGCCACGGTGATGCACAAAGCGCATACCAGATAGCAGTGGCTGCGTATCTTGAAGGATTCGAATTGGCTGAAGCTGGTTTGGGTGCTGTAGATCCAAAGCTTAGGGCAACTATCGAAGCAGGTATGTATAACTATCGTAATCTAATCAAGAAAAATGCAGCACTGCAACTGGTTGTCACCCAGCATGACAAGCTGCAATCATTATTGGTGATTGCGGATAAGCGCATGCAAGGTACTACTATTTCTCCGGGGGTCGGGTTTGCGAGTGCCATGGGGATTTTGCTTCGAGAAGGATTGGAAGCCATATTGATTCTGGCGGCTATTATTGCTTTTCTTACTAAAACCGGTCGCCGTGATGCCTTGCCCTATATTCATGCGGGCTGGATAGGGGCATTGTTACTGGGTATCGCGACCTGGTTTGTAGCTTCATACGTGATTGATGTCAGCGGCGCGAGTCGCGAGTTAACGGAGGGGGTAACGGCTTTGCTCGCTGCTGTCATCCTGCTGTATGTGAGTTTCTGGTTGTTGAACAAATTGCACGTGCAACATTGGAAGCATTTTATAGAAAGTAAAATACGCGGTGCTTTAAATGGTCGTACGCTATGGTTGTTGGCGGCGGTGTCATTCATTGCTGTTTATCGGGAAGTATTTGAGACAGTGTTGTTTTATGAAACGCTGTGGGCGCAGGTAGGTGCCGAAGGGAGCCAGATGGTCTTGTTTGGTATCGGTGTGGGTGCACTGCTTCTCATCGTGCTGGCATGGGTGATTTTCCGGCTTGGTGTGCGCCTGCCGCTGCGACTATTCTTTGGAGTCAGTTCCGGTATGCTTTATGTGCTGGCGATCATTTTTGCAGGAAAAGGCGTGGCTGCGTTGCAAGAGGCAGGGAAGTTGCCTGTTGATGTAGTTAATTTCCCGCGCCTGGATTTGTTAGGTATCTATCCCAATATGCAGGGACTTGTCCTCCAAGCGCTATTAGTGGCAGTAGCACTGGGTGGTATCACTTATACTTTTTGGATTTCGCGGGTCTCCGCAAAGCAATAATTACGAACTCAAACTTTGGGATGGAATGGGCTGATCGTAAAGATACCCATTTCATCCTGCTACGATAGCAGAATTTTGTTTGTAAATAATTAATAGTTGCACTATAGTGCAACAATGCATCTAATAAATATTCAACCCCAAGACATATTCCAATCTCTGGCAGATCCAACGAGGGTACGCATCATGCGTTTGCTCGCCATGACAGGCGAAGAAACCTGTTTGTGTGAACTGGTGGATAGCCTGCTGGAACCACAATACAAACTTTCCCGGCATCTCAAAATTATCAGACAAGCCGGGCTGCTAACGGCGGAGAAGGAAGGTCGCTGGGTATATCACCGATTGGTGCAGGAAGTTTTGTTCCTGGAGCCTCTTTACCAAATGCTGAAAACATTGCCTGATAACGACGGTATATTCGCTGCAGATCTGGCGCGCTTCCGAGAGCGTATGTGCCTCCGTGAAGATGGCCGGTGTCGCGTGGGTATTCAAAATCCTGAATTGGCAGAGGGGAGCGTGTAATGGCTTGTCCCAGTTGCGCACAGCAAGGTGTTCGGATGCCAAGCCCATGGCGTAATCCACAGGTAGTGACTTCGGTGACCTCCGGTCTACTGCTGCTGGTCGGCTTTATTGGTGGCTATGTTGGCCTGCCGTTACCACTTCAAACTTTCCTCTATCTGGTTGCTGTTGTTACCGGGGGTTATTTCTTCGGCCGCGAAGCCTTGGAAAATCTTGTCAAGGAACGCGAGATTGGTATTGAGCTGCTGATGGCGACCGCCGCGATTATTGCCGGATTGATGGGGCAGTGGGCTGAAGCCGCCATGCTGGTGTTTCTATATTCCATATCCGAAGCTGCGGAAGGTTATACCGCTGAGCGCGCACGCAACGCGATTCGTGCCCTGATGGACCTCGCTCCCAAAACTGCGCTGGTGCGGCGGGATAATCAGGAATTACGTATCCCGGTCGAACAACTCCGCGTGGGAGATTTATTCATTGTACTTCCCGGTGAGTCCCTTGCGACTGACGGTGAGGTGGTTGAAGGCCGTTCCAGCGTGAACCAGGCCCCGGTCACTGGCGAATCGGTGCCCGTGGAAAAAGTGGTTGGCAGTAAGGTGTTCGC
>JAJYPA010000385.1 GCA_021795795.1 Pseudomonadota bacterium | reverse complement strand
GGAAGGACACATTGGTTTGGGGCAGAGCGGTGGCATGAATAATGTCGGTCACTGGCCGACATTCCGTCCCCAAGGCGCAGAGAATGCGTAGGCGGTTGGGCTCAGCCAGGGCCTTGAAGACGGGTCCGAGTAGGGTGGCAGGACAGCGTTCAGGTGGCATAGTAAGATTCCCGTTGACAATATTCACTTGGCGACATGCATGCCTACCCATGTTGGTGGGTGAACATATGCTTGTCAACACATATTAATTCATCTACCTATGACACCAGGAGAATCCTCATGCTCGCGCTAATCCATTTCAACTTTTGTCCCTTCTGCCAGCGGGTACGCCTGGCCCTGGGGTATAAGCAATTGGCATTCAACGAAATAGATGCGCGATTTTATGGACCGGAGTATTTTCTGGACATCAGTGGTTTTGACCGACTCCCGGTAATCGTCTACGACGACGGAACCCGACAAAGCGAGTCCATGGAGATTATTGCGGATCTGGATCGGCGGTTTCCGGAGACATCTTCCTTGCTGCAGGAGAATATTCTTCCTGAGGAGATGGACAGCGTCCTCGCCTGGCGTACGCGCATCAGTGGTCCGCTCTTTCGACTGCTTGCGCCGGTACTAACGCAGTATCCAGGCTTGGGCGACGATGACCGAGCCATGCAATATTATCGCCCGCGTATGGAAACCTGGCTGGAAGACAACCTGGAAGGGTTGTCCGAAAATCGTCATACGTGGTACGCGGCCATGCTACCGGACATCGAGTGGGTCACAGAGCGGGTTACACGCAATGGGTTTTTCAGCACCTGTTTTTCTGCCGCCGACGCGCTTATTACTGCAGATTTGACCGGACTGCGGATGCTGAAAGATATTGAGTTGCCTGCAGCGCTGCGCGCTTATTTTTCCCGTGTGGAGGACGCCGCAGGGATCACGCTCTTGCCCGGGAGCTGCTGAAGACGCTGTACTCCGCAGTAGGGCGACCCTGACGGTGAGATCACTCATTGACGAGACGTTCCATCGTTACTATATTACCGCAAATGAGCAATCAAAATCCTGATCCGCGCTGTACCATCACCTGCTTTGAACCGGAGAAAGTCACGGCCGTGCGCTTGCGCCTGGAGCGGGACGAAGCCGATATCCACGTGTGTGTCCGCATTTTTGACGTCCTCGGTAATCGAACGCGTCTGCGCATCCTGCTCGCACTAGCCTCTGAAGAGCTTTGCGTCTGTGATATTGCGCATGTACTCAATCTCAGTATCAGCGCGGCCTCTCACCAATTACGCGCTTTACATGACCGGGACTGGTTGTACATGCGCAATGACGGAAAGATGGTGTATTACCGCACCGATCCCCACAAAATAAAACAGTTGCTGAGTGCTACAACCACTTTTCTGGAGGATCGTATCGCTTTGTAAGACACCGCAAAGCATACAGGAGATCACATGGACTGGTTACTTACGGCACTGGGTTATGCCAAAGAATTTGCCGAAGTGGCGGTTTTTGGTTTTATGTTCGCGGGATTTTTGCAGGCCGTGGTGCGGCCCACGGTGGTGGCGCGGTATTTATCGGGTTATTCCTTATGGCGCGCCAATCTGATCGGTGCCACGGTGGGATTTTTTACACCTTTATGTTGTTGCACCGCGATTCCTACCGCATTGGCACTTTGGCGTGGGGGCAGCCGCCCCGGACCTGCTTGTGCCTTCCTGATTGCGACCCCCTGGTTCAATTGGTACGGACTGGTCGCATTATGGATTTTTCTGGGGTGGCGCATGGCGCTGATCGTAGCGGGCTCTGGAGTGTTCATTGCTTTTCTCACTGGCATGATCATAGATTGGCAGTCTCCTAATCACCGTGCCCCCCTCCGTTTGCCGATAAATTTACCAGAAACAGACTGTGCAACAGAATCATGTTCTGTCAAAACAGGCTCTGCCTGCTGCGCCAGTGGGGAGGTGGATGCGGGGAATGAGGACTTTTTCGATTTTTCCCATCCGAGGGAAAAACTGCGTATGGCCTGGCGCAGCGCCTGGGGGCTAGCATGGGAGCTGCTGCCCTGGATTGTGGCCGGAATTCTCATTGGTGCCACCGCCAAAACCTGGCTTCCCACGGTTTGGATTAGTGCCCTCAGCTCCCATGGCTGGCTGACGCCGTTGCTGGCTTTGGTGCTCGCAACGCTGCTCTATGCAGATAGCCTGGGATCGTTACCGCTGGTCAAGGCGCTGTTGCAAAAAGGGTTGGGGTCTGGAAATGGCATGATCCTGCTCATTGCCGGTGTGGGCACCAATCTGGCCACCCTCGGACCCATTTACCGCGAAATGGGGACCCGCGTTGCCATTCTTTATGCTTGTTGCGTGACGGGTCTGGCCCTGGTGATGGGAATATTTTGGAATTTTGTTCTGCTATAGATAGGTAAAAATGTCGAATGTATCAGCCTCCAGAAAAACAAAGCCGCCTGAGAAAGCATCAAAAATTACCTTTCTTTGTGGGAAGTCTTCGAATAATGATTGCGGCGGCTTGTGGATTGTTTTTGGGGTGGCCCCCCATGGTTCAGGCTGCTGATTTGACCCTTGGTAACGCCATTCAAAGGGCCGCGGCCAATCAAGCCATAGTACAGCAAGCAGTGCATGTCGTAGCTGAGCGTATGGACTTGCACCGAGCCGCTCATGCTGACTTGATGCCCAGCCTTTCTTTAATCGCTGGTAGCATCTGGTCACAAACCCGCAACGGCCAACCACTCTTTGTGGCAGCCAATGCTCCCCGAGAAATAATCGGGCAGGTCCAGCTCAACATTCCGCTGTACTCGCCTCAAGTGAATGCCCTGCAGGCATTGGTTCATCACCAAATGGATGTGGCACGCTACCAAGAGCATGAATCACGCCTTTTGGTGGCTGCACAGGTCACTGCAGCCTACTATCGACTGGCGCTGTGGGACAATGAGCGCGCCGTCTGGAATTCCGCATTGGGAGCAGCCCAATCTCTGTTTAAGGCGACTCAACAAGGTTACCAGATTGGATCGCGCTCTCGCCTGGATCTGATCCAGACTCAACTCATGCTAACCCATATCCGAGGCGGATTGCGTCAGGCTATGGTGGAGGCCGCCACTGCTCGCCGCGTTCTGGCGCTTCAAACAGATTATCCCCTCGACGAACTGCCGAAGTTGGCAACTATCACGTTACCCAAAGCAGCGTTGCCCGAGGAAAAGGTGCTTGACCGTCAGGCAACACATGCACAGCCTTTGCTCCAGGCCGCAGGAGCGGAAGTTCAGGCCGCACGCTCTCTGCTACAGTATCATCAAGCTGCCAGGCTGCCTGTGGTTGGGGCGGTGGGCGCCTATGGCATGGATACAGGGATGTTACCGCAGTCTCATGACTTGGGGTGGCAGGTCGGTTTGACCCTACATATGCCCATATTCGGCTTCGGCCGCAACCGGGACCGTATAGCTGCGGCTCAGGAGCATCTGGCGGCGATAGAAGCGGGTAAACAGGCTTTGCTCCTGCATATCCAGAATCGTATTGCCACCGATTATGGGGCGACGCAAGCCGCCCTCAACGCCCTGCACAATAATCAAGTTGTCGAGCAACAAGCCCATGTGGTGTATCAAATGACACGCAAAGGATACCTTGCTGGAGCTCTTAGTGCCCTGGCCTTGCAGCAGGCCGAAAAGGACTGGGTGCAGGCGCGTCTCAAACTCGCCGGTGCGGCCATTGGGGTCCGTCTGGCAAAAGCACAACTGACCCTGGATACCGGGGTTTTGCCGCAACCATCCGAGGGGCAGTCATGAGCACCGTAATTTCGAAGTCAACCTTAGTGACGGTCACCGTATTGCTCTGCACTTCCCTGAGCATCGCCTCTCCCGCCCATGCACATCTGGCACAGACGGCCATTGTGCAATCGACCCCCTGTTTAGGGGATATAAGGGTAATGGGCACTGTGGAAAGTCTTGGCGACGTCACCCTGGCAGCGCCCATGACGGGCCGAGTCCTGGGGCCTTTTCTGCCTTCTGGTAATGTGACAGCTGGCGCGGTGGTAGCGCGCATCGCGCCTCCCGGCCTCCAGGCCGAGATTCTCGCCGCCCAAGCACAAGTGGCTTTCGCCCACATCCAACTGGAGCGTGCCCGGACGCTTTTCCAGGATGGGGTAGTAGCACGGCAGGATATGGATCAGAGCAAGCTGTCACTGGCGGAGTCTCAGTCTGCATTGCACGTGTTGGAAGCACAAGCGGACGATCAGGTGCTGACAGCACCCTTTGCAGGCGTCTTACATTACCTGGTGCCGCTAGGTGCGGTAGTCACCGTCGGCAATCCCATCGCACGCTTGGCCGGTCGCGGCAAGCCCTGGGTACGGGCCTTGCTGACGCCTGCCCAGGCTCAGAAGATGCGGGCGCAGACCGGGGTATTGGTTACAGCACAAGGATGGCATGGGCAAGGGATTATCCATTCCATTGGCCAAAGTGCTCGCCACAGGGGTCTGGTTTCCTTTTATGTTTCTCTGCCCACAACCAGCCCGCTCTTGCCTGGGGAATGGGTCGATCTTGTGGTACCGATGACCGGTAGTGTGGCTTTCCAGGTGCCGTCTCCGTCCGTAGTGATGCGCGGCGCTAGCAGCGAAGTCTTTGTGGATCGCCGGGGCCGCGTTGTGGCAGTGCCGGTAAAGATAAAGGCGAACCGGGGAGGCAGTACGTGGGTACAGGGGGCACTCAAGGTAGGCGATAGCGTGGTGGTTGCTGGCAGCAATCTGTTAGCTTCAGGAACGCCCGTGAAACACGCAGACATAGAAGGACAGTAATGAAAAGATATTTGAACTTTTTATGGACCAATCGTTATTCTGTGCTGTTGGCCTGTCTGCTCGCTGCTGGTGCGGGTTGGTTCGCCTTGCAGGGTATGCCTAAATCGGTGTTCCCATCGGTGGTGTTCCCCAAGGTGGATGTGCTCATTCACACCGACAACTTGCCGGTGCGTTTCATGTTGCTGGAAGTGACAGAGCCCATGGAAGAAGTAGCCAAGGGCGAGCCTGGCGTACGCATGGTCCGCTCACAGACCAGCAATGGAATCACAAAGCTGCACGTGTATTTTAATCCGGGAGTCAATCCCGATCTAGCCTACTTAATGCTTCAGGCTCGTCTTGCACATGTTCCACTGCCCGCCGGAGCACAGATGAGTGTGCGGCAGATGACACCCAATATTTACCCTTTTGCCCAATATGCACTGGTTTCCAATCATATCGGCAGCGCTGCGATGATGCCCACCTTGGCGTTTAGCATACGGCCTTCCATTCTTTCAATCCCCGGCATTTATCGCGTCCAAGGCACTGGCCGCGGCTGGCCGGAGGTGGACGTAAACCTGCAGCCCAGGCGACTGGCCCAATACCATTTAAATCCGGACGCTGTACTGAATGCTCTGAAAGCGGCGCAAGGCCCTTTTTATTCCGGAATACTGGATGCCTATCATGAACAATTTATTCTGGCTACCACGCCCCGACCAGACAACGTGGCGAGTTTGGGTCGTCTCACACTGCCACTCGGCCCTCCCGACAGTTCCGGTGCCCGCACACCGCTTCCATTAGGGGCCATTGCGACCATACACACCGGTCCGCCACCCATCGTGCGAGAAGCCGCCGTGGGCGGATACCAGCATGCGTTGCTGATAAATATTTCCGCTCAACAAGGGGCCAATGTTACTGCCATCGCTGCAAAAGTGGCCACTCGAATACAGGCGTTAAGTCATCATCTCCCCCAGGGTGTCCACCTGATAAAAGTATATGATCTGAATCATTTAATTCATTCCAGCCTTCACGATACATGGATAGCGTTAGTCTTGGGGAGTGCCATCGCCTGGGTGGTTGTACTGTTTTTCTTGCGACGCTGGGAGGGGTCTCTGGCCACTTTGCTGGTAGTGCCCCTTGCCGTGCTCGCCACACTGCTCATCCTTCGCACGTTGGGCTTTGGGTTGAATGTCATTACGTTGGGTGGCATCACTGCGGCTATTGGGGCCATGATTGACCATGCCATTGTAGTCTTGGAAAGTGGCCTGCATACGCTAAAAGGAGATGGCCGTCAGCGTCGGCAGCAGACCGTGCGGCGCATGGTGAGAGTCTTGCCATTGATGACGCTGGCCACACTTACTTCCTGCATTATTTTCATTCCCCTGATTTTTCTTACAGGCACCATTGGTATTCTCTTTCGGCAGATGGCATTGGCGATTGTCATTGCCTTGATCATTTCTCAGATCGTGGCCCTTGTTCTAACGCCCGTTCTAACCATATGGATTGCGTCACGGTCGCAACCCACGCGCCGGAGGCGTGCTGAACAGTATTTACGAAAACACTATATGCGGTCCCTGGTGTGGGGAATGCGCCACTCCTGGATCGCCATACCGGTTTTGGGAATACTGGCTGCGGGATGGCTCAGCATGCTCGTTCTGCCGACTGCTTTTTTACCGCACTGGGATGAGGGGATATTCGCGGTGCCTTTTCGTACCCCTGTTGGGAGCAGCGTTAGTGACACTTTTCGAGCGGGAAAGTTGCTCATGCGAGTGGCGTTGAAGAACCCCAATGTGAAGCAAATTTCGCTGGTGGTCGGGCGCAGTCTCGACAATCCGTATTCTCCTCCCAATAAGGGGGATCTGATTGTGCTTCTGCATAACCACCATAAAGCCAGTACGCGATCGGTCATGAATACGCTTCGTCACGCCTTTCGCGATGCGGTGCCCAATTTGATGTCGTTGGCAACGCAACAGCTTATGGCGAGACGTCTGGATGATCTGTCTGGATCGCATGCGCCGTTACAGATTCAGCTTTTCGGCGCGGATTCTGCAATATTGAGGGAAGATGGAAAGCGTCTAACAACAGTGCTCGAGCAAAGCCATCTATTTCAGGCCATCAATTTCCGCTCGTTCGCTGCTGGGCCGGAGGTCGCCATCACCCCGTCAGCGATGGCATATATTTATGGTCTGACACCGTCGGCCGTTGCCCAACAGGTTGAGATCCGCTTTTGGGGCCAGACCTCTGGGTTCCTGACTCATGGGGAACAGATTATGCCCATTCGAGTGAATGTCAGTCACGGCTCTCGGACTCCCCTGACTTTTGGGGGACTACCTATCCAGTTGCCCAGCGGCACCTTTACGCCCTTACAGTCTATTGCCACGGTCCATTTACGTGGGGCCGTTCCATCCATTAGTCGGCAAAATTTAGTTTCTTATGCTGACATCAATCTAAGTCCAGCAAAAGGTGAAGGGCTTTCTGTGGCCGCAGAGAAGATCAGGACAATCATCAGGCAACTCCATTTACCCAAGAAAATCATTGCGACGATTGGTGGAAACTATCGGGAGCAAACCCACAGCTTCGAACAGATGGGTTTTGTCCTGGGTGGAAGCTTACTACTCCTGTTGGTTTTATTTGGCCTTCAGTTCGGCAGTCAAAAAGCGGCAATTGCAGCACTGATTTCAATCGGAGCAGCTGCATCTGGTTCCCTGCTAGCTTTACTCGCCACCGGCATAGACCTGGACAGCACCGCGTTCCTGGGCATACTGCTTATTTTTGCGATTGCAGTAAACAACGTCATCCTTATATTTTCGCGCGCTCAGCAACTGGGAGGACCAAATCCACATCGATTGGCAGTAGCTTTGGCTGCCCGACAAAGATTTCGTCCCATACTGATGACCATGGTGGCCGATGTACTAGGCTTCCTCCCGTTGGCTATTGGAATTGGTCATGGTAATGATCTTCTGCGCCCATTGGCGGTTGCTGTTATGGGCGGACTAACTATTGCTATGGTTACATCATTGTGGCTGGCACCCGTTCTTTATAGTCTACTATCTGGTCGTTTTTCTGCTGTTAAAA
>JAJYPA010000384.1 GCA_021795795.1 Pseudomonadota bacterium | reverse complement strand
TTTTCTTACGGTAGCGAGTTGGTGACGCACGATGGGGCCATCGCTGCCCTGTTATCCATGGAAATCGCGCTGCAGTACATGCAGGAGGATCTCGGCATCTCGACTGATTGGCAACGTGAGTGGATTCATACTGAGTTGGTTCGCTTGTGGAAGGTGCGTGGGCCATTCCCAGGCCTTGGAGCTGTGTTGACGGCGTTTGGCTTGCATCGTGGGGTTTTTATTGCCCATGTGTTGCAGGAAAAGGCGGGGGAAAATGCCGATCCTTGGCCCCAAATCGACACAGTCTTTAAAGACCCGGCGGCTTTATTGCCGCAAGCCCTTCGAGCAGATGTAAAGGAGCTGGCACCCACTTGGAGGGGATTGCCAAGCGAACGCCGACAGTTTTTAAAGCTAATTAGCCGTTTTGAGTTAACGGTTGAGCAGGCAAACAATTTGTATGAGGAAAACTCACGCAAAAAACAGGGCTGGGGCGGAACGGATAAAGAAATCCTCGCCAATCCATATCGCATATATGAAGTAAGCCGACACAATCCAGATGGTATCAGGTTGATAGCGGTGGATCGTGGTGTATTTCCGGATGATGCCGTTCGTCTAAAACATCCACTGGATACACCGTCGCGTCTTGATTCGGCAGTGGATCTACGGCGCATTCGTGCGTTCTGTATAGCAGCACTCGAAGAAGCTGCCGCGGCAGGGCACACATTACTCTCTTCGGGCAGGGTGGTTGAAGCCGTACGCGGCTATCCAGTACGTCCCGAGTGCCATGTGACCGGCGACATGTTGGCGGCCAGATTGGCAGAAATGGCGCCAGAGATCGTGCCAGCGCTATTGCAGCAAGATAATGGCCTTCAACTGGAGCGTTACAAGACGATTGGCGAATTGGTTCGCAAACAGGTCTTGGGCAGATTGGGTGGCCAGCGGCATAAAGTCGATGTCGACTGGCATAAAGCGTTGACTGCAGTGTTGGGTAAGCCCATTGATGCAGAAGATTCATGCGCGCATCAAGAGAAAGTCGCAGGGCTCAAGGAATTGGCTGAGGCTCGGTTCAGCGTGTTGGCCGGACCGGCAGGTGCTGGCAAGACGACTGTTCTGGGCATTCTTTGTGCGCAACCCCAAATATCAGCGGATGGGATTCTGCTGTTGGCCCCAACTGGCAAGGCGCGTGTGCGTATGCAGGAACTGGCTGGTGGGGATGGCGCAAGGGCGCTGACCATCGCCCAGTTCCTCAACCAGAATGGGCGCTACGACGGTAAAGCTCAGCGCTATGTGTTGAGCGATCGTCCCAGGGCGAAAGGATTTGGGACAGTGATTGTGGACGAATCGTCCATGCTCACCGAAGACATGCTGGGTGCATTACTGGATGCGCTACAAGGAGTGAAGCGATTTATTTTTGTAGGTGACCCGGCGCAATTGCCACCCATCGGTGCAGGACGTCCATTTGTGGACATCATTTCAAAACTGCGCCCTGGAAACTACGAATCAATCTTTCCACGCGTGATGCCCAGCTACATGGAGCTCACTATTGAGCGGCGTCAGGTCGGCGCAGAGCGTCCAGACTTGCGACTTGCACGCTGGTTCGGCACGACACCCCCCTCTGCTGGTGAGGACGATATTTTTGTCGGTGGTGATGATGAGCATAAGACGATTCGGTTTGTAGAATGGAAGAGTTCTGAGGACTTTCAGCACAAGCTTATAGAGGTTCTGAAAGATGAACTCAAACTTGCAGCGCCTGATGATCAACGTGGATTCAACCAGCGCATGGGGGCATCCCTGAAGGGAGAGTACGACTATTTCAATGCAACACGTAATGGAGCGGTTGGGTCAGTCAAGGCAGTCGATCAATGGCAGATTCTCAGCCCCTTACGGGGAATGCCGTTTGGCGTGGGCGATGTCAACCGACTGATCCACGAACGGTTTCGCGCAGGCATTGTGGCATTGGCGACCCAATTCCCACGTTCTATCCCCAAACCGTTCGGGGCGGAGCGCATTGTCTATGGGGACAAGGTCATCAACCTGAGAAATCATAAACGCGATGGGAAGCGAGTATATCCCCAAGAGGGTGCGCTTGGCTACCTGGCCAATGGGGAAGTTGGGATTGCCGTGGGGCAATGGAGCTCGAAAAAATTCCCGAAAATACTCAAGGTGGAGTTTTCTTCGCAGAAGGGCTTTACCTACGATTTCTACGATAGCGACTTCCGCGACGAGGGTGATGCGGCGATGGAGTTGGCCTATGCTCTAACCATCCATAAAGCACAGGGAAGTCAATTCAATTTGGTGATAGTGGTGTTGCCAGAGGGGCACCCCATTCTGTCGCGCGAGCTGATTTATACATCACTGACTCGCCACCAGGACCGAGTTGTTGTGATGCATCAAGGTCCGCGAACTATGCTAAAAGATTTTGCATCACCTCTTCGGTCGGAAACCGCTAGGCGCATGACCAACTTGATGCTGAAATGCCGGATGCTTGAGATTCCTCAAACAAGGGGAAGCGTGTTTCTTCAAGAAGGATTAATCCACCTCACGAGTAAGGGCGTGGCTGTGAGATCGATGTCCGAGCTTGCAATCGCTGAGGCACTCACCAATGCGGGGGTACCCTATGAGTACGAGAAGGCACTTACCCTTGGCAGCCAAACCCGCTACCCCGATTTCACGATTGAAGATGAGATTTCAGGCCGAACTATCTATTGGGAGCATCTTGGGATGCTAGATAACAAAGGCTATCGCGGGGCCTGGGAAAAGAAATTGGCTTGGTACATGTCCAATAATGTGCTGCCCGAAAGTGAGGGCGGCGGGTCTAACGGTATGCTGTTGACGTCAGTCGGGTCAGGTATGACCGGTTTCGATTTGTCAGAGATCAACGCTAATATTAATCGGTTGTTTCGAGGGTGACCATGAACAACCCTTCAGCCTCAATGCATACGAAAAGACAAAGTTAACAGCTTGCATGGGCAATGAAATGCGACCAGGTGACAAGGTAAGACTGATAGCCAACCCAGGCAGGATTGGTATTCTGGGCAATGAGACCGACGGCCCGCCCCAACGGCAGCGGGTGCTGGTTACATTTCTGGATGGTGATGAACAGTTTGTCCTCAAGGGCTCGTTGGAGAAGATGGAAGCCAGGCCGCCTGGACCCTATGCAGAGATAGTCCGTGGCAGTTACGGCCGCGTCGACGATCTCCGCGGGCTGATGACTTATTACCGGCTAAGTGGGCGTCTGGCGAACCTGATCTACAGCCTTAACACCACCAACACACAGTTTCTGGCGTATCAGTTCAAGCCGGTGCTGCATTTTCTGGATTCGCCATGTAACGGCATTCTGATTGCAGACGAAGTGGGTCTGGGCAAAACCATCGAAGCAGGCCTGATCTGGACTGAGTTGCGTGCACGAATGGATGCCAAGCGGTTGCTGGTGGTGTGCCCGGCCATGCTGCGCGAAAAATGGCAGATGGAACTTTCCGATCGCTTTGGGGTGCAGGCAGACCTGGTGGACTCTAATGAGTTGAAAAAACGCTTGCAGGCCGTGCGTGAACGTCCTCAGGATAGTTTTGCTTTGGTGGCAAGCATTCAGGGGCTGCGCCCGCCTAAGGGGTGGAATGATAGCAAGTCACTGAGCCAATCCGCAGCCGCAAAACTGGGACGTTTTCTGGACGAGGCTGATCTGGAAGACCCGCTGCTGGATATGGTGGTGATTGATGAGGCACACTACCTACGTAACCGGGAGACCCAGAATAACCGGTTGGGTGCATTGCTGCGTCCTGTCACGCAGAACCTGGTCATGTTGACTGCTACGCCCATCCAACTGCGTAACACTGATCTTTTCAATCTTCTGCATCTCTTAGATGCGGACGCCTTTCCCTTCGAAAACTCGTTCGAGCATACCTTACTCGCCAATGCACCCGTCGTCGCACTGCGCGACAGGACGCTAAATTCCGTTGTTACTCAGGCAGAGTTCGTCGAGGCACTGGAGGAGGCGCTTTCGGCGCGCATCTTTGAGGACAACGAGCAGATCAAATATCTTCGTGACCATCCACCATCGGATGAGGAACTGGCCACGCCGCAGGGCCGCGCTGAAATCGCTGAGCGTCTGGATCGTATTAATCCCCTTGCGAAGGTGGTGACCCGAACCCTCAAACGCGATGTGCAGGAAATGCGTGTGACCCGGGTGCCCGTGGCGATCAAAGTAAGCATGAGCTCCGCTGAACAGGCTTTCTATGAAGCGGTCACCAGCGAGGTGCGGGAATTTTGCGAAGGCATGAAGATTTCAACTGGCTTCATGCTCACCATCCCCCAACGCCAGATGTCGAGTTGCATGGCGGCCGCCTGCCGGGGCTGGATCGAGAAGTTGGGCAAGGCCTCGGCGGAGGAGATGGACGAACTGGTCTATGAAAGCTTCGGCGACTCCGAAAACGGATCGACCGAAACGCCAAAATTGGGATCGCTGCTCAAGACACTGGTTCGTATTGCGCATCAGGTCGGTGACTTTTTCGCCCTTTCTGCTAGCGACAGCAAGTATGCGGAGCTGCTCAAAAACCTGAAGAGCTATTGGAACAATCATCCGGGCAAGAAAGTGGTCTTGTTCTCCTTTTATCGACCAACTTTGCGCTACTTGTCGGAACGTTTAGAAATGGATGGGGTGCATTCAGTCATTGTGCAGGGTGGCATGGACAAGCTCGGAGCCCTGCGGCATTTCGCAAGCCCAGAGGGGCCGAATATCCTGCTTTCTTCCGAGGTGGCAGCCGAGGGTGTGGATTTGCAATTTTCCAGCCTGCTGATCAATTACGACCTTCCTTGGAACCCGATGCGTATTGAACAGCGTATCGGTCGCATCGACCGGATCGGGCAAGAGGCCGAAAAAATCCTGATCTGGAACCTGATTTATGAAGATACCATAGATGATCGGGTGTATGAGCGCCTGCTTGAGCGACTCAATGTTTTCCGGCAAGCCCTTGGAAGTCTTGAGGCGGTATTGGGCGATGTAATTCGCGAGCTTGGTTATGAGTTATTATCCCATCGATTGACGCCTGAGCAGGAACTTGCCCGTATTAACCGGGCCAGCGTGGCGATAGAGACGAACAACCTGCAACAGCAGAAACTCGAGTCCGAGGCCACCCAACTTATTGCCCACGGTGAATTCATCCAGAACAAGGTTCGTGCGGCACGTGAGCTGGGCCGCTATATTCGGGGTGAGGATCTGATGGCCTATGTGAGCGATTTTTTCTATCGGGAATACCCTGGTACACGTTTTGTTCGTTCAGACCATAACCCGGTTGAGGCGACCATGGCGTTTTCGACTGAAGCACGGGTAAGATTTAATGAATTTCTTTCCACCCAGCGTCTACTCGGGCGCACGGCTTTACTCACAACACGGCCACCAACGCTGTTGTTCGAAAACTGCATGGGCAAGGATCCCCACGGCGTGGAGCGCGTAACACAAGAGCATCCTCTGGTGCGCTTTGTCGCGGAACAACTCAAGGCAAGCGGCAAGGGAACCGGCTATCTGCCGGTCTCGGCTATTGATTTGCCCGCCAATACTGTTTCAGGTTTTTCGCCTGGAACATATGTTTACGCCGTGGCTCGCTGGACGGTTATTGGAGCTCGAGACATTGAGCGTCTGGAGTATGTGATTATGAATGTTAAAGGCAGCGCGTTGACAACGGGCGAGGTGGCGGAGCATCTGGTGAACTCTGCTGCCATGTCGGGAAGCGATTGGCTTGCCGCGAAGACGACATTAGATCATTCCGCTGTGGCAGATGTATTTGAACAGTGCAAGGAAACACTTGAAAAGCGATTCAAGTCATTCCGTGGTGATTGCATGCGGGAGGACCGGGACAGAATCAAGCTGATGGTCAATATGCTGGAGCGACATCTGGAGAGCCAGAGTAACAAAATCAAAGAGCGCATTAACCATTACCGGTATTTCGGGACAGAGCAGCAACGAAAGCTTATTCCAGCCGAAGAAGGCCGATTGAAGAAGGTTACAGAACGGCTCAATAGCCGGATGAAAGAACTGCAACTGAAGGAGCGTGCATCGGCCTCTGAAAGCTTTGTATCAGGTGGAGTTATCCGGTTAGTGTAACAAACGATAAAGGGGAAAGAGCATGGCCGCATCGTTAAAAGAAGCACTAAAAAAAGCATATGCGGACAAGGGGCAGGAATTACCACAATCAAAAATGAGGAACTCCAGCGCTCAGGGTAGCGGACAGCGTGGTGTTCTAGTGACGGACGGAAATACTAACGTACATAGCCGTATTGACGCAGAAAGGCATAGGCCTCCCTACTCCCCAACCAAGTTTTGCATACAGAGTTCTTCTCCGTCTCCACAAATCAAATCCGCTATGACGACAAAAGCAAGCGCGATGCCAGAACCCAGTGAGGCAAATTCAAGCAACCGCCGCGGAAAGGCAGCAACGTCGAAAGTTCAGCCTCAACTTGTCAAAAAAAACCCAACTCCAGATTATGAACTTAGTATTGGTAATGGCGTGAAGCCCACCTGCCTAATTAAAGATGATGGCGGGGATTATGTATACATTGTGGCAGAGAGTTCTGGCATAAGAACCCAAGCTCATGCTGGAACGTGGGATGACGAACGCGAACTAGCAATCGGACTGGACTTTGGCACATCAAGTGTAAAGGTCATTATTGGCGATTCCGCGTTAGATAAAGCGTTTGCGGTCCCATTCTGTGGCGGCTCAAATATTAACCGCTATTTACTGCCAAGCCGTCTCTACGAAACAGCCTCCGACTTTTCGTTGGACAAGGGAACGCGTGTCTATCGTGACCTAAAACTGTCACTACTGGCAGATCCTGATAATAAAGAAGCGCAGGTAAGAGTTGTGGCTCTATTAGCTTTAGTAATACGACACGCTCTTGGATGGCTTCTCTCCGAACATCGGGATGTATATAGGCAAACCAACATACAATGGAAACTCGCGCTAGGATTCCCTGCTGCCCACTATTTACATGATGAGCATCAGCGAGTGTTCCTAAAGACAAGCCAAGCCGCGTGGTGGGCGGCCTTATCAAACAAGCAGGAGTTAAGTCGGGAAGCTATAACGGTCGCATTAGTTCGTGCCGAGCAATTAATGGATGGCGTGATACCTGCAAAGTCCGATGAGGAGATCGAGGTCAATGTCGTGCCAGAGATTGCAGCTCAGATTTATGGCTATGTGGCGTCCAATCGTTTTGACAAAAAGGCAAAGAATCTATTCCTGATGGTTGATGTGGGGGCGGGTACAGTCGACTCCTCGCTATTCCAAGTTAAGGAAGAGAGAGGGGGTAAGTTTGGTTTCACCTTTTATACCAGCCAGGTTTCACCGAATGGTGTGATGAATCTTCATAGGAATCGAATGCAGTGGTGGAAAGAGGCCCTCGCCCAACTAGGCGAGGAGTTTAGGCCTGATATTGCGCCGTGTTACGATAGCAAATCCTTTACAGTCCGAATGCGTGGCATTCCAGAAAGCTACACCGGATATTTCTCGGATATTTCGGTGCGGTTCAGGGATGATATTGATAATCCAGATCAGATCTTCTTTATGAAGCGGGTGGTTTCCCAGGTGCGTGGCGAGACAATGTGGAGAACCTGGAAAAATAAATTGCTTCCCCAAGAAGCTTTAAATGGAGTTCCTATGTTCTTATGTGGCGGGGGAACACGGATGCAATTCTACCGCAATCTTGAACAGGAAATGCAGTGTATGCCCCAATATAATTGGCTTAAAGCAGATACCAAGCCACTCGAGGTTCCAAGAGCGCTTGTTGCTCCTGGACTTTCAATGCAGGAATACGATCGACTGTCGGTTGCTTTCGGGTTGAGCTTCCTAGAGGTGAG
>JAJYPA010000383.1 GCA_021795795.1 Pseudomonadota bacterium | reverse complement strand
GCGCCGCCGCCGCCGCCCAGCGTGCCCACCGTGAGGGCTGTACCCTGCGTGAGGCCATCTTGGCGCTGGGTTACCTTTCCGGCGAAGATGTTGACCGCCATCTGCGTCCGGAAGCGATGCTTTAGTGCTTGAATCTACCGGTAAATCCACTGAGCTTTTTGTCGCAGCAGGTTGTGCTGCTTTTCTGCGATGGCAACAAAGCTGTTTTTGCGTCAAAATGGCACGCGGGTCCGTGAGCCATCCAGCACCCAAAGATGGTGCAGGGTCGCAGAATATCCAACAGGAACGCTCATGGCAAAAGCAATAACTTCCCATACTGCCAGTTTACCGTCTCGAACGCAGCAGGTGGAAACCCGTTTTGTCGAGCTGATGACCGAGCTCTTCCAGCTCGACGAGGCCGAAGCGCTGGATTTTGGCCTGTACCGGGTGATCCGCCGCCACAACAGTGAGGTCAGGGCATTCCTTGGAGAAGTGATAGCCGATGGAGAATCCAGGGCATTACGTGATGGCCGGCTCGCCGAACTGCTCGACTCGACCTTCGAGACGCTCGGGCATGAAGCGCAGGCCGACGACAAATTCCGCCTCAAGGACTTGGAACAGCAACTGGGCCTGAAACCCGGCATGACGCACGATCAGCGTGAGGCCGCTCTCGCACAAGCCGATGGTTTCCCCGCCATCAAGGGGCTTGTTGCCGAATACCGCAGCCGCACGGAGACAGTGGGGCAGCAGCAGACTGTGCAGCAGGATCGGGCCGAAGTGCTTAACCGCCTCTACCAGTTTTTCTCCCGCCACTACCAGGACGGCGACTTCATCGTCGAGCGGCGCTATGGCAAGCGCGGCGCACGTTACGTCAAATCGACGGGCGAGGACACAGAGTTCCACTGGGCCACGGAGGACATGTACTACATCAAGTCGGGCGACATCTTCACCGACTTCCCAGTGCGCCTGGCCTCCGGTCAGCAAATTTTGTTCACCGTCGATCCCGAGAGTCTGCAAGCCACCAGGTCGGCCTTGAAGCCAAATGACAAAGCCCACTACGAGCTGGATGCCGCGACCAAGGATGCCGAGATCATCAAGGTCCGCCTCAAGTACCTCAAGGGCGCGCAAACCGAGAAACAGAAGGACGAGATTGTCACTGCCGTACAGAAAGTGGCGACAAGCGTTACGGCGAAAAGCGGCGCGGACATCCGCCGCTGGCTCGGCCGTTTCATGGCACGCAACCAGAGTGACTTCTTTATCCATAAACGGCTGAAAGAAGCGCTGTCCGAAGACCTCGATATCTTTCTCAAGACCGAAGTGCTGGATGTCGATCAGTTGCTTGCCGGCACCAATCAGCAGACCGATCTGCAAATGGACTTACCCCGGCGCGTCCTGAAGGTGGCGCGCATCGTGCGCGAGGTTGGCGGGCACATCATCAATTTCCTGGCCGCCCTGGAAGACTTCCAGAAAGCCCTGTGGGAAAAGAAGAAGCTGGTGTTTGAAACCCGCTATGTCATCACCCTCGACCGGCTCGAACGCTACGCACCGGCATGGCTGGCGCAGAACATTGACACCATCGTCAAGAAGCAGCGAGCGGAGTGGAAGGACTTGGGTCTCGGCGATTACGACAAGGCAGCAGATTGCATCCGCAAGACCGAGGGCGACCTGGCCACGGCGGCCACTGAACGATATTTGCCACTGCCCATCGATACTCGGAATTTCGATGACGCATTCAAGTGGTCCATGTTGGAAGCGGTGACAGCGGCGACACCAATGGATGACGCACTGGACGGCTTGGCGATTCAGTCAGACAACTGGCAGGCGCTGAATGTTCTGCAAGAGAAATACCGGCAGCGAATTCAGTCACTTTACGCAGACCCTCCGTACAACACAGATGCCGGCCCAATCAGTTACAAGAACGGCTATCGAAGCGCATCTTGGATTGCCCTGATCTACGACCGCTTCATTCAATGTCGGCAGTTGCTACTTGAAGATGGAATTGCTTGCGCCACCATTGATGACTTCCAGCAGCGTGAGTTACATGAGCTAATGGACCAAATTTTTGGGGCGCCGAATCGGATTGGAACCATCACAATTCGTGCCAATCCGTCAGGTCGCCCAACAAAAACGGGGTTTTCGGTTGCCCACGAATACGGCCTTTTCTACAGGAACGGAACATCAGGTGGCCTGGATAAGCTAGAGCGAAGCGCAACTCAATTAGAGAGATACAAAGAGAAGGACGACACCGGAATTTTCGAGTGGAGAAATTTTCGCCGAGAAGGCTCAAATTCAGATCGCTCCGCACGTCGAAAACTGTACTACCCGATTTTCGTTAAGCCCGGCTCTCTTCGCATTCCTAAACTGCGGTGGAACGATACAAACGAAGAATGGGAAATGCTGGAAAAACCCAAGGCAGGCGAAACCGCAATTTTGCCAACAGACGAAGACGGGAACGAGAAGACTTGGCGCTGGAAGCATGATGAAGTTACGGCGAATCTTTCGGAATTTTGTGTCCGGAATGATCGCGCCGGGCGGTTATGGGTTTATTTCAAATCTAGGCCAAACAAATCAGGGGTCCTCCCACTCACGGTTTGGGTGGATTCGAAATATTCTGCAACCGAGCATGGCACCGGAGTCATTAAAAAGCTCTTTGGAAAGAACGCGTTCTCATACCCCAAGTCCGTGTTTGCTGTTCAGGATTGCATAAAGATTGCAGGGTTACGCAACGATGATGGATATTGTCTAGACATCTTTGGTGGCTCCGGCACTACAGCTCATGCGTTGATGGCGCTCAATAGCGATGATGACGGCCAAAGAAAATTCATACTGGTGGAAGCAAACGATTACTTTGAGACAGTCACCGTCCGTCGGATCAAAAAAATCGCATATTCACTTACTTGGGAAGACGGCATCGCTCAGGGCGATGGAGGCCCGGGAATATTCGTCAGGCTCCAACGATTTGAGCAATACGACGACACGCTGGAAAGTTTGGATGCTGAAATTAACGAAGGCAACTCAGGCGAACTTCTGTTCCAAGATCCCGCCTTCGCGCTGCGCTATCGCCTGGACAAGACTTCGCGCGCCCTTTACTGCGGCGTAGATCGCTTCGCCACCCCCTTCGGCTATCAGTTGAAGCGTGCCGAGGGCGGCGGCGAGGCTCGCCCCTGCGAGGTCGATCTGGTGGAGAGCATTCCCTACCTGTTGGGCATGGACGTCAATCGACTGTATCGGGAATCGCAAGGCGTGGTGATGCTGGGCCGCAACCGGCGCGGCCAATCTGTAGCGGTGTTTTTCCGCGATTGCACCGCCAAGGATTCAGCCCAATGGGTAGCCGGCAAACTGGCGCAGCATCCGGCTGACCGTGTTTATACCAACGATCCGGCTGGCCTCAGCTTCGAGGGGTGTGACAAGCTGGAAGCTATCGAGGCCATTTTTGCCTTGCAGTTCGGGAGGAGCTGAAATGCCAACAATCAGTATGTTTTTCGGCATCATCATCCGCATCTATTTTATGGATACCCAGCAGCATCACCTGCCTCACCTGCATGTGGAATATCAGGGGCAGTTTTCGGTGATTTCTATTCCGGATGGCGAGTTGCTGGAGGGGGCGCTTCCGCCCAAAAAGCTGCGCATGGTGCAAGCCTGGATTGCCATTCACGAAGAAGAGTTGATGGCGGACTGGGCTCTGGCGGTAAAAGGCGAGCCCGTGTTTCCTATCGATCCCCTGCGTTGAATTGTGGAGGCTGTCATGTTGCTGGATGTTGTCGCTGTCGAAACACACCCCGGTTTCCTGCTCGACCTGGAGTTTGATAATGGAGAGCGCCGACGCTTTGATATGGCGCCCTATCTCCATTACCCGATTTATCGGCGACTGGAAAACCCCGGTTTTTTCTCCTGCGCACGCGCAGCACATGGAACGGTGGTCTGGCCGGGAGATATTGATATCGCACCGGAAACGCTTTATGACTTTTCTGTGCCGATTGAGCCATGCCATCCGTAAAACGCTCCGGCCATGCCCGGCTGAAGGCCGCACTGGTTCTGCGGGACGCGCTAGCGGCCGAGCTGGGTGTTCCACTTGCCGCAGCGATGGCGCAATTGCGCACGGTGGAAAACAACATTGGCGCGGCACAAGGCCTCACCGAGGGCAAATATCTCGAAGCGCTTGGCTCGGTGTGCAGCGGCGACATCGCGCATCTGTCGGCGCTGGACAATGTGGTGCGGCAGGCCTGCTCCAGGGTGCAGTTTTCCCCGCGCTATGCCCAATACCTGGCGTTGATGCTGTTCGCACATTGGGTACATGCCCAGATGGACGATGCGGCGGCGTTTCTTGTCCGCCTGAATGCCTACCTTGAGGCGCACCAGCCCAAGGGCGAAGCGGTCACGGAATTTGTCGAAGTGGATGTGCAACTGGCTGCCTTCTGGATGGCGACGGCGGCGGGCAAAACCCATGTCCTGCACGCCTGCCTGGCGCTGTTGGAGAAGCGGCGGCCCTGGGATCGGCTGATCGTCGTGACGCCTTCCGAATCGCTGACCCGCCAACACGCGGGCAAATTGCGTGAACTGTCCGCATGGAACGTTTTCGCTTACCCGATGGACGGTGACGCCTCTGTAATGGGCCGACTACCGCCGGATACCGTGATTGTCCTCGACATCAACAAGCTGGCGACCGAGAAAAAGGGCTGTGGCGCCACAGTGCCCACGAGCGCCTTCGCGGACGGACGCAATCTGGTGTTCGTCGACGAGGGGCACAAGGGCCAGAAGTCCGAAGCCAGCGTGTGGAAGGCGCTGCAGGCCGATCTGGCGGGCATCGACGCGCCAGACGCGAAGCACCGAGGTCTGTTGATCGAGTTCTCTGCCACCTTCGGCCAAGTGGCCGAAGGGGAGCACGCCTTCGATCGCTACGCCAAGGCGGTGATCTTCGACTACGCCTATGACCGCTTCCATCAGGATCGATATGGCAAGGACTTCTGGCATGTGCGGGTGCAGTCCAAGGAGGATGCAAGCGCTGCGACACAACGCCAGACCATGACGGCGGCGCTGCTGGCGTACTGGCATCAAGTCGCCAGCTTCCGATCCTCCGAAGCCAGGCAGGCGGCGGCCCGCCTGGGGCTTCAGGTGGCCGCTCCCCTGTGGGTCTTGCTCGGCCTTTCGGTGATCGGTAGCCAGAAGAACGAAAATGACAAGCAGCAGACATCGGACGTGGTGGACGTGCTGACCTACATCTCGACCATGCTGGCACAACCTGCCAAGCTGGCCGAGAGCATGAGCCAACTGCTGGCGGCGACGACTGTAGGGGCCGACATGCTGCCCGCCGAGGTGCGTCAAACCACTGTTGGCTGGGATGCCGGCCAGCTTGCCGAACGGGTGCTCTCCGATTGTTTTGGCTGGCAGCAAGGCGATAAACCGGTATTGCGCATCATCAAGGCGGCCACGGGCGAGCTCGGCCTGGGTCTGTTGCGCGGCGACACGTCGCACTACTACGGCGTGGTCAACGTGGGTGATGCCGTCGGCCTCAAGAAGGCATTGGAGTCGGCCAAGCTGACCGTTGAAGATGACGCGATGTCGGGTTCGCTCTTCGCCGAACTCGATGCGCCCGGCAACGGGCTCAATGTGTTGATTGGTTCGCGTCGATTCGCCGAGGGCTGGGACAATTTCCGTGCATCCAGCCTGACCCTGCTGCGTCTCGGCCAAGGCGAGGGGTCGCTCATCATCCAGATGTTCGGGCGCGTGGTACGCTTTGCCGGGGTGGGCGGTGACGGCAAACGGCTGGAGAAGCCGCCCGCTATTCTCGCCCCATTGCAGACCGCGTATGTGTTCGGCCTGAAGTCCGGATACCTTGACACCTTCCTGCAAAACCTCATCGATAATGGGGTCCCGGATTCCCAGCGTATCGAATGCTTGGTGCGCAAACATACACCGCCGGTGTTGAAGTCGATTCGAGCCATCGCGCCGCAGCCCCAGGATTTCCAGGTTTTGGCGACCGGCGCGGACTGGCTATCGGGTTTGAATAAAATCAAGGTTTCGCTGACGGCATCAATTGCCACATCGAAACTCAAAGATGGCAAGACTGAGGCGCTGCAGGGAATGCTCGGCGAGGACATCACCAGCGAGTTCAGGCAATGGTGCGCCATGCTGGACCATGATCGGCTATATCGGGAGATGGTCGAATGGAAGCGTACTCAACGTTGGTGGAACTTCGCCTTCGATCGCCACACGATTCAATCCGCTCTTGCCAGCGAGAAATACGAAATCCAAGGGGTGCCAGACATACTTACTGTGCGCGGGGCCGCTGATCTGACACGGTTGAATCGTCTAGCGGTGACCGTCGTGCGCCGCCTGTTCGAGGCCGCTTACCGAAAACAAGAAAACCGTAAAAGCCGCTACGCGATCATAGAAGCCCAAGAGAGCGGCATTCCAGATCTGTACTATAAGGACTTTCTGAATGCCTAATAAAAAAACGACACAGCCCACGCAGGGGGCACTGTTTCCCGTTCACCCCGGTTGTCCGGGCATGGATAATCTCCCGCTGATCGTTCACCCAGAGGGGGCGATCGAAGTCCTCGTGCCCGGCAGTGTGTATCAGCCGCTATTGCTCTCACCCAGCCAGCAAGACATCGATGTCGGCCCTGGCAAGCTTGATGAGCACGAGGAGGCTTTTGTCCGCGACCTGATTTGCCGTCTCTATCCGGCTGGCAATCATCCCAAGAGCGACAAAATGCCGCTGAAATGGGGCGACCGAGAAGTCTGGCTCAAGCGCAACATTGAGAAACGAGACGAATCCTTCCGCCTGCGTGTGGATGATTCCGACTGGTTCTACCCCGACTTCATCGTCTGGATCGTGGATTACGCAACGCGCATGCAGACCTTCGGCTTTGTCGATCCCAAAGGGCTGACCATAGGCGTGGGGGCCGGCTGGTCGGATTATAAGATCGTCTCCACCCTTTACATGCCCCATGTGGTCGAGCGCCAACTGGCTGCCAGCGGCCAGGAGGTCGAGTTCGAGGGCCAAAAATGGACGTTTCGCGTGCGCGGGGTGTTGGTGTCGACGTCATCATTCGCAAACCTGTCGGCTCAGGCCAAGTTCAACCTGAATGACGAAGATGGGAAGCTCGTGACCCCGACCGAGGCTGATTTCAAGCGTGGACGCATCGTATTTCAGAAGGTGGACACATCCTATATCGACGAGGTCCTGCAGTTGCTCACCGAGGACTCGGCCGTTGATCATCTTCTGAGTCGGTCGGCGCTTCTGTTTGACAACAGCGCCTATTTCATACCCTCTGGAGAGTTCGAGCATGACCTCGCATTGCGTCATCAGGAAAACACGCAGACCGAGTCAGAATTTATCGCAGCACTGATACGCGACTACACCAAGCCGGATTCCAAGGGAGTGTATGGCAGTTGGGCAAGCAAAAACCGTCGGCGACAGCTGATGGACTACGCAGCAGAAGGGAAATGGGGCTTCGGCGCGGAGAAGGTGTCGGATATCCGCGATCATCCTTCGCCCTGTCAGGAACTCTGGAAGCGGAAGCAGAAATCAGAAAAAAAGGTGAGGGAATAGCCCGTCGGCCAGCAGCCACTCTTTGGTCACAGAAAAGCCCGCGCAGAAACTTACCTCGGCGCTGTTAGCGGTTTAGAACAGGCGTGTGGAATCCATGTGGGGTCCCTACTGGGTGGGGGTAACCTTGGAGCGACCCTGCAGGAGCGTGCTATTCTTGGCCGTTGGCCGTTGGCCGTCTCTGGATTGCCCGAGTAAACTGCCATCAGAATGCCAGAGTTCATGCAGACACCAGAAGGGGATTGATCATGATTTTGATTTTAGAAGCCGACCTCGGCGAACAATCGCCGATCTTCCAGCAAC
>JAJYPA010000382.1 GCA_021795795.1 Pseudomonadota bacterium | reverse complement strand
CGGGTCCCCAACAGCCCCCACAAGGACCTATGGGGGGACCGCCACGTGGAGGGCCAGGCGCTCCCTAATATGCTTAAAACGAAACGAGCCGCTTATATGGGCGGCTCGCTCTTGGGTCTTTTATGCACATCGAGTGTCGCGCAAACAAGGGGTATTCGACAAACGATGTCATCCATCTCGTCAAACGATGAGTAAAACTGGATCCTCCACGATCGGTGTTGGAATGACCGCTCCCGCTGCCCTGCCGCCGTTGAGCCCTGACGGTCGGCAGCAGACAATAAGCGGACGTTGCGATTAAAGGTCATATCGTATATATATCATGAGATATATTTTAAAAAATTTGGTACTTATCGAATCTTTATTATTTGCTTTTTCAGCGATTTCACCGTTGACCGCAAAAAGTGATATATTCTATAGATGTGATCATGGGACCGCGCATATAATTAATAAAATTTCGGAAGGTGACCAGCCAGGTGATAAAAAGACCAGACCGATAATGGACTATAAAAATATTGGAAATGAATCCGACTGGACTTATTATAATAAACACGGATACGCTTCAGAAGAGACTGGAAAAAGATTCTATTGTGGTGGAGCGCAATTAGAGTTCTGGCCTCATCTGAATACAGGAAATATTGAGGGCCAGTGTGGTGCTTGGCAAGGAGAATCTATCAAGATCAAGTCATGGGGTAAACTGGCCTTGAAAAGCCCAACCATTTACATGAATCATTGCAACTCCTCATTTTATATAAAAAAATTGATAATTGATCCATCGGACAGATATATCTCAATTTCTCGCGAATATTATGGATCGGAAAAGAAAAACAAGGTAAGCGGACCAAGTTTTTCACGCGCGGATGTTCATGTTGCAAGAATTTGCAAAATGTCGGTCCTGGCAGGATACCGAATAAATAATGCCTGGTGGTTTGGTTATGTGCCAATAAAGTCAGGCGAACTAATGTGGTCATCGGTGGATGGCGCGAAATCAACATGATCGGCAATGGTTACCAAGCGTGCGTCTATTAACAACGCACACTGATAAACCGATAGCCTGCTGGAGTCAATATGTTAGATCGTTTAATAGATTGTGTCGGAGACAATATGTATATTCGTCGAATTATGTTGTTGTCTTGTATTGTGTCATTTTCAACAGAGGCGTTTGCGCAAGGAATACCGCAGGTTATGCACGGCGAGTGGCAAGTTACAAACACCTCCGCAGGTGGCGTCACGACTACCAATACCCTATGTCTTCCTAAAACAGACACAGAGTCCTGGATGATTTTAACGGATCCAGGCAAAGGATTTTCCTGCAAAGCCATCGGAAATACTGTAGTTGAAAATAGTGAGCGGACCGGCATCTTTCAGGAGCATTGTCTCTTAAACCAACCGCAAATCGGTGTTGTGCGAATGAACATGAAATTTCGAGTGACGATAGGCGTTAATGAGCGTGATTTTCACTCCGTAGCTATCGGGGAAGGAGTTGAACATGGATACACTTTTCCAATCAACACAACAACAACTGGACATTATGTAGGGGCGTGCCATTGAACTGGTTGAGGCGTCACACACAGATGGATAATCTTACGGAGGGCAGTGACGATGCTTGCCGACCATTAAAGGAAAGCGGTAGATTGCAGGGAGGTGGTGGTCATGGGCGGTAACAGACTGATAGCGGTCATTGAATTCGGCTAGAATGACCTACCCCGTGACCGGACATGAAATTGTGAAATTCACTGTTTTGTCTCATGTTTGATCGCGAACGGAAACGTCAAAAAATCAATCTGAAAGGATTTTTATGGCAACAGGAACATGAGACAGAATGATGCATCCTGTCTTGCCATTAGATAGCTTAACCCATTGTCTCAAATGTGATGGCTACCATCATCCCGGCTTTCGCCTGTCATGGCCAGCAATTCGGCCAGCAGCAAGCCATTTTCCATATCCAGCAGGTTTCCCTGTTCCAGGGCTCCATCCGCATCCCCGGCATCAAAGCGTAACTTGGCCGCGCGGGCGATCTGATGCAGACGTTCGTGGCGACTGAGGAGCCGCGTAAATTGGGGTGTTCCATCAAAAAGGTGCTTTCCCTCCCCGCGCAACCATAGCCCCAGATGGCAATACTCCTCGGCATCACTTTCTATGACGTGGGCGGGAAATGGATTTTCCTGACGCAGCGCACCGATGAATTTCTCTACGCGCAGAATGTGCCCCTCCAGGAGAGGTGACAGAATCTCCAGGGTAGGCAAGAAATTCTTCGGCCGTGGAGCCGGGCGAAAATGGGCTATCCAGGCAGGAACGTCCTCGGCCGGAATCGGTCTGGAGAAAAAATACCCCTGCAGGTGGTTGCAGCCCATCTTCACCAGCAAGTCGGCGTGCTGTGCCGTTTCCACTCCCTCTGCGATCACGTCCATACCCAGCATGCGGCTGGCCGTGATAACCGCCGTAACGATGGCAAGATCCTTGGGATCATCGATCGCATCCCGCACGAAACTCCGATCGATTTTGATGGAATCGGCCGGGAGCCGTTGGAGGTACGTCAGAGAGGCGTTGCCCGTGCCGAAGTCGTCGAGGGCAACACATACCCCCAGGCGATGGCAGGCGATCAGGCAGCTTTGCGCTCTTGGCATGTCGCGCAAAGGCGCCGATTCGGTGATTTCGATCTCGATCTGTTCCGGTCGCAGGCCGGGGTGCTTGGCCAGCACCTCCTGAAGATCCTCCAGGAACCGGGCATCCAGCAGGTGGCGTGTGCTGATATTGATCGATACGCGCAGTGGCAGGCCCGCCTCTTGCCAGAGGATGGCCTGATGCAGCGCCGCGTTCAGGACGAAGCGACCGATGGGCCGCGCGAGGCGGGGATGGTCCAGGGCGGAGAAAAAGGCGGCGGGTGCAAGCAAGCCCCTCTCCGGGTGTTGCAGGCGGATGAGGGCCTCCACGCCTACGACCACCCCAGTGCTGGATACGATCGGTTGGTAGTACAGCACCAGGCGGTTTTCCTGCAACGCCTGTTGCAACATGACACGCGTCCACGCTTCGGTCTGCATGGCCTCATCCAGGGCTAAGGTATGCAGATGAAACTGATCACGGCCCGCGTCCTTGGCGGCATAGAGCGCCATATCGGCGTGGCGTATCAGGGTACTGGCACTGCTGTCATCCAGTGGGAAAACGGTGACCCCCAGACTGCCTGTAACGCTGACCGCCTCGCCATCGATTTCCAGCGGCTCATGAATGGCGGCGAGTAGTCGCTCGCAGAGGCCATCGAGATCATCGAGGCGCTCCAAATCGGGCAACAGCAGACCGAACTCATCGCCACCCAGGCGCGCGAGGACATCTCCCGCCCGTAACCGCGCCTGCAGTCTTTGCACCACGGCTTGCAGCAACTGGTCTCCGGTGTCATGCCCCAAGCGGTCATTCACCTGCTTGAAACCATCCAAATCCAGGATGGCCACGGCCAGAAGCCGCTCGTGCCGCATGGTTTGGTTTCTGGCGTTCTCCAGGAAGTCCATGAAGAGGACACGGTTGGGCAAAGCGGTGAGGGGATCGCGCAAAAATTGGTTGCGCAGGACAAAAATCAGTTCCCCTAGATGGGCAAAGGCATCGAAGTATGTCGACCCAACCCGTTGGAAGTAACCCTTTTCGCGCACGCCGATCAGGCCTACGCCACGCAAATTTCCTGTCCCGAAAGGAAAGATACCGATTTCCGCCATGTGATTGCGCAAGGCCTTTGTCCATTCCGGCGCTTGCGGATCATCCACGGATTGAATGAGGAGCCGACCGCTTTTCAACGCCTCCCAGCAGGGATCTCCGGCGGTCTTCGGGATCTGCAGCGCAGGCAACCGGAACCCGGCCTGGTGCTCCAAGGTGAACGTCTCTCCCATGGCGTCGCTCACCATGTAACCGGCCAGACGTACGCTGCTGCTCTTGGAAGGCAAGGCTTCGCAGATCTGCTGCAGCAAATCATCCGGCCGCAAAGACTCCTTGCCTCGAGGGACGGCAAGGACGCTCATCAGCACATCAGACAAGGCCAGCCTCTCAGAATCGGTCTCACGGGAGGCGTGGGCGTAGCCGTCGAGTTGAACCATGAGGTCACCGACCAGCAGACGGAACAGGGCGTCCCTCAGCAAATCCCGGTCACTCTCAGGAACCTGCACCTGAAGTATTTTTTGCCAATGGCGCCAGTAGAGAATATAGGCGCCGGCGATCCACGATGGTTCGATGCCGAGGCGGTGGTGCAGAGCCCCGATTCTGCGCATGGACTCCCCCCAGGGCTTGTCCATATGGTTGGCCAGAAGGCCAGTGGCGTGTTCCGTCTGCTTCTGGATCAGGGCCTCCAGGCGCGCGCTGGAAAAATCCCGGAATACGGCGGCGGTGGTGGGGTGACTGAGCAGATAATCGTAAAAAGCGTGGGCAAGCGCCGGCGCTTCTTTATCCAAGGCATCGCGATAACGGTCGATGACCTGAAAGTCGGAATCCTGCAGGCCAAGAAACCCGGATAGAGTGCTATTATTGTCAATAATCATTAATGTGTTGCTCTTATAAAGGGCGGTTTCAATTTTGAAGTGCAAAGCTACCGTTTAACTCTTTGATCTTCTGTGCTATTACTTCTGATGGCATTAGAAAATCAAAGGATTTTCTTGGTCGATTATTCATCTCCTCGGCAACTTTGGTCAAATACTGCTGAGAGTATTGCGACAAATCCGTTCCTTTAGGGAAATACTGCCGCAGCAGTCCGTTGGTATTTTCATTGGTCGGGCGCTGCCAAGGGCTGTGTGGGTCGGCAAAGTAGACCCGCAGATGGGTGCGTTTTTCCAGATCCTCATGTCGCGCCATCTCCCTACCCTGGTCAGTGGTACTTCAGGCCTTCCGCGACGGCGGGATGATGGGCGGCGATACCCTTGCCTAGGCTGGGCTTCTCAGCAATGTATACTTTCATCAGATACCCTCCATCGTCTACCGGGTAGACGCTCGGCGTCACCCCAATGCGAGGGTATAGATCGTTGCTGGGTCGGTCACTGTCACTGAATTGACAGACGTTATATCTGAACGACCATGATGCAGCGTTTGCAGTCATTCCCGTTCAGCTTTGGAACGTGGGCGTTCAGCGCCAAGGTTTGGGTCGAAGCTGAGACCCTGCCCTCAAGGGCCAAGTGGCTAAGGGCTTTACCTCGGAAACCGCCAGCGTGCCGTGCGCAGGGATGGCATTTGTCATGGAATTAGAGATGAAATGGCGGATTAAATACTTGTGGCCATCCCCGATGCGGGACCTGTAGTGGCGGCGACGGCAGACGATAGATGCCCGGTCCATCAAGCCGGGTGCCGCGGGACCCCATGATGTTTGCGCCTATGGCCAACAACAAAGGCTTGGAGCATAATTTCAGAGCACAAAAAGGGGCAGTGCCGGGCCCGCCTTTTCATACATACAGAGACATATTGGATAAGTAAATTCGTTAAATCAATATGATATTGCGTTATTGAAGCCGTTTCTATATCAAACAATGTCCTGACCTATTGGTCTCTACATTAACTGTTAGTTTTCATGGAGAGATCATGTCTTGCCCAAGATTTCCAAGTCAGCAGATGCAAACCCAGAGAAATGCCTACGCATACCCCACAGTAGCTCTTGGTGGGGCGCTTGGTAATTTCACGGTTGAAAACTTTCCGGGTACACAAACTCTTGATCAATACCTGAACGAGCTGCTTTCGTCGCCGAGCGACGAAAGCAGAGTGCTTGGATATTTAAGCGTCATTTTTTGGGGGCACTACAGCGGTCAAGATGGCCGTATTAGACAGGAAAGAGCGTTTGGCAAGGTGGGGCTGGCCTACAACGGTCAAAATCGGGTTGTACGAGACAGGCCTCAACGCATGAGAGGGGTGCTTGATATTGGTGTTGGTGTGGCGGCTGGATACATTTCGACAGCGGCCAATCACATTCAAAATAATGAATTCGCTTATGCGCTTGCTACTCTCAGCAGGCTGCCGCAACTACAGATCGCTTTTGCATCAAAAGTATGTGCATTCATAAATCCACAACAGTGCGGCGTCATTGATTCGGTGATCGCTGAAAATCATCCACGGTTCGGCTTTACGCTGGTGAATGGGTATGTTCAAAACAACGTACAGAACCGTAACAGATACGGTCATTACTGCGCTTTCCTGCAGGAAACAGCAAAGGAACTTAATGCTGATCTTCAGTTTTCGTCATGGACTGACAGAGACCACAATCAGCATGAATGGAGGGCAGTTGATGTTGAGCGCGCACTGTACTAATGAAACTTAACGCGTTCAACACGGACCTTCTGGTCGCTGTGCGCCCCTCTGCTGGTTAACGCGAACGGTTAGGAATCAGAACAACAGGAGGATCAAATAATGCACTACTCAAATTTCGATCAGGTCCTCAAAGATTTGCAGGGTATAAATCAGGATATCGAAGACATCAGGCAAAAAATAGTATCTGTAAGCGGAGTTTCATATGCGTCTCAGGATGCTCGTCAGGTCGCCCTTGATGGCTTGCAGTGTGATATTGCTGCGTGCGGTAATTGGATATGCGTCCTCATGAGTCTAAAAGCCCTTTCTCAAAAGAAGTATAGCGATAATTTTGAAGAGGAATATCGGAAGCTAATTGGGTCTGGTTTGCCCTCTATCCAGGCTGAAGATCTAATGCTCGACTACTTGAGAAACACCCTTACCATCAAAGTTCACTTCAAGATAGAAAATATTTTCAGCAATATCTTAAAGGCATTGTCTGCAAGTCCAGAAAGAAGTGGTTTTTGGCATATCAGTAATGCCATACTTCAACAGGCTGATATTCCCACCAATGGACCAGAAAAGGATACTCTCACCGCGCTCGCAAGCTTGAGAAACTCGTATCACGCAAATGGAATGCACAATAATACTTCTCTGATCGTTGATATTGATCAAATTAGTTTTGAGTTCTGCAATGGAAAGCCGGTAAAGTGTGCCTCGTGGAAGCATATTGTTGTAATTATACGGGCAAATATTTCTATTCTTAAATCTGTTCTTTTAGCAAACAAAGTATCAAATCTTAGAAACGAGATAGTTGATGCTTTTGCAGCAGGAAATTGAATCGCCCCGCGTTTCGTGGAGGCTGGTTGGGTTAAGTTACAGAGGGTTGTAGCCATATTGCTGGCGTGCGGTTTCCAGTAGTTTGCCTCAGCTTCTGCTGGGGGAATATGCTCGATGGGCTCCAATAGGCGCTCGTGGTTGAATCAGTGCACCTATTCCAGTGCCGCTAGTCTGAGTCTAACCGCTTGTTGATAGGCCGCTTGCAGTCTGATGCCGCCACCCCAGACTATCACACCCATGGCTCTTGACGAGGTGCCCCATCCTCATCAATAACTTCCGTCATGCTGTCAGTTGGGCTTGTGGATAAGCCGGTGGACCGCAATGATTTGACGAAATGATAGCCGATGATTTGATAACCGTTCCGTTGATAGAACTTGTGCGCAGGATGATTGGTAACGTAAGCATCCAGCACCATGACTTCGCAGCCCTCCCGGTGCGCGTAGCTCTCTACCCAGTCCATAAGCTGTTGACCGATACCGGCACCGCGATACGTCGGGCCGACGATCACGTTGTCGACGTCCAGATAGCGCCCACACCAGAAACGCGTTCCCAGCCAGATGCCCGCCACCCCGATACAGCAATCATCCGCAAAAGCGGCAGCGCATTGATAACCCTCTTCAGACATATCCTGAAGCCTTTGCGCGAGTACATCTGGCGGCACGCCAGGATTGAGCTCCTGTACCAGCGGCAAGGTCATTGCCAGTTCATTCTTCGCCAACAGTCGAATCATCATCTCGGGTAGCAATGGTCCACGCTCGGCAA
>JAJYPA010000034.1 GCA_021795795.1 Pseudomonadota bacterium | reverse complement strand
ACGCCCTCCACGCGCTCGTAGCTCAGCTGGATAGAGCAACTGGCTACGAACCAGTAGGTCGGCGGTTCGACTCCGTCCGAGCGCACCATGTAAAACAGGCACTTAGCGCAACTTGCTAGGTGCCTTTTTTGTTTTTCTGGACATTTTATGGACAGTGAGCTTTCAGGGGAGGGATACTAGACGCCGTTAACGACATCTTTGGTGGCGGCGCTGAGCCAAAGATCATTGTCCAGAATTGTCCAAACGGTGGATCCATGGCAGGTTTCTACGAGCAAACAGATCAAAATGGCATTACGATAGGGTGGCAGGCCAAGGTCCGGAGGAAGGGTTATCCGACCCAGACCAAGGTTTTCCGGGCTAAGCGCGAGGCAGAAGCTTGGGCGCGGTCTATAGAATCTGAAATGGATCGGGGGGTCTTTGCGCCGCGTGGCGAGTCCGAAAAAACGACACTGGGGGAATGCTTTGAGCGGTACCTTGTCGAGGTGACACCAAGGAAAAAGGCCGGTCGTGGGCAGGATGGTGAGCGCGGGTTTATTTCACAATGGTTGAGGCGGCCGATATCGCAGCGAGTGATGTCCAGCATCCGCACCGTAGACGTGTCGGCGGTGATGCGGGATATGGAAAAGGAAGGGAAGGGGCCAAAAACTATACGCTTGCATCTTACTGTGCTCTCGCACCTCTTTAATGTAGCAAAAGATAATTGGGGCATGGAATCGCTTGATAACCCGGTGTCAAGAGTCCATAAGCCAAAATTGCCCGGCGGCCGGGAGCGGCGGGTGCGTCCTGGAGAGGTTGGGGCCTTGTTGGGTGCGTCCAGCTTGCCTATTGCCTGCCTGATCGCGCTCGCGCTGGAGACAGCGATGCGGCGTGAAGAAATTGCATTATTAAAGCCTGGGGATATTGATCTCAGAAATCGGTCGATCTTTCTTCCAAAAACGAAAAATGGTGATCCTAGAACGGTGCCGTTGTCGCCTGCGGCGCTGGAAACGTTGTCGATGGTGACCACAAAATCAGAAGACTCGTTGTTTGGATTGAGTGGTGACGGCATTGATAGCGCCTGGGACCGCGTCCGTATCGCTGCTGGTATTCCCAGGGGATGGAATAACGACGCTCTCCATTTTCATGACCTCCGCCACGAAGCCACCAGTCGGCTTTTTGAGCGCACAGATCTGGACATGATGGAGATACGGGCCATTACCGGCCACAAAAACCTGCAAATGCTCGCGCGGTACACCCATTTACGCACGGCCAATCTGGCAGACCGCCTTGCCGGCGGAAAGCGTGGTGGGGTGGTGCATGGAAAAAGGGATTAAGAATAACCTGATATCGCGGTTTTGAAATCAGTGACCGGCGGGTTGTGACGTTTCGGGCCAGCCCAAAAGTGAAAGACCGATGTGGTGCCTGAGCGGTTGTGCTGGAATTGCAGACGTTTGGCAACGTGGCGGACTATTACTCACAAAAGAGGATACCAGACCGTAACATTTTACGCACAACAACAATTCTGTGAGGCGAGACAGGAGGCATTCATTTTAGTGTCACTGATATGTTGCGCAAAATGACTGCTCACCCAAGCCATGAGCGCCGCCATGTCTTTATCGTCAGTGCTTGACGCCGCCGAACGTGCAGGCAAACGCAACCTGCGCACTGAAGAAATTCGTGCGGCATTTCCCGGTGTCACTTGTGGTCGCGATGAAAATGCGGCTCGTGTACTATTGCGGTGGCTAGAAACGAGATTGGCCGGTGAGTCCGGCTCCATGCTGGACGCAAGCCCCGGGGGCTGTCCGAGGTGTGGAGCGGTGGAAGTTTTACCGCGATGAAGCACGAAACTCACGCCATACCGCAAGGTTGGTGGGAGCAGTTCATCAAATGCATGCCCAGATCCCCGCCTGCCCTTGGCTAGCTTAGACCTTAGAGGGACGCCGGCCGCGCCTCGGCTTGCCGTGCTCTTCCAGTAACCGCGCACCTCGATTTCTCAGGGATTCCGCATCTTCCGCCAGTGCCAATTCCAGGGCGGCAATGAAGTGCCGCTGATCCCACTCTGGAGCGAGCGCATAGGCCGCGCGTGCAAATCGCTTTTCCTGCTCAACCTTATTCTTGCGGACAGAAGGCACCTGCATCAAGCGCTTCTTTTGTTCCTCGATCTTGGCAATGGCCGCGCGTTGCCGCTCCACGATCTCCGCATGCTTCTTCTCCAAATCCGCCAGACGCTGTTCCGCTGTGCGACGTACCCGCTTTTTGGTGGTTCCTTCCATAATGCTTTCCTTGATGGTTGGTAATGAAAAAAGAACAGTAAATCATACGCTAAATTATTTCGCGTTGCCAGAACTCCACGGTCGATTTAGTTCTGCTGCATATCCATGCAGACCAAAGGCCAGCGGACAACGCTATGCGTACTTCCTGTCGCTACGCCATAGGCTTTCGTATGCGTACAATCACTCAATCAACCCCAAACGCTTTCCGATAACGCCGATGGCCACCATCTGTTGCTGTGTCAGATCCTCCGGCTGAAGGCCGGAAACCCGGATGCTATTGAGAAACTGAATCTCCCAGGCGGTAAGAAACGCCCGTTTCATGTCCAGCGCCTTACTTACCACGCCCATGGTGTGCTCTTTCGTTGTAATAATGGGGTCCATTGCTATTTTTGAAAATTCCTCATGCGTCAATGGGGCCCGGTAAAATGTTTTAAAAGGGCGGTCGATAAGCATTATCCGACACCTACCGCTGCAAGACTACCTGTCTGGAGTTTTCATGGCGACATCAGAAGAACCGGTGGATACCACTACACCGACCATTTCCGCCATGGCGGCCATCAAGGAGGCCCTGCGCCACAGGCAGGTTTCCGTGGCATGGAGTGGCGGTAAAGATTCCAGCGTAATTCTCGGCCTCACCATGCAGGCGGCGCAATCACTTCTCGCGGATGGGGCGGTTCTGAAAGCACCCATTCTGGTCACACATGGCGACACGCTGGTGGAAAACCCTGAGATCCGTGCGTATGTGGATGGCGAAATAGTACGGTTACGTGATTATGCCGAACGACACGCCGTCCCCCTGCAGGTCCACATCGCCAAGCCAAACCTCACCGAGAGCTGGCAACTCCGGGTTATCGGTGGCCGCGCGCTGCCGTCATTTCCCGGGACCAACCATGATTGCACCACCGACCTGAAAATCAAACCCATGCACCGACTGCGCAAGCGAATTAGCGATCAGCGTGATCCACCAACCTTGGTAACCATTATCGGGACACGCTTTGACGAAAGCCCACAACGGGCCGCCCGGATGGCAGATCGAGAGGAAACCGCCGATCTCCCCTGGAAAGGAGACGATGGACACTGGTATTTGTCCCCGATCGCGCATTGGACAACCGACCAAGTCTGGGAATACTTGGGGTACTGCCGTGCAGGTGATCCGGACTATCTCACATTCTCTCGGTTCGAAGACGTCTTTCGCATCTACGCTGACGCTGCCGGCACCTCCTGCGCCGTCGTCGGTGATATGGCCACCAGAGGTCAATCCAAGCCCTGCGGCGCCCGCACAGGCTGCGCCATCTGCACTCCGATAGGCCGGGATAAAAGTCTGGAAGCCATGATTGAGTCGGATCCCCGGTACCACTATCTCCTTGGACTGAATCGGCTGCAGAGGTTTCTGGTCAACACCCGTTGGGATTCCTCCCGCCGCAACTGGATGGGTCGTTCAGTCGATGCGGATGGCTATATGACCATTGCCCCGGACGTGTACTCCCCTGACATGCTGCGGGACCTGCTGCGCTATGCGCTGACCATCGACATGGAGGAGATCGAGGTCGCCCGGGCGACAGGCCAAAGGCCACGCTTCCAGTTGATCAGCCTCAAAATGCTGCTGGCCATCGATGCACAATGGAGCCTGTACGGCTATCACCCGCCTTTCGAGGCACTGCGGGTGTATCACGATATCGTCGAGTGCGGAACCCGCTACCCGGTGCCAGAAGTTGCGGAACATGAGAGGGCGCCTATGCCACCGAAGCGTCGCCTGCATGTGGGCACACCCTGGCAAGATCGGGAAGACTTGCATGGGTACCGTGATATTTTGCAGGAAATTGCTACCGGCTCCGAAAGCCTTTGCATGGGTACCAGGCAGCTTTCCAATGGTCATCAGGTCATGGACGTGGAGACCAGCCCCGCTTTCGATTTCGACGACACCGGTGTTGCGGATTTTTTCGGCCTCGAATACGACGCCATTATCGAAGACCTGGAACGCGGCCACGATTTCGGACCCTGCGGCGCCTACCTCTACTACTCACGCATGGGTACGCTGTCGCTTTCGCCACAAGCCATATCCACGGTGGACAAGATCATGCGACGGACTCAGTGGCTACACGCAAAGGAGTTGTCCGGCCAGCAGTCGCTAGACAAACTTTTTCGCCTATCGGAGTCATCCGAAAGTCCTGTCGATGAAGTAAAACCTTCGCAACCCATGCTTTTCGACATGCCGTTATTATCAGAAATCTCTTTACGGAGAGCACCGAAACGACGCGGTCACGGAGTCGGACTCACAAAGCCGCCGCCAGACAACCACCCAAATTTGTGGGCCTAAGCGCCATGTCGCTCTAAGACTATATGCTTGCCATAATCTTCACCTTTTGCCTGAACATGTCCATCTCCGCGCTAGGCAATCCGTGACCGGTGAGCAACAGCGCCCATGATGCTCCATGCCGGTCTTCGAAGACCGGCACATAAAAATCTGCCCCAGCCGCTTTCCTTAACTTCGCACGATTACTCCTTGCCTCGTTTATGGTGATCACGCGCTTCGGTAACGATAAAACCCGGTCCTGATCCAGCCAGACCATCATCGTGTCACCGCCGCAGCCTGATAGCCGTTGGTGCCGCAATATTTCATCTGCAACAGAGCGGCTGCTGATCCTTTCCAACGGGCTCGCGCTTTCAAGCAGCCGGAATATCGATGTGAGTTCCAGATTCATTGATTTTTCCTCGCAACATAAGCATGGCTTCGTCGCCACACCTATGGCGCGATGCCAAATTATCTTTTGATCAGGTTTGGCACGTAGGTGCATGGCGCACGATGGAACGCATGATATTGGTCCATTTGCACATGCTCCCCGATGGTCACCCGCATATCCGCCGGCACCACCGCCAACATGGTCACGCCAGCCCGAGAACCGTCCGGGTGCAGCAGGACCCGCTGATTACGCAGGTACCGTGGGGCAATCATTCCGTGCAACGCCCAGTTGTTCCAAGCAATATCTCGCAACACATCCATTCTTGGCACGAACTGAACCACAGTGGCAGGAACCGACGCCCCTGACGGCCATGGCGCGTCCAGAGGTAACCCCGCCAGACAGTGCGTGTCATCATTCCGTATCATGCTCGAAAGCAGCGGAGAAGCGCCGAAGCGTGATGGCGGCGCCAACAGCGCCTGGCCAGTCGTATGTGCTGGATGCATCGCATATTGCAAGCTAGCAGCAGGCGCAGTCGTTACAGGTTGCGCTGAAAGATTTACCGACACCTCGAACGTTATGGGATGTCTTGGCATATCCTTGGGAAACGGGGGAAACCTGATGTCCTCCACGGTCTTCAAGGCAGCGCGATTGACGGCAACAACACCGCTGCCCCTGGCAACCTGCGCGGAGAGCAGTTGTCCCGACGGCGTCAGACGAAAGGAAATCACGGCGGTTCCTTTGGCATGCGTCCTCTGGACAGAATGCGGCATGCGTACATTGGCTTGCACCAGCTTGCGTAGCATGTCCGCGTAGTCGTCCATCGCCGCCCGTCGCGCTTTCGGACTCGATGCAAGAGTGCGCGCCGGCGTGACCATTCCAGCATGGTCCACGGCAGACTGATGGACATTGCGCTGTGCTTTCTGGTTTTCGTAATTCCTGTACTGTCCCATCATAATGGCTGCGATGATACCGACAATCGAAATCAGCACTGCCGGCAGAATGACGTACCGAAATACAAAAGACCGTTTTGGAATCCCGTAGAAATACGAGATCGCATAAGAAAAATAGAGCAGGGACATGACGCTGATTACCGTGCTCATGCTGTTCATGATCTGTTTGTGCCATACCGTCAGCAGCAATGCGGCACACACTTCCAGTAGCATCATGCCGATGCAAACCGCATAGGCTGTGGCCGCGCCTACCCAGATTCCCGGACGGAAACCCAGGATGCGCTGTTCATCGGGCAGCGAAACGCCCCAGGATTTGCGCCGCTGGCGATTCATCGCCCAGGTAGCCATGCCGTTCATGAACAGCAGGACTAGCGTTTGCACCACCATCAACATGATGAATACCACGAGGTAGGCCCAACCGGGAGCCATAAGCGACTTTGGCTGGATCAGGTGTGTAAGTGCCATGGACGAAAACGCGATAACCACCAGGAATAGGAACGTCCACCAGACTGGTGCCGATGGGTTGTCCGCCACAGTCTGGCGAATCCGGTTGACGGTTTCCTGGCGGTTCGTGAACAGCAATACTTTACTCGGGTTCGTGATAGCCACGTTCAATCTCCAGGGTTATTGGTGATAGTCTTTTGTTCGTCTTCAGGCCGGCGCCATGCAGGAACATCGTCACATCAGAATGTGCAGGTAACCGTGGGTGATCTGCTGCGGCCATAACAGCATCAACCATCCTCCAAGCGCCAGGTAAGGACCGAAAGGCATGGCATAGTCCCGGCCCTTGCCACGCAACAGGAATCTCAGGGCGACCAGACCACCACTCAGAGCCGCGATGAACAGGGTCAAAAAGACGGCCTGCCAGCCCAGCCACGCACCAATCATGCCGAGCAATTTGAGATCACCGCCGCCCATTCCGAGCCGTCCGGTCGCCCGATAATACACCGTGGACAGCAACCACAGACTGCCGTAGCCGATGAGTACACCGAGCAAGGCATCTTGGGGCGTCACCAGCGCTATCCCCGGCCAGAAAAGTGCCGACCCATTGAGCAGCAGCCCGATCAGCAGTCCCGGCTTGGTAATGCGGTCAGGCAACAGTTGCGCCTCCAGATCAATCATGGTCAGCGCCAGCAGTGCCCAGGTGAATACCAAGGCAGGGACCAGTTGCAAGGTGAGGCCCAGTTGCCAAACGACCGCCAGACTGAGCAAGCCGGTCAGGAGTTCCAGCGCCGGATAACGCCAGGCAATGGGGTTGCCGCAACCGTGGCAGCGGCCGCGCAATAACATCCAACTCAGGACTGGGATATTTTCCCAGGAATGCAGCACATGGCCGCAGTGCGGGCAGTGGTGCGCGGGATGGATGACAGATTCGTGGCGAGGCACCCGATGCACCACCACATTCAAAAACTTCCGACGACCATTCCCAAAATACCCACAACCACATAGTCGAATGCTTCACGGTCAAAGAGCATGCAAAAACTTCCTTATGCCCTGACCGGCATAACCACCGCCAGCGGAAAATTGCCCAGCCCCGTGATCAAAACTCCATTACCGAAATCCCGGATTCCCATATTGACCCGCTCATTACCCATCACCGCCACCGCATCCAGGAGATAGCGTATATTCATGGCAACCACCATGCCCGGCCCATTATATTCACACGGCACCACGACCTCGGCCATATCATTGACCTCACCGGTCACCCTCAAGGTCGCCTCGCTATCAGACAACTCCAGACGAACAATATGCTCTTTCCCATCCGCCAGAACTTCAGCTTGCCGCAACCCAACTATCAACTCCTCACGGGAGAACGATAACCGGTACGGCAAACCTGCAGGAATCACCCGCTGGTATTCTGGGTACCTGGCGTCCACGAGCCGCGTGGCGAACCGCAATTTGCCACTATCCAGAACGAAAGCCCTATCCGTCCACGATATTCTCGCCGAACCGGTTGCGCCGGACAGTATGCGCGTGATCTCATCAACCGACTTCTTCGGGAGAATGCCTACGCACTCCGTTGAGTATCCTTCCGGAGTAAAAGCCAATTCCGCAGCAGACAAACGATGCCCGTTCGTAGCCACAAAACGCATCACGTCGCCAGTCAACTCGAAATAGACGCCATTCAGGAATGTTCGCGCGTCTCCACTCGGCGCGGCGTGCTCCACCGTCAGCAATGCGTCACGGAAAGCCGCCGCATCACAACTGCCCATAGGCAGAGTCTCTTCCAGCGACATGAGCGGAAAGACCTCCGCAGCCAATGTCACCAGAGTGAATTTTGAACCGCCGCTGCGCAGGGCCGCCTTTCCACCTTCGCCAAACCGTAACACAACATCCGCCCATTCCGGAAGATTGCGCAAAATATCCAGCAACTTCTTCGCCGGCAGCGTGACCGGGGTATAACCAGCGTCCACCGGTATCGTCGTCTCCACCGAGACCTCCGTTTCCATATCCGATCCCGTCAATCTCACCACCCCGCGCTCAACACGGAATAATACATTGCTCGTAACCGGCAGGACGCCTTTCCGACCCGCAAGCCCAGCAACCGCCGCTAAGGCAGGTAACAAGTCCTCTCGGTTAAAACGCATATCCGTTGGCATCTTTCAGCATCCTTTTTGAAGTGACCGGCAGTCTGTGTGACTTGCGCCAGTAAGACTTGCAGTCGGCATGACTTGCAGTCGGCGCTATGCCGACTCATTCGCCGCGCCCGCAATGGTTTCAGCGGCGTCGATAATGCCACGTTCGCCCTCAAGAACATCGCCCTTGGCGCGCTCCTTCTCGACCAGCACGATGACCTTGTTAATCTTGGCTGCCTTGACTCCCGCCCGCTCGGCTATGGCCTTGATGTCATCCTTGATCTGCTCCTGCATCGAGGCAATGCCCGCGCGGCGGTTAATGATGTCTTCAATGATCTGATGGTCCTGTTGATCCAGTTGCATGGCGGTCTCCTGTGTTTTTGTTGGTAAAGCAGCATATATGTCACATCGTTACACCGCAGTAGTGGTGTCAATCCTCGGCAGTCCATTTACAATACGCACGCCCTCCACGCTTACCCAATTCACACGCTTGGCCAGGTTTACTATGTAGCGCGGCTCCGTGCTCCTGACCCCAGGCGTTCTGGTCGTTGTGAATGCCGTTGCCCTTGTCGGTCGTGACCAGATAACTCTCTACAAGCGGCTCAAACAGCTTTCGCAAAAATCCCCACCGTCTGGACCTACAATGATCCATCGCAACCAGAACCAATACCCGTCGGCGTCACCTGATTCCGCGCGAGAAGCCACGGCCTTCAGGCATGGGGAGGAAAGCGCGGCGTTTTTATTGCGCATAGCGGTATCCATCGTTTCGATGTATTGGACGACAATAACGATGCGGCACACCGCCGATGCGACCCGACTCCGTTTTGATATCAAAACTCTACTGTGCATCTAAAACGAATACCCGGTTTTGCATTGGACTACTCCTCTTTCTCTCGGCTTGCGCCGGTAACGTGTGCCTCGCCCATGTCCATGGTGCTTGTCATGTCGTCCGCCTTCGCCGTACCCCCAGGTACGACAGCATGACTGGCAACGGCAGGGCCCGGAACTGGCAAGCATCCCGGAGTGCCATGACACCTTGAACGTAGCAATGTTCTGCTCGGGCTGGTCATGAATCGAAGCTCCTACAAGCCCCTGCCTTGTGGCATGGGGTTCATGACTTGATGTCCTGCTAAAATAACTGTTAGCTGGTATTTTATCGGCTCATGCCCATGGTAATGGCTTTAAAATAAAGCATGTTTTTGACGTTATGCCGTATGTTATTTATGCCTCCACATAAGGAACCAGATCATGACACACTGGCTCACGCAAACCTCAGCAGGATTCGTATTCGCGTTGGTGACAGGGATCATCCTGTTGCTGGTGCTGTATCTAACACCCGTAATTCTGAGTTACAGTCTTGGGTCAGAGCACACCAAATGGATACTGATCCTGAACCTCACACTGTGGTGGACCGTTCTGGGCTGGCTGGCCGCGCTCATTTGGGCCGCCATGAGTGGAAATAACGAAAGCATCGACGACCCACTATGGGATTCAGTACACCAACAAAACGCAAAAAGAATCGTCCAACGTTGTGAATATGACGTAATGACACCACTAAACCACCAGATAACCACAAACCAAAACAGGAAGTCGTTATATGACCAGTAGCCAGGATCCCATGAACCTTTTCGAAGACGATTTGATCAACGCCACACCAATAGGGCATGGCGCGGAAACCATCCTCAAAGAAGGTGTACCACCAGACGCGCGCCCGTACAGTACCACGCTAGCGGACGCCGAACCGCCCAACATCCCTCCCGTAACCAGCACCTGTCCCGATGAATCGGATGGTACGCCTCCGCTCGCCGAGTACGCCGCGCGCGCCTATCTCGCCTACGCCATGAGCGTCGTCACCGGTCGCGCCATCCCCTCACTCGCCGACGGACAAAAACCAGTGCAACGCCGCATTCTATACGCCATGCGCGATATGGGCCTGCAACGCTCGCCAAAACATGTGAAATCCGCTCGCGTAGTCGGTGAAGTGATCGGCAAGTGGCATCCCCACGGCGACACCTCGATCTATGACGCCATGGTGCGCATGGCGCAGAACTTCACCTTGCGCTACCCCGTCGTCGACGGGCAAGGAAACTTTGGGTCTCTGGACGGCGATAGCCCGGCAGCCATGCGCTACACAGAAGCCCGCATGATGCCAATAGCCGAACTGCTCCTTGCCGAACTGGACGAGGGAACCGTGGACTTCCGCGCTAACTATGACGGAACACTCGAAGAACCCGCCATACTACCAGCACGGCTCCCATTCCTGTTGCTCAACGGCGCATCCGGCATCGCCGTCGGAATGGCCACCGAAGTACCACCACACAACCTGCGTGAAATCACAGACGCCTGCATACGGATCGTCGAAAACCCAAAGATCACTGACGACGCTATCCTGGCATGCATCCCCGGACCAGACTTCCCCGGCGGCGGACGCCTCATATCCTCTCCGGAAAGTATCCGGCATGCCTACCTCACCGGTCGCGGCAGTCTGCGCGTGCGCGCTACCTGGGACGTCGAGAAGCTCGCCCGTGGGGAATGGCGCATCGCTATCCGGGAATTGCCTCCCGGCGTGTCCACCGCGCAAATACTGGCAGAGATCGAAACCCTCTCCAATCCACAACCCAAAGGGGATGGCAAAAAGAAGGCCCTGACCCCAGAACAGCAAGCCATGAAAAACACCATGCTCGCGCAAATCGACACCGTCCGGGACGAATCCGGGAAAAGTCACGCGGTGCGTGTTGTGATCGAACCAAAATCACGCAATCAGGACCCTGACACCCTCATCCAGTTCCTGCTTGCCCACACAGCCCTGGAAACCAACGCCTCAGTAAATCTGACCGTTCTAGACCTCGACGGCAAAGCCCCTTGCGCCCCACTCGCGCATATCCTGCGTCAATGGGTTAACTTCAGGATTCAGTTGGTCCGCCGACGCAGCCAGTTCAGACTCGACAAGGCGCTGGCGCGCATCCATATCCTCGAAGGACGCCTCCGCATCCTGCTGGATATCGACTCCGTGATCCGCGTTATCCGGGAATCCGACGATCCCAAGGCCGACCTCATGACCCACTTCGACCTGAGCGAAATTCAGGCCGACGACATCCTGGAGATCCGCCTGCGGCAATTAGCCCGCCTCGCAGGCATAGAACTGGAGAAGGAACTGGCCGACAAACGCGAAATCGCAGAATCACTCAACGCACTCCTCAGTGACGAAACGCTCTTGCGCAACACCATAGCAGCCGAACTGGCCGACGACGCCGCAAAGTACGGCGACAACCGTCGCACCCGTATCGACGCGGATACTACGAAAACCTCCCAAAACGCTGCCGCGTCCATGCTCGACGAACCTGTCACCGTCATCGTTTCCCAAAAAGGCTGGCTGCGCTCCCGCAGCGGGCATAACGTCGATCTCAATACCCTTACCTTCAAAGATGGCGATACCCTTCTGGCCGTGTTCACCGCAAGGACGGTGGACCAACTCGCCCTACTGGATCATACCGGCCGAGCCTACTCCATACCCGTGACACATATTCCAAGCGGACGTGGCGACGGTATCCCCGCTTCCAGTCAGGTCGATATTCAGAACAGCGCCGCCATCGTGACCGCTGCCTGCGGACCGGCAAACAGCATTTGGCTTGCGGCAAGCAACGGAGGATATGGCTTCCTGGCGACCATGGAGAGCATGACTGGCCGGAATAGGGCGGGCAAGGCTTTCCTAACGCTGGAGGGCAAGGAACGACCCTTACCGTTGATTTCTGTCGTTGACCCAGAAGCAGAAGTCGCCTGTCTGTCCAGCGACGGGCGAGGACTCGTATTCCCAGTCTCCGAGATCAAGGCACTCCCGAAAGGAAAGGGCGTCAAACTGTTCACCCTCGCCGACGGGTTCCAAGTCAAAGCCCTGACTCTTGTGCATAACGGGCGCGTACATGGGATACCCGCAAATCGCATGGACGCCTGCCGTGGACATAGAGCCGGTAGAGGTCGTCCATTGTTCTGATAGGCTGACAAAATGGCTCGCGATGGATTTTATACCGTCGATGTGACCTATCCTCACTGATTATCAGCTGCAGCAATGCTCCAGTGCATGCACTGGCTCCGTAGCGATTGTTGTTGATAACCGTATGGACTTCCGAGTTGAACCCAACCGTATGGTCCTGGCGTTAGGCAACAGTCCTCTCCCTCATGACACCGCAATGATGGTTTTCAAATCTCCGCCTATGGCTGAGGACTGATGCTAGCTTGTACCTATGGTGGCATGACATGCAGACGAAAGCACCGCAACAACTTATACACCCAGAGCCCAACGTCGGTAGTGGGGAGAAAATTCCGGCAGGTGAGTATTGGTAATTGGCCTCCTCCTAACCGAATGCCAAAGGGCTTACTCGCATGCCCGTGATTGCCGCCTATCTTACGGCCAATGTTCTACAGAGAACAGTAACCAACCGTGATCTCTATATATAGAATATAGAGAACTTTTCAAAAAGTTCTAATTAGAACTCACAGCTTGACGTTCTCTATATATATAGAGAACTTTTTATTTTTGTTCTACGTGTTTTTCCATCATAACATTATGTTTCGTATGGGTCGGCACCTGCAATCCATAGGATCACGCCGCACAATATCGACATGCAGGGCACGTCGCGCGGACTAAGCAATGGGGGTATACCCGTTATGCAGTTCAGCGATCTCGGAGTCCATTCGTGCCCGCATGAGGGGAGGCCTGCTGGCCAAATGACCACAGTCGCTTTGGAAGATGTTCAGCTTGGCATAGAAATACCTAACAGTAACCTGAAAGTGTACTTTGCGTACTATGCGGCGCGGATAGGCGAAACCTTGGCACACCATGGAGACTGTGTGTATCTCCTGCCTCTCTTTAGGTTTCCTGTATACGCAAACGGCAATCTTACGCCCGGCAAACGTCATTTTAAGCACCGAAATGTTTTCAGAGAATACTTTGTGGTCGCTGGCGCCCCGCATCCGATCATGTTCTTCATCTATCATCATATATCATTATTTTTCTCATTATATCACAATCTCTTATAAGAAAATATTTATGTTGCAGATCTAATATAAAACGTTGAAACTCAACGCATCGTCAATAAGGCGAAATTATTTAGCCAGGGGTCTTATATATGTCGAACGAAACAAATCTGCGAAACATCACCATTCTCCCTCAGATTGAAGACTTGTTGTATCCACTCAAACCAGAAGAGATTGCTCACCTGGAGGCCAGCATCCGACAGCACGGTGTTCGAGAACCACTCTGTCTATGGGACCGGGATGGTGAATTCATTCTAGTGGATGGCCATAACCGCTATGCGGTGGCCACACGCAACGGGTTATCGTTCCCCACCACGATTATGGAGTTCAAAGATCTGGAGGATGTATTGGATTGGGTGGATAAGAATCAGATCGGGCGTCGGAATCTGACGGACGAGGAGAGAGCGGTTACGCTTGGCCGTATTTATCAGCGGAAATTGGATGAGAAAAGAGCGGCTGGTCGCGCAACCAACGCTGGGAATGAAGCCGAAGAATCTAAAAGTGCAGGTGAGAGGATGTCGGACACACTTGCCGCGGAATGGAATGTCGGTTCGGCCACAGTAAAGCGCGCGTCACATTTTGCTGAAGCTGTTGCAGCGCTGAAGGATGTTGGCGAAAACGGCATCACGGCATCCAGGTTGGTTCTACAGGGGGTGATAAAGGATGCCATGTCTGAACTCCCGAAAATAGCCAAATCACATCCTGATGCATTGCCCCTGCTGGCTGATCGTATTTGCGATGGGGCCACAAGGGTGAAGGACGCGCTCAAGGATTATCTGGTCATACCGCCTGAATCTGCTGCCGTTATGGCCGGGCACACCTCTACGCGAACACGGCCGACCAAAAATACCTTGCACGAAGACCTCACGCCGAAGACGGAAGAGGTGACGCCTAATCTGCAGCAAATATCCGGGCTTGGGGCGATGGACAATCAGCAGGACCCGATCGTTGATATGCACTCGGTTAACCAGATCGAACTGCAAGCCAGTGTAATGTACACCATTTCCGAATTGCGGAAACTGGCAAAACTGGATCCTGGACAAACATGGCAACAGATGCCGGCGCATATTCGGAACGACTTTGGAAAGGACATCGGCGTACTTGCCATATGGCTTGCAGATTTTTCCTCTGGCTCTGCGAGCGAGTAACGGCATAACAGCAGGCGGGGTGATTATGCCGCCCCGCTTAGTATTGGCTTCAGATTAGTTGGGGGTAACGCATGGCAAAGCATCAAGCGGTTGAAGTGGGGAACGGGCGTCTCGTGCACAAACAATATGATTTGGAAAGCTTGCGGCGAGACTGTTACCGGTTGAATCTGGATTATTTTTCCCTCATGAAAGCCACCTCACAGATCAGCGTAGCGATGACGTCACGAATTTTCAAACAGCAAGAGGGGCTTATCGGGATTGTAAAGATGGCCCCGCCAAGTTACTTGGCCCAAGGAGCATTGGCGCTGTCATTCAATCCGGCATTTGGGCCGGCGATTCCACCACAGGCAGAATCAATTCTGGGTGAAGTCTTTCGCGGGGGGTGCGCCCCGGAAGCGTTGGCCGCTTATCTTGCTGCCGTGGCTTTTCGGTAGGAGGGCGACGATGACTGGCAAGCGCGGCTGGAAATTATCAGACGGGACAGAGTCGATAGAAATGCTCGATATTGCAGTACGTCTTTTATCTGGTGGAGTGCGCCCGACGCACGTTGAGTCGGTTACGAAAGTGAGTAAGCATAGGTTGTCAGCGCTATGGAACAGTATACATGGGCACCCAGCGAAAGGTCAGACACCAGCATTCGCCTATACTTTCATCAAAAATGGGCGGGTGGCAAAGCAGGCAGCCATATATCTGTCGGTTTACCGGACAATGGTGAAGGAATACAGCGCGATTGGTGTTGGGCAGGACGACCTGAAATTATTTTTAAATTCGTTCGATTTCTATGCAGCATATAGTCGCGGATTCAATACATTAAACATGGAGCAATGTTTTTACTTGTGGCGCGACTATCGAAAGAAAGCCTTATTCCTGCGGTTTTGCTCGCGTTGTCAAAGTAATTATGCGCATTCAGACCATCAGGATGCTGCAGATTGTCTACGCACCTGTCAACATTGCAAAACCATATTGAGGGCCAGACGCAAGGGCATCGCCAAGCAGGTCGGAAGGCCAGATGTGGTCGTCAGTCCTGACCGGGAGCAACTGGTTCTCGAAAATCACTAAGCCGTCAGTCCTCCATGATACGTTGATCAAATCAAACGGAATGGAGAACTCGAATGAAACGCGATTATGGTTATCAAGAACGGCAACAGTTGATTGCCAGTGCCAGGACTGAACTGGAAATGGAAATGAGATCCAACTGGCGCTTATGGGTACAAGTCACCTGGCGCCGACTTATGAGAGGGAATCTTAAACATGCATACACTTCGGGAGCCGTTGCTCAGAAAGCAGTCAGTGCCGGTAAGGGGCGACTCGGTCGATTCATCGCCTGACGACCGTCTTACCAATGATAACGAGAGAAAGAAACATCTTGGTAATGACCGTGGCAAGTCGCGCAAATACCTTGTGATTGGAATCGCCGTTATTGCATTAGCTGGAACGGTGTTTGTTGCTCGCCAAGATGGCTACAGAATGAGTATCCCTTTTGCCGCCGGTGCCTGGAACTACTTCACGCCCAATCATGAAAGCATCACTTCATCTGTGGTCCAGGGGCCCCGGGCAGCAGCGCACCGCATAATGAACCGGGGGGAGGTCGAATACAAACAGGCAGTTCAAGCAAGATCGCCGCATTCAGCAGCCATACTGCCACAATGGGTACAAACAGCGATTGTGAATGATAATGCCGATCTGGCGAATGACCAGAAAACAGACAATGAATTATCAGGCCGACTCTCACAACTCAGCGCCCAGAATCAACAACTGAAGATGCATGTGCATCAACTGCAAACTTCCGTTATGAATGATCAGTTACGCATAACCCAACTGGAAGGTCGATTGCATGCTTTGGCAGCACGATCAAGGCCGGCCCCAATACCGGAACGCCGGATGTCAGGCGGGACAGGTACCACAGGGCTGGTGGCATTACAGGCGCTGCACAAGCATAACGTTATAGTGCGTGGCCATCCAGCGCCTATTGAGAAACCCGCACATGGATGGGTGGTGGTGGCAGTGCATGGCGACAAGGCTGTATTGCAAACACCCGGGGGTCAGGTTGCGATGGTGCAGCAAGGTCAGACCATCGGCGGAAAAACAGTGGAAGACATAAACGACACCACGCAAATGGTAACCTTGAGTGGTGGTTTAGTAGCTCACGTATTTGGCAAATAAGGAGATGGTAATGGCGCAACAGGAACAAGAAACTGGTGAGATGTCGCTGGAATTGGCCGATGGGTTTTTGGACAAACTGGAGACCAGGCTCTGTCAGAACATTGATACCGCTCAGCATCGGATCGTGATTGCTCAGGCCAAAGAAAATCTGGCAATCGTGCGTGAACTACAACGGCGCCTTGTGCTTGATCACGCATTACTCAAACTGGTGCCATCGCAGGCGGCGTCTTCCGCTGTGTGTGACGTTATGAGGGATTTTGAACGGCGCGTGGTTGAGACGGTGGATGCTGTCGATAGGTTGACAGAGCAGTTGGTTGCGCGTCATGCGGACGATGAGGAACTGGAACAGTCATCACAGGAATATCTGAAACAGGCCGAAACAATGAGTCGCAGGTTTTTTGGTCGCGCCAAAACAGCAACCTTGTATCGCTTGGCCTGTGAACACGCGATGAAGCGATCTGTGAATCTTGCTGAAATGATCAGGCTCCGCACTGTAATTGATGGAAAAAAGGCCGCCCTGATAGATGGGCAACGGAATATCATGGGACTCATTGAAGAGTTCATTGAAAAGGGAGTTAAGTTAATTAAGCCAACGGATGCAATAGCAGCGCAGGTTGGTCAGCATGATTCATGACCTGACTTTCTGGTGATCTACCTTGCCCGCCATGCGCATGAAGGTAGGATGTGCCTGGCGCCAATTATCTTGGTCAGGTGGACAAGGTAATTGGCGTTCAGCACGATGAGGATGGCTTTCCGGCGAAAATGCGCGCATAAAAAAAGCCCCAAGCACAAGGCTTGGGGCTGTGTTTGCGTCATGCGACGCGCCAAACTGATGACAATCCAGAAAGGAAACCACCTTTCTTTTTTGTAGCTCGTCCCTGCGGACCAATAGCTTCTGGACCATCTAGAAGGAGAATATCGTTCCAGTCTACAGACTTGTGATTCTGCGGGATAGGCCTGCCGGGGATAAATATCCTTGCATGCCGCCCCATTTCAATAGCCCGCTCTCTAAGACGATCAGCGGACTCTTCTCCAGGCCCGGCATCGTGATCCGGCAGTGGACGGTCTTTGTCCGCCCAGATGATTAGCGTGTGCCAATCTTCAGGGGGTTGGAAAGTGGCCATAAACGTGTCAGAAATGGCTGACCACACAGGCTTTTGACGGGCAACCATAACCGACACTGCTGTTTCGATACCCTCTGCGACTTGGCCGATCCCGTTGTTCACTTCGCCAAGTCGAATGGCGCCACCTGGTGTCCTTTTCCCGGGGAATGGGGTCATCAGTTTACGCGGAGGGTCGACAGGCGCCTTCCCTGAACCGTCCTGAGCGATATAGGTGCGATGCAGATTTACCGGGGACCCGTCCGGATGGGTGACCATAGCTATGAGCGCCGGCCACCGGCCCATGAGTTCCCCTTCGCTATAAAAGGTCAGGCTGGGATGGTAACGCAGCACCTTTTCATGATTCGGCACCATGTGTAGCCACTTTTCCAGGCCTATACCTCGCGATTCGAAATAGTGACGCAACACTTCGGCCTTGGGGTCTGTGATGGGGACCGTGCTCATCCACGTCTCACTCAACCGTTTTTTAACATCTGCACGCTCCGGCGCTTTAGCTTGTCTGGGCGGGCGTTGCTGGACGATGGGAATGACCCCGGCATCCAAGAGTTCCCCGACCGCCGTGAGCGCTTCCGGAAAAGTCCACTGGTTCAACCACATCAACAGGCTGAACCCGCCGCCAAAAGAGCCGCAGGTATTGCATATTCCACCGCCCGTTTCATCGACGTTCTTGAAAACGCGGAACCCATCCTTGCCGCCATGCACCGGGCAAGGAATATGACGCCCCGGGCGGTCCAGAGCGGCATCGATATCATAGGCAGATAAGGCCCTGATAATCATGTCCCAACGATCACGGGCGGCATCGTTGACCACTTTTGCATCATACTTGTACATAAAGCCTCCACAATGAACGACCACAATGGCCTCTCAGGAGGCGGCGGATTGCGCCACCACCTTGAAAGAGACCGCTGGGCCGTTTACTCCTGTTTTATTGCCGTTGTGCGTAGAATTTCCGGCTGGCGTCCAGTTCAGCCATAAAGGCTTCTCTGGCCTTTTGTGTGGAAACATAAATCGCGTTACCGAGACGGGTGATAATGCAAAGGTTATTTTCGTCCACGAAGACATCGCGGCCGGGAGCGGAAAGATATTCGTCACGGTCAAGCATCGCCACGTCGATGTTGTCGGCGCCGTTGTATTTGTACCGGTTTAACCCAGGTAGTAGATGGTCACCGGTGGTAATCATGTTGGCAATTGCTGCCTGTGTGTTATCCATACGACCTCCAAAGTAAGAGGCGTTCCCCGTGGGGAACTTGCCCCATAGGGTTGCACCCCTTTATGGGGTGATGAAATGCCGGTTTACGTCCGGTATCGGCCGAGTGGCGGGAAACTGGCTTACCTCTATGTCAATTCATAGAGGTAAGCCAGCGAGAATACGCTGGCTTTTTGTTTGATTAATGAAGTGACAGTTCCTGCCAGCCCACATCGGTGCTGTAGGCGGCGCTGTGATTGCCCATGGGTTCTTTGATCGACGATTCGTAGGCTTGTTTGCGGCTGAGCAGGTGACAGATTCGCTCCGTGGTTTCATCGTTAATACGGTAGTCCCCACTGGAAATTTGTTTGCGGAGTCTGGTTGAAAGCATCGAAAGTCCTTGGTGGATACCTTGCAAGACGTCATAGGGATGAGCGCCGGCGATGGCGCAGCAGACAGGGAAGGAAAAAGGTCGCCACGTCATATCCTCATACCAGGCTAGCTTCTCCCGGATCGACGCGAAGTTTTTCTCTTCAATGGCTTCACGCATTTCCCGATTGGTCTCCGCCAGAAGGATGTCGTGCAACCATTCAACCTCGTCGGAATCCCAGGCGCGAAGACGGTTTTGTACAGCGACATACCTGAACTTGGCAACCTGTTCTTCTTCCGGATCAGTTTTTTTGGCGTACTGGCCCCGTTTACGTTTTTTTACTAGGGCAATTTCTGGCGGCGACCATTCATCGCCGAACAGTGTCATAGCGACGGATACACGCGGCTGCGGTATCGGCGTGTCGCTAACGACAATGCTCACAGTGTTTGCATCGCGAGTCACGCGGGTGAATCGCGCCTCATTACTGTCGTTATCAACAATCGTTCCCGAGTTTTTGTGGATGGGCGATGGTTGGCTGATTTTTGCGACAGATTTTTCCGCAATGGCGGTATGCATAGACTACTCCTTGCAGCGATGCTGCTTTTTAATGCAACGGTATTTCCAGAAGAAATGACATCTGGTCTGGCTGAAACAGATATGACATTCGCCAGACCTTCACACTTTCCAGGGTGTATTTGTCTGAAGCGGATTGCGAAAAATACGCGTCTTGTGTTTCGGTTGGCAATTTAGCCAAAACCTTGGCACCGGACGGGCTGAGTTGTCCTCCTTCCAACGCGGATTCAGTTCGTGAACTCATGCTGGAGAGGATGTCCAACGTCTTCAGGTCGCGCTTAAAAATACCAAGTTCCTTCTGAATATCCTCCAGACTACGTCCTGATTGACGCATTTCACGATAAGCATGGACTTCAGACAGAAGGTTGCGCGAGCGCACCAGATTTTCGGACAGAGTGATATCCGCTGCGCTTTGACCATCTGTCTCCGTACGGACTATGGCGATCACCGATTTGTAGCCCATTTCGAGTAGAGCCTGCAGACGGCGACGACCAGCTACCAATTCAAAACCATCGCTACCGTCTTCCGCTTGTCGGAGTACAACGGGCTCTATGAGCCCTCTGGCCAGAATATTTTTGACCAAAGTGCGTGGTGCACGCCCTTCAGGAATGCGGATTTGGGAAAGCGGGATTTCGCCAAGTATTGCTGGTCGCATGGACGGTGATTTAATCTTCGCAAGGCATTTCATACTCGCCTCCGTGGAGAATGCTGACATTGAACCCAATTTCGGAAGCCTGATGAATAGCTTCTGGGCCATTATCCGCTTCATTCCTGGCTTCATATTCAACATGGGTAATTGGAAGTGCCATAAAAAAACCTGGCGCTAAGGGTGGTGCGGTTTCCACCTGGGCGGGTACCGCGTACTGCAGGTCACCCAAAGTGGCGGTAAAGCGGCTGACGTCCCCGCCAAGGGCCTCCACATAGTCCCAATGCGCCCCGATGCAGGGCTCCGTGAGGCCATGCATGGGCTTGTGTTTTGGGCAACCATCGGTGGGCAGGTGGCAGGTTTTAGTGAAGGCTTTTGGATGTACGAAAATCATTCGGCTGGCCCCGGGGGTCAATTTCGAGAAGTCGAAACCGGACGGTATGCGCCTTGAGGCACCTTTTGCTTTGACTTCCTCAACGAAGTCGACGAGTGAAGGGTAGAACTCGGCACCCACCCAGATGACGGCATGGAAAAGTCCTGGTTGAGTGGGATCTTCCAATGAAATTGGGGCACGAAAAGGCTCGCCGAGAAATGGGCGGACAGGGTCAATCAGAAAATCCTCGACGGGAGATCCGTCTTCGCTGAGCCCTGTGCAGAGGTATACACCGCCCTGCTTACGAGAACCGCAACCGCGGCTCCCTCCGGTACTGGTACCGTGGGTAATCATAATAATGGCTCCTTACGGACGTTAGGGGCTAAACAAATAAAAGAGTCATCCATAGGGAAAGCCATGGATGTTATTGAAATGGCCATGGCAGGGTTGCCTTGGTGTGTTGAGCGCTTACATTTGAAGCGTGTTCTGTATCGGAGATATGCCGCGCCTAATGATGGCGGGAGCACTCCTATTGGTGGTGGAAATGAGTGGTACGGTACAGGTGTTGCCTTCACACCTGGTGAGTTTCCCTATGACGCTGGGTGGCGACTCGTTTACGAGCGTGGAAAAACTGAAAGCCTTTTCTAGCGGAACTTAAGAACAGTTCGGTTAGAAAAGGCTGGGCTATGCCAGCCCAGACCTTGCTTATCTACATGCGTTTTCGATACTGAAAGCAACATTTTCTATCGTTAACGCCAAGCCCAGGAGCGTATCGCGCTGGGATTCAGGGGTAACGTCAACCTCATCGAGCACATTGACGAGATTGATCAGCAAGATGTCGTTGGTGGCCCAGACCTCCTGCAATGTGGTCAGCGACCGATAAACGCCGCCCTGGTAGCTCTCCAGGGTGATCTTTTGGTACCGGTTCATGGGGTATCCCTTTTGGTGAGAAAGACTCAGGAGACTTTTTTAGCTGGCCGAACCTTCTGAATGATTTCCACTTTGGCTATACGCCAGGTTTCATCGTCAACAAGGTCCTGTATCACTTCGGCCATGGAAGTGAAATCAATATCACTTACGGTGTCAACGATAACTCCGCAGCCGTCCAATACATGAATTCCGTAGTAATCCATGGATCGATCATAATAGATGCGGAGGTAACCGCTCAGCTTGCCACTTTGGATACGGAAAGTGATTGCTGGTGGATTTGTGATAATATTTTCCGGATCCGGATCGTCGTTAACCTGCAATGGCTCCAGCGTGGCGCCGGCGTCGAGCAGAACTTGAGCGATTGTACGGTAGCTATTGGTTTTTCCACGTTCCAGCAGGTCAATCATATCCAATAGGTACTGGGAGGTGACTGTGCTCTTGTCCAGTGGCAGGTGGCTGACCGACTCTCCGATATGAAAAGTCACGGAGAAGCCATCGGCGCTCTTGACGGGTTCGTACAAAAATGTACCGTCAAACCGGCGGCGGGCATAAGGGGTAATGCGAATCTTGTCGCCAACCGTGAAATCTAAAGATTCCGGCAGAATCAAGTGATCCACCGCGGTGAATATGGCTTTCGCGCCTTGTTTAAGCACGACGATCTCACCATCGGCATAGACAACTTTTCCTTCCACCGGCTTCTGGTCCACGGAATATCCCAGGCCATTTTGGCCAAGACCGCCGTCTATGTAGGACCATTTGTATTGCCTGGTATTTTTGGGAAGGTTATCGGATGCCACAGACTGGATAATCTTCTGTGCGTCGGTTTTGTTCATGGCAAGTCTCCTAAAGGAAAAAGTCGGAGACCTACCCCTATCGGGGATGGTCCCCGATAGGGTGGTGTTAACGTGGCGTTGCTGTACTTATGCTTCGGGCGATGATTTCAGCAACCTGCAGGCCCTAGTTCGTACCAGTCAGCAGCCATGTCGATTAGTCCAGCGCGGCCCATCGTCACAGTCTTTAAGCACAGAGTGTCAGCTTGTTGCCGGAGCGACTGTGCAGTGGGTAGGCGGTCGTCTAAATGCACAGACCATTACTTCGGTGTTGGTTGGTTCTTAAGCCGCTATTGTTTTAGCGATCAGCAGGCATTCGCGCCGGATGGCGTGTTGGATGGTCATCGGCAATGATTCGTATAACATAAATCGTTTGTCGGTGTACATATCCCGGAAATTTTTGTGCAACTCTCCGCAGGATAGAACCACGCCAGACGAATTGAGAGTTATGTAAGAAGGGAGCATATCGTCATCCTCCACCCATAAAACGAGTTTGTAGGTGTTCTCTGAACGGTCTTCCAGGCAGTAAAAATCAATTACATGCAGGGAAAGTCCTCCATGATTTTTTTGGTATACTCTATAGAACTGTGCGCGTTCTTCTGGGTATGCTCCGTCGAACTGTGTGAGTTCTTCTGGGTAAGGACGGCGCACATTACCGTTGTCGATAACACAAGGAAGAATCTCGATGGCGTCCATCAGTCATCTTCTTCAACAGTGCCAATGATCAATGATATTGAGAATGCCAGATAGATCTTCCATGCCTCGCTGAATGCGATTATAAGCCTCATCGAGGGTATCGCATCCTTCGCTGTCGGACAGTTCTCGGATCACAAAAACGAGCAATCCGTCGCCGCAGTTTTCCAGGTCTTCTTCGGTGGCATCCGGGTTGCATAGATAGGCGAATTCCCCACCTTGGTAATCCATCAGTATTTTCTGCTGAATTTCGTTATACATAAGGTTCTCCTTTTCAGGTGAATTTGGGTATAAAAAACCCCTGCGGATATATCCATCAAGGGTTGGTGTAAGACCACGGCGCGGTGCGGACAGTATCCGTAGCATCGCGCCATAGTTGAATTTGGTCAGCCTTTGAGTTTTAAAAACCAATAAGCAAAAGGATATCTCTGATGGGCAGAAATGTCATTGATTATGGTGGGAATGGGATGAATGCCGGTGCGTCTTGCGTTGCTGGCGTTCCCCAAAAAATATGATCAATCCTGTCGCGAGGCCTGAGCCAAGCGTCAAGATGAGGAGTGCCCAGTCGATCTGGTTCATTTTTTGGCCTCATATGAAATAACAATGATAACAGTTTAGTCGGAGGTTTCTTGTGAATCAAGGACCAGGAAGACCATCTGACCAGGATTTCAGTATGAAGCTGAGTGCCTGCATGACGATCCATGCGCCAGCCGCTGCGGCCATGTTGTCCATGCTGCTCACGAAAATATCGTGGACCAGAATGAAAACCGCCACAGCGTGGGACACATTGGAGATACGCCCAGCAAGAAGATCTGCTGCTTTTTTGTAATTGAACATGTTACGGCTCCTTCCCCAAGAGGGGTTATGTTCCTGCTGAAGAAGGCACGTATCCCCCCATGGGATAGGCTCCCATGCAGGGTTATGATTGCTGGAACGTCCAGTGGCGGCCTGACAGGCTCAGGCGGGCGAAAATCTTTCCTGAAACATCTTGTCCTGAAACATCTTGTGTGGAAAAGTTTCAGGAAAGGCCAGGATAAGCCCTGGCCCTGTTATAAAACCCCACCGCTATAGGCGATGGGGTAGGAACTACATCGTTACTGGCATGCCTCGCAAGTCGGATCGTCGATCAGGCAGGCCTTTGGGGCCGGGCTGATGGCGGAAACTGCGTTGAGAGAACCACGATCTACTGTCGATTTCTCGGCGGATGTGGCCCCTAGTGAGCGCAGGTAATAGGTCGTTTTCAGACCCATTCTCCACGCCAACCGGTATAGGGCATCCAGTTTCTTGCCAGAAGGCTGCGCCAGATACAGATTCAGGCTTTGCGCCTGGTCGATCCACTTTTGGCGGTGAGCCGCCATTTGCACCAACCATTCCGGGTCGATCTCGAAGGCAGTGGCGTACAAACGCTTCAGGTCAGCCGGTACGCGGTCGATCTGTGCCAATGAACCATCGAAATACTTGAGGTCATTGATCATGACGTCATCCCAGATATCCAACCTGGCAAGGTCATCTTCCATGGCCCGGTTGACCACGGTGAACTCCCCCGACAAGTTCGACTTGACGAAGATGTTCTGGTAGACCGGATCAATACCCTGGCTGACGCCTACGATGTTGGAAATGGTGGCCGTTGGAGCTACCGCCATGCAGTTGCTGTTCCGCATGCCGCCCGCTACTTTGGTTCTGAGCGCCACCCAATGATCTTCATCCATGGCGTATCCCATGACGAGTTCCACCGGAAGGGCGCGTTCGTTCTCCAAACGCGAGATGGTGTCGATGGGCAGAACCCCTTTGGACCAATCGGATCCGGGAAAGCTGTGGTAGCTTCCGCGTTCGCGAGCCAAGTCCGCAGAAGCGTCAATGGCGAAGTAGGAAATCGCCTCCTGCGAGACGTCTGCAAAAGTGACCGCGGCCGCGCAGTCCATGGGTATTTTCAACGCGAACAGAGCGTCGGCATAGCCCATGAGACCAAGGCCTACCGCCCGGTGGCGCATGTTGGCATTCCGCGCCTTTGGAGTGGCGTAGAAATTCAGGTCGATGACATTGTCCAGCATGCGCATGGCCGTCCTTACCGTCTGCTCAAGCGATTCCGTGTTGATACGGACCAACGCTTCGTCCGTGTCGATGAACTCCGTGAGCAGTCCTTCTCCATGGTATCGCACCTGTTCGTCACCCTCTGTATGGATGACCGGATTGGGGACGATGTGCTTGAGCAGGTTGACCGACCCAAGATTGCAGACGGCGGTTTCATCCTTACTGCTGTTGAGGGTGATTTCGGTACATAGGTTGGACGAATGTACCACCCCGACATGCCCCTGCGGACTGCGAACATTGCAGGGATCCTTGAAGGTGATCCACGGGTGCCCAGTCTCGAATAGCGCACTCAACATCTTGCGCCATAACTCGACCGCCTTGACCCGCTTGAACAGGGTGATTTTCCCTTCATCAGCGAGACGTTCGCATTCCTCGTACCGCTGTTTGAAGGCCTTGCCGCTCAGATCATGCAGGTCAGGCACTTCGTTCGGACTGAACAGTGTCCACTCCGCGTTCGCTTCCATGCGCTCCATGAACAGATCTGGAATCCAGTTGGCCGTGTCCATATCGTGCATCCGCCGACGATCGTCGCCGGTGTTTTTGCGCAGGTCGAGAAATTCCTCGATGTCGATGTGCCAAGTTTCCAGGTAGGCACAAACCGCGCCTTTGCGCTTGCCGCCATTATGCGCGAGGAAAGAGGACGTCATGTAACTTTCATCCCCTTCAACCTTCAAATCGCACACAAATGGCACCGGCTGTATGGGCTGTATGGCGGTTACCCGAGAAAACAGCCACTTTCCCAAACGGATGGCGTTGTATTTGGTGACCGGCTGACATCCCACTAATGAGGCGATTTTTTGGTGGGCAGGAATCCTTAATTCGTAGGAAATTCCATTGCGGATAACATCCTGAGAACCATTCTTGCGAGTTGTCAGATGTGATTCACCACGTCGGTCACGCTCACGACCAGAACATGCAATACCCAAACGCAACAGCAAGTAACGCACGTTTTCCGCCAAGGTCCGTGAGGCGGTGTTGAAAAACACATCTTTGCCACGGACCACATGGCCGTCGGTCAGTAGAAGCCCTTTGAGTATTGCCAATGTTTGGGATTCCGGCAAATGCAGGAAGCGCGAGGCCACTTGTTTGTCGCCATTAACGTTGTACATATCCGCATAAGTGAACGGCAGAACCGGTATCTCGCCTCCGGTAACAAATTGACCGTTGACAGTGTTGCGCACTAGTTCGCGGCCATAGGACCAGCGAATGGCATGGGCACTGCCATGTTGCCATGTTTCCCAAAAATGAATGCCGCGATTTGTCAGGTACTCGCGGTTTAAGCCATTCTTGATGCCGACATGTCCGTCTCCGAGCATGATGCCATATAGAAAAGCGTCGTTTTCCGTGAACCCTTCCACAGGAATAGTTTCGCTGGGAATCACCTGTGCCGCATAATCACCGACTTGCAGGGTACCCGCATCGGCCCATATTGGGACGATTTTGCCTTTCGAGATGCGCTGTATGGTGCGATGTGAAGATTCGCCCAATGGAATGCCCTGAATGGCAAATATTGGATGACCTGCGGTGACCCGCTCCGGTGACAAACTGTGCTTCACGCGGACTTCCACCATGGGGTCATTTTGCGCATAGGTCATGCGCTCCAGTACCTCGCGGTAAGTTCCGCTGATACCCATCACCAGGTCACCTTTATGGATTTGGCTGATTGGCTTGGCACCCTGCTGGGTGTAGACCAGCGTATCTGGCGCAAAACACTGATTGACTGCCACAGCGGTATCGTTAACCACTTTCAAAAATGGCACGACGCCCTGAGATTTGCCGTTGGTACCCTTGATCCATGCACCCATACCGCGCACCGGGGTCCAGTCGTTACCGAGCCCGCCGGAAAACTTGGAGAGCAGGGCGTTTTCCTTGACGGCGTCATAGATCCCTTCGAGATCGTCTGGCACCGTCGTCAGAAAACAGCTAGACAACTGGGGGTGCGTGGTCCCGGCATTGAATAGAGTCGGAGTGGAACAGACGAACCGAAATGTCGAGAGCACATTGTAGAATTCGATGGCTCGCGCTTCACGGTCGATTTCGTTGATGGCGAGGCCCATAGCGACGCGCATCCACATGATCTGCGGCAACTCCAGCCGGCGTTCATTTTCATGAATGAAGTACCGGTCGTAGAGAATCTGTAGGCCCAAATACTGCAAGTCATAATCGCGGCTGCAGTTGATGGCTGCCGCCAATTTGCGCAGATCGAATGTACCGAGACGCGGATCCAGGCGGCCAATAGAGATGCCGTGCCGAATGTATTCCACAAAGTAATCTGGGTACAGATCAACGGCTTCCGCTTCATCCACAGCGTGATCCAGGTTAAATACTTCCCGTTGGATATCACGGAGGAATAACGCTGCGGCAATGTAAGCGTAGCTGGAATCCCGCTCGATCAAAGAACGTGCGGAGAACACCAGTGCTTTATTGACATCGCGCTCCGGCATCCCGTCATACAGCATGGGTATAGCCTGCTTGAGCAGAGATTCATGGTCAGCCGTGTTGTGATTGATCGTGCCGGCGCAGGCGATCTCCACACATGCGCGGATGTCGTCCATGTCGAGTGGCAGCAGCTCGCTATCGCTGTTTAACACACAGATTTGGCGATCAGTTGCGGGCGTCAGCGCGCAGGCCTTGCGGCTTTGCGCACGCTTCTCCCGATACAGCACATAGTCACGGGCGATCTTGTGTTCGCCGGAGCGCATGAGGGCCAGTTCCACCTGGTCCTGGATATCTTCGATATGCACGGTGCCGTCATTGGGGCGGGACTCCAGAGTGGAGACCACGGCCGTCATAATGGTTTTCACCTTATCGCGGACCGCAGCCGAATGCTCGGTTCCGGCTCGTGGATTACCGTCAGCGTCTTTGATGAACGCCATGGTGATGGCGGCCTCTATCTTCGAGGCGTCGAAAGGGGCGAGGTTCCCGTCCCGTTTTATGGTGTGCAACATGGTATTCTCCTGTGTCGGGGGAAAGTGATTTCCGGGTAACGCTCCGGTGGCGGCCATGAGGCGGTAAAGCGAATGGGTTCCACACAAAGCGCCGGGATCAAATTGATCCCGAAGGAAGCTGTGACCGAGTGTGGAAGAAGCGGCGCACATGAGGCGAAAATGGCAAAAAAACCCCGAAAGCCGCCCCGTGTGATATCGGATCGGTTCCGCGCCTGTGGAATCGGCTCTTGCGCGGGCGGTAAGCCGTACCCGAGCCGGGTTAGGGTACGGTGATATTATGGCTGCGTTTTACGGAAGGGATGCCGCCAAAAAGGGCTATAGTTACCGCCTTTTGGTGTTTTGCTGTTTCCCTTTCTTGTGTGTCGGGGATAATGGTTGCGGCGCACAAGAAAGGGGCGCCAGGCCCCTGAATGATATTGATCAATATTATTTAAGCGAATAGATCGAGAAACCCGGTTTGTGGCAACAGCTTGGTGGCCTGTTTGCTCTGTGCGGATTTTCTTGCCGCGACTTTCCGGCGGACGTCTTTGGGTGGGTTCAAGATTTGCGGCTTGAACAGACCGGCCAACAGATCCTCAGTAAAGTCGTCCAGCAAAGTGCGCCCTGGTTGCGCCGTCCGGTGGTCAATAGTGACGTCCACCGTAGCGGTACAGGTCGTGGCATTATGGGTTCGCATCAGGGCCTGCAGCGTACGCATGCTGGACGCCTTGAACTCATGAGCGCAATCGTCTTCAGAAAGACGGCTGATTGCGCCAGTGATGGCGTCATGGGTATGGTCGCGGATACCGTCCAAAAACTGATTGGCGATAGCCATCATGCTGCCCGTTTCATCCTCATCTTCTATGGCGCTGCTCAGTCCGGTCTGGGAGATATTCCCTTTGGCCTGATTGGACACCATGATTTTCTTTGCCATGAGCGACATGGCCACCATCTGTGGAGTCTGGTTATAGGATGCGTAGTACACCCGCACCGGGTTTTCCTGACCAATGCGCCAGGAACGCCGTGACGCCTGTAGGACGGTGTCGGTTGAGTAGCCCGTCTGGGCGAAGAAGATGTCGGTGAACTCAAACAGATCGAGCCCCGTCTTCACGAGGTTGGGATTACAGATTAGCACCTCGCACCCGTCTGCCAGCACATCCTGCACCCACTGTTCACGAATCTCCGTGGGCACTGAGGCTTTCAGCACGCGGGCATTCAGCCCAGCTTCACGAAGGATACGCTGATACCGGCCAGTGAGATCCAGCTTGTCGGTGTAGATCGTATAAATGAGCAGTTTTCGGCCTTCCGACACGGACCGGAGTGCGAGGTCCAGCATGAACCGCTCTTTTTCGAGAAGTTCATTCTCACGCACTATCGGTTCCAGTGTCTCCAGTGGTTTCGCACACCATTTGGGGTGGCAGACGACTTTCTGGTATCCGCCGTCCGCCGCATACAATGCCGCAGACATCACTGGCCCCATCAGGTGTTTACCGCCGCCATTTCTCATGGCTTGTTTCATGGCGTCGAGGATGTCCTTGCAGAACTTTGTGACCATTGCTTCCTGATGACTCGTTTGCGTGATTTTGACAAACACTTCCCGAAAACTGGGGAGCAAACGTACTTCGCCGGCACCTTGTTCCATGGCGAGTTGCTGCAGGCTTTTTTCGATATCCGGGAGATCCAGGAAAATCGCATTGGGTAGCAGCAACTTGGCCACCACGTTGGGGTGAATCCCGGGGAGGTTCCGGGTCTGGCGTCGAACCACCTTGCGACCGCGCGACGTGGACAAATCGTCCTCCTCTTCCTCCACCACGATTTCCCGCACCACGCCCATTTCCCGCTGGAAGCGGGCACCGTCGTCAGCGCCGAAACCCATGCGAATGAGACTTTGCGGATCACAACGAAACAGCAAGGGGTGGAGTGAAGCAGCATAACCGTCCACCAGTGTTCCCGTGAGACCGATGACCTTCCGGCAACGGCTGGCGAGAATACCGAACGCCACCCCTTGCGCGGTGTTGTCGCCCTTGAGTTCATGCAGTTCATCGAAAATGGCCACATCAAACCAGCCCTTCTTGATTTGCCGTTTGATGTATTCGACGGGCGCGTAGTTCCCGTCCCCCAAGGTGAATCCTGTATGATCAATGTAGGCCTGCACCTTTTTAAGGGTGGATGGCTTGAGCAGAGTGGACATGGCTGGATGGATATCACCGTTTGAGAGATCGCGAATGATTTTCCTGACCGTAGCTGGTGCCAGAGCCATGATCTTCTCCGCAGACCCCTTGCCGATACCAGGTAATTTGCGAATGGCGGCATCGATGGTTTCCTCGGTGGATTTTTCATGCTGGCGGCGGGCGGACCACAGTGGAGCGCCGCAACCTTCCTGCACCTGATCACCGGTTTTCACATATTGACAGGTACGTTTGGCGGCATGGAGAAATTCATGATCGGCAAACTCGTAATAGACGCCATCCTCGTTACCTTCAGAGCCGTCAGCGGCGCCAGGAGTGACCTTCTCAGTCAGATCCATACTCTCGGTATCTTTTTTGTCAGGTTTCTTTCCAGGCTTCATCAGAATGCCGCCGCAGGTGGGGCACGTGAGGCGTTTTACATACCGTCCGGCCCATCTGGAAAGCTCCAGTCGGGTGTTGGTCTGCGGGTGAAAACGGTAGCTCATGCGCAAGCGCACCCGCCCGATTATCCAGAACTCCGGTCTTTCCGGTCGCCCTGGGTGGGCGCGATACGCTTTTTCCAGCACCTCTATGGCGCCGGCGTGGTTGATTTTATGCACGTCTACGTTGGGGAATGTGACTTCAATTTCCCTTGCCCATTTGGCGACCAGATGGGGTGGTACCACAACGATGGTGCGTTGTGGTCGTTTTCCCATCATGGCGATGGCGGACCCCACCAGCGTCTTCCCGGTGCCCATGTCCTGTGAAAGGACGATGGCTGGCCGATTGCATGTGTAGAGATGAACCGAAGCCGCCAGGATGTTGTCTGCCTGGGCAGGGAACGGTTTGCGGAGCATGGGCAAATGTGCGAGTTGTCGGTCAATCAGCGGATGCTGACCGGGTTGATATTCCGGTTGGAGCATGTCCTTCGCTTTTTCGAAGAACTGGGATGCGAACCGGCCCATGAATTCCCCCATGGGAATTTTGGTAGTTTCTAACAGCATGGTGCCTCCATGATAATGGTGCCGCTGCGCAGCAGATGTTGGGCAGCTACGGCGATATCGTCGTCGTCCACATACAGAACCACGCCACCCCACAACCCATCAGTGATCTCATAATGAATATCACTGATACGGCTGACTTTGCGCGGGGGGATTCCGGCCTGTTCCCGCAAAATGTCCAGACGGACATTGTCTCTGAGCACTTCCATAAGGGGGTTCTGCCAATGCGGCAAAAGAGGGATGGGAGTTTGGGCGACATTGGCCCAGATCATATCCTCTTTTGGACTTTCGCCGTGCCATACAATGATGCGCATCTGGTCAATGTCCGATTCTTCGCCGGTAAAATCCTTCACGGCATTGCTGGTCGGGATAATCAATGATCGCACCAGTCCGTCATCCATGTTCCCCCGTTTGGCAACGTAACGACGCTGCCCCAGAGAATAAAATGTATTCTCCTTGTCGCGGATGTTTTCTCCGCGATGCAGGACAGGCAGCATGTAATCCATGCCGCTGCGACGACTCACCAGGCCCAGAATGGCAAAGTACCGCTTGCCGTCAACGTTGGCCACGCCGAGCACGTCGGCGTACGTGGTTTCCGTGCCGACCCGAACCTCTCGGATATTGCACATAGGAGTCTCCTTATTCGATGGTGATCAAATCAAAGTTGTGTTGGATGTCCCACGCCATGATATGGGTCTCATGCTTGCGTGTGGTGATGGTGGTGATCTGTGATGGTTTGTCAGATACGGTTGACCGGGCAGGATATACGCCTTGGTTTTTATCTGTATCCACAGAGATCGCCAATTGTTGCCGGGCCTTTTCTTTGGCCAGTTTTTTGGCTTCAAGGCTTGCCTTGGTATCGACATGCAACACGGTCTTCACCGTGCCGCGGACCAGATAGCGCCCGGAATCGTCCTGGACGAAACCATCCAGCCCGCCGGCCGCCATAAGCACTGGAATGTGCCCTTCACGGACGGGGGCCACCGACGAAAACCGCTGGCGGCTGGCGTGCTCTGCCTGAAGTACCATTTCCACTTCCCGAATGAAACTTTTATCCTTTGGAAGCACCATGGTCACGGTTTCCG
>JAJYPA010000381.1 GCA_021795795.1 Pseudomonadota bacterium | reverse complement strand
ACGCGCCAAGGAGGTTTTGCAATGAGCCGCTTATCAGAACTGAAAAAGCAATGGATGAAAGACCCCGCGTTCAAGGCGGAATACGACGCGCTGGAGGATGAGTTCAGCCTCGCCCGCGAATTGATCGAAGCCCGGACTCGCGCTGGACTGTCGCAAGCAGAATTGGCGCAACGCATGGGCACCACCCAATCGGCTATCGCCCGCCTGGAAAGTGGCAAATCCCCGCCATCTATGCGAACCATTGCGCGGATCGCCGCCGCTACCGGAAGCCGCGCCATAGTAAGGCTAGAGCCACGCCCATGAATGAGTGCATCGCAGGCGTGTAGATCACCGAGCACACTTTAACCGTGCGGCTCATGGGCAGGCGCATAATATCGGTTCCTCTCGGATGGCACACCCGCCAAGCCTATGCCAGCGCCAAGGTCCGCGCGCTTGGAAAACTGCAGGAGGTGGCTATCGCATCCATTGGCCGGAGATTGATGAGGACTTGAGCACCGAGGGAATGCTGAGAGGGGAACCCGCACTGCGAGGAAGAGCAGAATAACCAATTATTGCCATACCCTAGACTGATCTCTGAAAAGGTGAGGCCTAGCCGGCCTTGGGGATGGCGCCTATTCCGAAGGGGGCATACATTATGTCGGTGCAATTACCAGAACCAGACTATTACACCATCGAGGAAGTAAAGGATAGGTGGTCGGTATCGGTCGATTTCCTTTTGCGACTGGCAACTGAAAACAAAATTGAGATCTGCGCCCGTCTCCAAACACCACTAAAAACCATAGTGTTAGACAGGTGTGACAACACACTACTAACCTATGAGCGCGCGGTTGAGCTAGGGCTGCTCCATGCTCCAGAATCAGAGGATGGAAAAATAGAACGCAAACTGTGGGATAGCACGTGGTATATGATGGCCGGGACAACGTTCAAACTAAGTAGAGTAGAAGCATTGCATCTTCTCGATGGGGGAAAAGAGGTCGTGCCGGACCACTTAATACCCCGCTCACTAACCGGACACGACGATCTTCCGGAATGGGTTGATGATCTGATATTTACCGGATTTAGCGGCTTTGAGCGCGCTACTTTCCTCGGCATTGTCTCTTGGAAGAGGGACGTCGATAGCGGGATGTTATTGCCACGTGTCACCAAAGATGATTTGGTGATCCTGTCCGAAGAAATCAGGCGGATAGAGACCCTTCATCTGGCAGCCGAGCAAGCCGTCGCTAAGGATGTGCTGGGCGGAAAGGCGGTAACCAGCCGCCGGATATTGCTGAGCGTCATCAATGCGCTCTGTATCAAAGCGGGCATTGATCCGAAGGGGAGGAGTGCCACCAGTGAAATCATGACGCTTTTGGACCTGCAAGGCACCCCTGCATCTGAGCACACCATCCGCGACGCAATGAAAGAAATTCCTGAAGCCGTCAAAGTCCGCAAAACAGCAAACAGCAAATAGAGCTATTTGCCGCATCGGGAGAATAGCTCCTCCGATCCTAGCCTCACGTTATCCGCAACTGTGAGGCAACCTCCATGCACAGCAATTTTGAATCTGTGGCCCCGATTGTCGCAGAGATTGGTCGTACCCTGGGCTACCCACCTGAAGCCATCCCCGTACAAATCAACGAAAAGCTTGCTTCTGAAGTGTTGGGCGTCAAAGTCTCTACCCTGACTAACTGGCGCACCACGGGGCGTTACAACTTGCCCTACATAAAAGTTGGCCGATTGGTGCGTTATCGTGTGGCAGATCTTGCCGCTTGGATTGCTAAGCGCCGACAAGGCGCGGATAGCTGATCCAATGGCCTCAGACATCATCGAGCAATTCGTCGCCGCTCTTGCTGCTGGCGGCATTGAGCTTGCCCCAGGCCAGAGCATAACCCCAGACGGAAAACTGCACCGGGTCCGCCTCGCCACTGACAAGGCAGGGCAGCGAACAGGTTGGTATCGCCTGCACCTTGACCCACCACCTGCTGGTGTTGCTGGTGACTGGCGGACTGGTTGTCAGGTGACGTGGTGCAGCAAGCGGCCGGGACGCCTCAGCCCAGCCGAGCGGGATACACTGCGCCGCCGTATCGAGCGCGAACAGGCCGAGCGCGAGGCCGGGGAGCAGGCACGGCACCGGGAAGCCGCCCAGCGGGGCGCGTGGGTATGGAATCATGCCGAGCCTGCTAGCCCGTCCCATGAGTATCTGCAACGCAAGCGTCTTGCCCCGGGCATTGCCCGGCAGCGCGGGGCATCTTTGGTTTTGCCTGTGGTGGATTTCACCGGGCACCTGCGCGGGGTGCAGTACATACAACCGGATGGGCAAAAGCGTTTCATTGCGGGCATGGCGAAGCGAGGGGCGTGGATACCTGCAGGCCCAAAGCCGGACGGCAGCCGCCCGCTTTGGATTTGTGAGGGCTGGGGCACCGCCTGTGCTTTGCAAATCATGCGCACGGAGGTGTGCTGCATTGCTGGCCTTGACGCCGGGAACCTCGCCAGCACAGCCATAGAAGCCCGCAACTGCTGGCCTACACTGGATATCGTGATCTGCCCGGACTTCGATAAGGTAGGCCGCCAAAAAGGACAGGAAGCAGCCGAGAAAGCCCGTGCCCGCATCCTGCCCCCGCCCGCCGAGATTCCTGATGGCGCAACGGATTGGCTGGACGTGCTGAATGCCAAGCGGCAGGGGGTGGAACGTGCTTAACCCAAAAGATTGGGACGCCGTGCCCCCTTATGGTTGCGACAAGGAAACCCCCGCCTCGCCTACTGCTGGCGCTCAAATGCCGGAGCCGCAAGCGGCCCGCCCGCCTTTGTTTACCGCGATCGGTGAACTGCTGGCCCACCCTCGACCTATCGACTGGCTTGTGCGTGGCTGGCTGGAACGAAACACCACTGCCGCGCTGATAGCAGAGCCGGGACGGGGCAAATCGTTTGTCGCCCTAGATATGGCCTGCTGCGTGGCGCTTGGGAAGCCTTGGCACGGCATCCGCACCAAGCAAGCTCGTGTGCTGTTTTTGGCTGGTGAAGGACAAGCCGCTATGGTACGCCGGGCCTGCGCTTGGGGCATTGTGTATGACGACTTGATCGCGGCACCTCTGCACTTGAGCAGCGGGGGCGTGGCGCTGAATGACACGGACGCACTGGCATTCATGCAGGCAGAAATCGACGCGATGCCAGAACCGCCCGGGTTAGTGATTGTGGATACTTTGCAGCGTGGGCTATCTGGTGACGAAAACAGCGCTGAGGCCATGGGAGGATTTGTTGCCGCCCTGGATAGCTTGCGGCAGAAATATCACTGCACGTGCCTGGTAATTCACCATCCTAGTAAGACTACCCCAGGTGAGCCGCGCGGCCATTCCTCACTCAAGGGGGCAATCGACACCATGGCAGTGCTGGAACCGCGAGAGGGTGGCGTTATCGCCCTGATAAACCCCAAGCAGCGTGGGGGCGATACTGCCCGGCCTCTAGCCTTCCAATTCCGCACGGTAGAGCTTCCCCAGGCATGGGCGGACGAGGACGGCACCCCCACCGAAAGCGCGGTATTAGTGCCCTGCGACCTGCCCCAGGTATCCACCAAGCCGGAGAAAGGATTGGGCGACAAGCAAAGGCTGGTGCTGTCCATTCTCAAGCGATTAATTGCCGAGCATGAACGCAACCTTGCGCAAGGTGGCAGGGACATGAAGGCCGCCAAAGTGGCATTGTCCGACTGGCGTAAAACCACCAAAGAGGAAGGGTTGGATATTCGCAACTTCTCGCGTTGGACAGCCGCTCTAGAGGACAGGCAACTAATCACCATAGACGGGATTTTTGTCTCTCTGACCGATTCCTCACATTCCTCACCTCCCTCGTTTGAGAAAAACGAGGAAACCTCTGTTACTCCTCACTCTCCTCATTTGCCTTTAGGCATGAGGGGAGTGAGGAACCAGGCGACGAGCGAGGACGAGGAGGGCGACTATGAAGCGTTCTGATTCTCTTTTGGCGGAACTCAGGAGCCTGGGCCTCACCCTCACCGTCAAGGGCGACCGCCTCATGGTTCGGCCTTCTGGATTGCTCACTGACGAACTGCGGCAGGCCATCCGGGAGCACCGCTCCGCCCTTCTTTCTTTGGTGGCATCAGAGCGCTTGGAACAGTCCGAAAATCGCACGGCTGCCATCCATGCTGGGAATGGCAAACAGCAGTCAGCTATGACCCAGAAATTGGAATCTTTGCGCTGCTGTAGCTGCGGAAATTTCTGGCCCATGTCGCAAGATATAGGCGACTCCGTATTTGGCCTCGGCCGTTGCGCTCTCACGCGTAGCGGACTGTCACCAGACGGAAGCGCATGCTGGCCAAGAGCGATTCGAAAATGCTCCCACTTCAACTCAGACGAGATAAACTCGCAAGGAGGAGGGCAATGAGATCCTCGCATCTTGATGCAGCCGACCTATGGTTGCTCCACAACGACCCGCAATTTGCCAAGACGACTCCTCGGGCGCTCGCTAGTCGCCGCATGCGGCAGCAGCACGCCCAGGGCGGAGAGTTGCCGGAGGATTTGACGACGGAAGCGTCCTTACCGCTTTCGAATGTACCCGACCCCGACGACGTGGATCGCCTCGTTCGGCTCGCCCCACCCGCCATCCGCAGGCTCGTTGCCCTCCGTCTAGAGTTCCCTGGTGCAAGTCAGGCGGAGTTGGCCAGGATGATGGGCTGCTCACGGCAGGCGGTAAGCAAAAAACGCCGACGGCTGTTGGCCTACCTCCAGGCCATGGCGGCATCCCCACCATCCCAAACATCCGGGCTGGTCACCGCAGCCCCCTGTTTTAAGGAGCCCAATGGACAACTTGCCTGGGATTTCGTAGATTATGAATGGAGACGTTAGGTTACTTGCTTTCCCGGGCGAATCACCCTCATCGAGTGAGCTGTGTGAGAACAATCGGCATTGTTCATGCGCATAGAGCTGATGATAGTGGCGTCCATGTCCATTGCTGCTGTAAAGACTGGCCACGCGGTTATTCAGCAGAGAACGTACCAATGACAGGAACGCAGCGAAAGCGGTCGTTCCCACCTAGCTTGGGGAGGAGTAATATCGATCGAAGAATACCGATGTCACCGGTCGGCAGGATGGCGCCATTTGGGTGGCCGTTGACAACAGTCAATGAGTATGGCGCTCCAAAGTCTACGCCTATTTCGCAACCTATTCCGGACCTATCATTGGAATTAATCCAAATGGTAGCAGCATTCTCCCAACTGACGGGTCACAAATCGGGTGATGGCGTTCCACCTACAAAAGCATTCTGTAACAACCAACCAAAGACGAACAGGAGAGTGACATTTTGAGGCGAGTCGAGAGTATGCGTGTGCCTGGCGAGATGGGTGTTCACCTACTAATGCTGACTGGCAACTATGGCGGCTGAGATTAAAATCAGGCACTATGAACGCAACCCGTATATACTTTTGTCTCCAACAAACAGAGTTCTTCACCAGCAGACTTGGCACGCCACATCGCACCCGATGTAGGCTGGTTTTGCAAAAGCACAAGAAAAGAGGATCGAAAATATGAAAGCTATTTTTGAGAAATTGATAGCGATAGGATTTACATTTTTTGCTACTGTACTATTCTTTTCCACCGGACTATTGCTTTTCAGATCTCTGTGGAGAGTTTATGTTGCGGTAGCTGGAAAGTCATCTTTTTCAGTTGCTATATTGAATGTTATTAGCGTCACGGTAATCTCTATTGCGATAATCGAAGTTTCCCGGTACATCATTGAGGAAGAAATATACGTTTCACGTAGCCAGGAAGAGCAATCCCAAGAACAAATAACCAACGGAATCATAAAAATATATCTTATAATAATAATTTCCGTTGGTCTGGAGGGTTTGGTTTTGCTTTTCAAAAGCGGGCTGGAAAATGCGTCACAATTTCCATATCCAGCTATAATTGTAGTAGCTTCAGCAATTTCACTTGTTGCCCTGGGAATCTATCAGCGGCTATCAAAAAAGTAAGAATTATTTTGCACGCTTCAGCATGTGGTCAGCAGCGCTTTAGTTGGCTAATCTCTATCGCCAATCTGGAGCCGAGATGTCTTGCACATGCAGACCGGAATTCCCAGGATATGCTTGCGCAGCAGATACGGCCTCATCTCTCGTTGAATAGTTGGTGAAAGATACGTTCTTTCCATTATCCCTGATCACCCTGAATTTCCAGCGTTTAACGCCATTAATTTTTACTGGAAATACCTCAATGATACTTTCCATCTCACCCCCCCCCTATAAAGCAAATGAAAAAACCGAATAATAATTGGCTTCATAGTCCATAAAAAAATGACGAGCCATTTCTAATCTATCATAATCCAGATATATTTGCAATAGGAAACATAACGGCGTCATCACGGAGCTGCTAATCAGCGCTAATAATTGATCAGCTCGTAGGCAACTCAGCAGCGAAAGCGGACGTTCAGCAGGTTGGCCACCGTCTTCTCAAAACTCATCATCATGGCCGAACATCGTGCCTTCATACCGATATGGCATTTTGAGAATTGCAACTCATTGATTTTATGTGCTGGCATAATCGGCATAAAAGGCCTCTCAAAAATGGTGGTTTCTGGAATTGCTAAAAACTAATGTACCGCGACATATTTATCATTATAAATATCATATTTTATAATAAAATTAAGAACCGCAGTAGCAATTTTATGGCTCATTTTTGGAGCAAAGAACCACGCACTATCATAAGCGTCCATACCGCCATTTGCGGTACCATATTGAATCACTCCATTGACGTTTCCGCCAAAATTGCTAGCATATTGTATAGCTGTAATTCTATTTGAAATGCGAACTTGTTTTTGTTCTCTGAATGGCTTGTATTGAGGTGGCGATCCAAAACTTGTGTTTGGCTTTACCCAAGGCAAGTGGGCCCGCGCTGAAAAATAGGCGCATCCCTCACAGGCTGGAATACGATCAAACTTTAACCAGCCACCGATACCAAATAGATAGGCTGAACCATTCCCGTCAACGCCGATTCTTGGCACGCCATTTGGCACCCATCCTCTTGGAGCGAGAAAAATACCAACATCTGGGAAATAATAAATAGCCAGTTTGCTAGCCTCTTTCTTGTCAATTTTAGCGGTCAGCGGTAGAAGACGATGCGGTATTTTCCCTACGTTAGCGCCGGGCACAGCCGGCGCCCGAGTTGCTACGGCGTAGTAAGGTATGGTGTAATTATCGACATCGGCAAATCCGACCTGAAAAATATTGCCATTCCCGGCGATTGATACACCAGAAACAAAAGTGCACATCGTTAAAATTGCTAATAAATATTTTTTCATAAATTTAAATCCTCTTGTATAATTACAATCTGCTATTTTCCGTTTAATCTTTTATATTATGGCCGTTTAGCGATATAAAAAGGAAATCCAATAATCCAAATTAAAATGCATGCGAAAAACCATCCCCATGGCCCCATGTATCAGTACCCATAAGCTAGTCCCTAAAACAAGCAAAAGAATCCACATAACATCCCCCTATTATGGAGCAGCTAGCGCTTCCAATAAATCCCTGCCTCTGCCCAGCATCCCTACTGGCAAGCACCCGCTTTTTGTGCCCCATAGGTTGCTTGGCTCACGGTGTATCCAGTACCGGCACCGACACTCGATGAAAGTTGTTGAACAAGTCCTCTGCACGAGAAGCCCTCTATGATGAGATATTGTTTCGCAGATCTTACTGCCTCTTTATCCCAATTAATATGCAAGCTATCGACTGCTACCGTTGCCTCTGCCACCGAATAACCACTACCCAAACTCAGTTGTTGAATAAGTCCTCTCCGTGAGAAGCCTTCTAGACTGAGATACTGCTTCGCAGATCTTACTGCCTCTTTATCCCAATTAATATGCAAGCTATCGACTGCTACCGTTGC
>JAJYPA010000380.1 GCA_021795795.1 Pseudomonadota bacterium | reverse complement strand
CAATAACCTGATGCGCGAATTGAACGATATGCCGGTCTGGTTCAAAAAAGAAGGCATCACCTGGTTCACGCGCAAGGGTTCGCAGTCCATTTTCGGTTATCCCATACGTCCGCTGGCGGCGGCCCTGTGGCAATTCGCCAAAAGCCGGGGATCCACGCCTGCCGCCGGCGTGTTGCTGCGCGGAAGCATTCCTGTTGGCACAACCATGCTGTGGGTGTTTCTGGCGATCGGCGGCAATGGCGTCGGCGCTTTCCAGTCCATACGCACATCCGCCGGCGGCAATCGGCCCACCTTCAATCCGCAACTGGCGTCGGGCGTACTGGGCAACGATTTCCAGACCTTGGACCTGGATGCGGTGGAACTCTGGTCGTTTTTGGCATCGTCTCCCGCTGCAAAGGTCAGCACCTATCCACAGCGCGGTGAATGGTTGGGAAAACCCAAGACGCTGATCGGCACGATCGTCGCCATCGGTGGTCTGTCCGCTTTGGTGATAGGGGCCGGGTTCTGGTTCTGGAGCGAAGCCACCCTACACCAAGCCATGACGCAAGCGCGAAGAGAAACGGCACGCATCGCACAGTTCAGAACCTCGCGGCAGGCGTTTTTCTCGACCCATATCGAGGGGATTGCCCTGCTTCAGGAGCGCCCGCTGGGCCATCTGATCCAGGACGCCACATCCCTCTGGAAACCGGGCACCACGGTCATCATGGCGGATGGCATGCCGCTCACGGGATCTGGCCTCGCGGGATCTGGCCCCATGGGATCGGGTCCCCTCCTGGCCAGCCCGGGCGCCGTCGGTGCCTTAGGCGCCAACGGTGGTTCTGGCGCCACCTTCCAGATCGACATCCCCGCCACCAAAAATCTCGGGCCGGGACAAGCGTCCTGGGTGTCGCAACGCCTGCTTCACGCCGTCATTTCACAGACCCCGCCACAAGGCATTGTTTTGCAGTCAGTTCAAAAAACGGGAGGTAATGGATATGTCGCTCTCTTTGGCGGTCATTAGCAATGTATTGAGCCCATTGGTGAGCAAGGTGGCCGCGGTCGTGCAGGCCAAGGGCGCCGAATTGGCGACCGCCGCCGGTTCGCTTTTCCTCGCCGCGGGCATTTTTCTGGGGGGCCATGCCATAAGCAATCTGCATGCGTCGGCACGGCAAGTGAACCAGGTCAATTCAGACAAAAGCATGCTCTCCAGCAAGGAGGCGCATCTTCAGGTGGTCAAGCAACGCCTCATTCGCATCGAAGATCGATACCACCAACATTGCGCGATCACCAACACCCAAGCCTGCGGCATCGCCAGCGGGTATCACCGCGTCATGCATACGGCCCGAGCACTCATGGTCGATCTCCCACACTACGCCGTGCGCGATGGTGTGACTTTGACCGCCGTCACCACCGACGGTGACAATGGTCAGACCGCCGCACCATTCCATCCCACCCCGGTTGCCGGATATCCCGGCGTGATGCTGGTGACTTTCAGCCTCTCGGGCACATACACCTCGCTGGGCGGACTCCGCCAGTTTTTTGCCGGTCTCCCGCCGTCCACGGCGCTGACCGGCATTACCATAAAAGGGTCCTCCTTCTCCGCTACAGTGGGGGCTTATGGCATCGCTGCTTGAGCACTTCACGAAGTGGAGCGTCCAGTCGGACTCACTGGGGGTTGAAGGACTGCTCATCCCGTCCACCATGGGCCATGGCCTCGCCAACATCGAGGAAGGCATGGTCATGGCCGGTTACAAACCGCACGAGATCCAATACATCCGGGAGTACGCCAACATCACCTCCTGCTCCGAACAGGAAGCGGTGGTCAATCTCGGCATAGGCACTCAGGACCGTATTGCCGCCGCCATCGCACTCTGGAAAGGATGGGCATGGTTGCCCATGACGGCCGCGGCGATCCTCAACCTCAAGTCCATGCGGCCATACAGCGTTCCCCCGCAATTCGGTGAGCGGTCTCCCAGAACGGTACCTCTAGCCATGCGTGGAAATCGCATGTTATATCTCACCGCTCACCATGACGATATGACCATAATGGGCATTAAGTCCCGCCTGTACACAGTGAACTCACAAATCGAGCGTTTTGTCGACACCATCGCCAAAATGCACGTCGACAAAAAGCGCTTCGGCGAAATCCTCCGTGACGCCGGGGTGCTGAGCAATGACGATATTGCTATGTGCTTGGCGGAACAGGAACGACTCAGCGATCTGGGTGCACGCCATCACATTGGAGAAATCATCCATCAACACGGGCTTATCGCCGCGCCCATACTGATCGCCACCATGAAACGGATGGGCATCCCGCTGGAAAAACTCCCGTTGGCGGAAACTCCACAACCCAGTCACCAGACTCAGGAAGTGGCGCTGGCGATGAGCACCATTGGCACCGTGGACATGCTCTACCGGCGAGAAATACTGGATACCTGGTCCGCATTTCAGAATGCCTACCAGAGTGATCATGCCGACAAGTACGGGGCGATGATCGATGCCATGCTAACCCACTGCGCCTACCACGGGTATTCGGATATCCATTTCAGCCCCCTTCCTGACGCGGGCATGATTGAAGGGCGAATCGACGGCGTAAAAGGTTACGTCATCATGCTACAACGTGAAGACTACGAACGTTGCGTCGGCATCATACTCAACCGCCTGGGTAGCGTGGATATGCGCCTGCAAGCTGAAGGACGCATACCGGAAAGCATTCTGCCAGCCGATCTGAAGGGGCGCTTCGAATTTCGCGTGCAATATATGCACGTCATTCAAGGGGGCGAAACCACAGGATCTCTGACTCTGCGCATTATGAACCTCATGAATGAGACAGCAGATGTCGAGACCCTGGGTTTTACCCCTGACGACATGCGCTACATCAAACGCATGGTGCAATCCGGAAAAGGCATGATTCTCGCGACCGGCCCAACAGGATCAGGCAAAACCACTACCATGTACGCCCTGATGCGCTTGGTTGACCCAATACTTACGTCCGTACAAACCGTGGAGAACCCGGTGGAAATCCGGGTTGGCATGTGGCGGCAGCACCAATTGCTGCGCGAGGGCCCGGAACATGAAGAATGGGCCGGCTGGAACAAAGGACTCTTGCGAAACGATCCTGACGTAGTTCTTCAGGGCGAGGTGCGCAATGCGGATCTCATGCACCAAGTGGCGGACATGGCAAATACCGGGCATCTGGTGTTCGCCACATACCACGCATCAGATGCGCCGCTGGCGGTCGGGCGACTGCGGGAGATGCGCACCACCAACGGGGAAGCACTGGATATGGACATGATCTCCAGCCTCATGCACTGCATCATCGCTCAGGGATTGGCGCGGCGATTATGCCCGCACTGCTGTGTTGTTGATGATCGCGAAGAAACCGCCCAACTGCTAGAGACATTGCCGGAAGACAAGCGATCTGTCATGTCGCCCATGCGTGCAGGTGAAGGCGGATGCACTCAATGCTATGGCACAGGTTATCGTGGGCGGATTTTAGTTTACGAAATACTGAAATTTAACCGCGACTTGCGGCAACGTATCGTGGAGAAGCAATCCCTGGCACAAATCGCCGCAGTCATTCCGTTTGAAGACCGGATAACTGGACGCCTGCTGCAATTGATTGCCAACGGCAAGACCAGCCTGGAAGAGGCTTATCGCTTGGTGGAGGAATTCTGATATGCGCAAAGCCTACAACTACTTCGCCAAAACATCCGGTGGTCTGTCCGAAGAAGGACTTTTGATCGCCCATAGTGAGGACGACGTAATCAACAAGTTGCGTATTCGTGGATTACGCGCGTTATCGGTGGAGATCAACCACGCCGACAGCCTGAACCTGTCATTTGCCAGAAATTTCGACGCCGGTGGGCTGGCATCTTATTATATGGGCATGGGTTTGCGCCTAAAAAATGGCATGGACGCGACGCTCGCGGCGTCTGACATGAAAGACCAACCCCGGAATCTTCGGCTCAAAATCGCGGCGCAAGAACTGGAAAGTCTGCTCAGAACCGGCATGAAGTTAGGCCGCGCCATGAGCGCCGCCGGATTTCCGGAGCGGGATTGTGCGATCATCCAGGCGATGGAACAGGGCGCCAAGACCGCTCAGGGTTTTGAAAACATCAGCAATGACTACCATCGTAACGCCGACATCCAACGCAAGATCAACGGAATGCTGCTTGAACCGATGTTTATCGGGCTGATGGGCGTAATCGGCATTTGGGTGACCATTGTCTTCGGCATTCCCATTTATCAGCGCGCATTTGCTCAAATGTCGGCCAACGCCGCCGCCAAAGAACCCGCGTATGTCAAACTCTTCTATGGATTCGCGGACATCTTCGACAAGGCGGTGGTGATGAATAGCGTGCTCTATTTCCTGGCCATTTTGGGAATCATTATTTTCCTGCGTTCCAACCTCTTCCTGCGATTGCTCGATAATATCAGCACGTTGCGCCGGTTTTCAGAGATGGTCGACAACGCCGCGCTCTGGGGTGGTTTTCGCTTGCTCATTGAAACCAGCATGGATCCCGAACAAATTCCGTTCATGATGGCCAAAAGTGCGCATCGTCCTGACAGCCGTGAGGCATTTGAAAATCTTGGCAATCTGGTGCGTCGCGGCGTGCGGTTCCCACAAGCCATCAAGCAGGCCGGATTCCCGGATTATATCGCTAAAGATGCTGCGTCAGCCATGTCAGCGCCTGGTATCGACGCCCAAGTCCAAGCCCTGGATATGATGCGCAATATCATGGCGTTGCGGGTGGCCGAGTTGACGGAAAAGGTGGTCACACTATCACGTATCCTGACGGTGGCTGGTGCCGGATCATTGGTGTTGGCGATTGCCATGCTTACCTTCATGCCGATCATGATTACGGAAATGTCCATGGTCTGAGCAAGCGGGCAGTTCAGCACAATTTTGTAAGACGTGGAAATTTTACGTTGTTGAGACAATTCCGTAGGGATTTGCCATATAAAATGCGCTGAGAATGGTGGCTGACAATCAAACAGGGTTCGTTATGATATACAAATCTATAAATACGAAAACGGATTTTCCGCAAACGCGTAAAAAACTGTATCGTGCTATCCGCATCGCCTGTGTGGCTACCGCGATTGCATCATCTCCGTTCGCCCATGCTGGTCTCATTACCCAGAATAATGTACAGGCCTTGCTGGTTGCTGAATCTGTCGCCAACGGCGCGCAGCAAACCACATCGACCATCGGCCCCCTGACCAATGCGGGTGGTTATCAAGGACAAAGCGTCACAGGCGCCGATGCCAACAACAGCAGCGCCTTGGGCGTGGTGCCACCCAATCCCACGCTTGGCAGCACAGTCTACCAGAACGATACCGATGCCATTAACGCGGTCGTCAACTACCTCAAAGGGACAAGCGGCTCTGGCACCTGGCTGCAAACCATCGCCGACACAATGGCTGGCGCCATGAATTCGCCCAGCTCCACGAGTGGCGCACAAATGGGGCTGTTCACTTTTGTACAAAATGTGCAGATAGCCAACCCGACCGGCGGGGCACCTACCCAGGCCCAGGTGTACGCATCCGAACTGGTATATCCCAACGGGCAATATGAGTTCCTTGGAGCGAACATCAACAACAACAGCATTTTCATGCTCTACGCCAACTACCAGCAGGCCCATGACGCCTATTACCTGCCTGCAGGATGGACGGTGCCTTATGCCGGAGATCTACAGTGGGAGCTTCTTGAGGTTACGGTGCAGGGCAATACCATTAACGGCAGCGTGGTTCCTGTAGGAGGGCAACTACAGCATGTGATCAACGATAACGGAGCGTACGACGGTATCGTCACCATGGTAAACGGCAAGCAGCAAGTCAATTATGGCCCGGCCGTACAAAGCCTGATGACCAATCAGATCGACCCGTTGATGGAACAAAACAACGCCACCACCGGCATCGTGCTATACGGCGAACAGGTCAAGGTTCAACGCAACAGCGCTGGGCAGCCATTGACGGCGATCAACGTGACAAGCCGTACTTTGACATCCACATGCGGAGGTCCCGGCACCCTGACCAGTAGTGGGCAATATGGTTATCTGCTGACCGAACTGGACAATGAATATTTGGTGCAGAGCAACGGCTCCTACTCTCAGGCCAACCAGATCTCGCAAAACACTATTTCGCCAAGCGCTTCGTTCAATGAGTCCGCCAATGTTGGCAATAATCCACAGTACGCACAGTATGTCGATGATCTCGCTTTCCCGATCGCGCCGGACGCGGGGCAAGTGGTGAACTATCAAAGCGGTAATCCCCTGCCTTCAAGTGATTATGTGTATGTGGCCCCTTTGCAAACGAATACGCAAGGAGGCAGCAATACCGAGATTAATAGCTATGTTGGGCCGATAAATGTCTGTGTTGGAAGCCAGAATTACCAGGCAAATTCTGCAGAATATAGCGCATGCTTCGGTAGCACCAAAGGGGGTTGCAATTACCAGTCCATGCATACCGAGGCAGAGTGGAATCCGCTAATGATAAACGGCAATTATGACGGTGTAGCGGGGTTTTCATCACCGCCATACGCTATGCCTTTCCTTGCTTGGGACCCCACGATATCTACGATTTATGGCAACATGCCGATAATTACAGGACTAAAGTCACTTTACATTGATGACCAAAATGGCTGGTGGTCTACTGGAGGCATTTATTACTATGGGTACGCATGGAATCCTCCAACCGCCCCGCAAAACATGCAAAGTGATTATTTGATCACGGCGGCTCCGGGCAGTGACGGTATTTATACCTGCACGCAATCCGGGTGCACATATAGCCAAGAAACTGGTGGAGTCATATGATTACACTGATTTCTGCCATAGACTCCAGATCATTGGTAGAGATGAGAAACCATTTTTTCTCTGAACAGCCAAATGAACCTTTGCTTGTCTATAAAAAGCACGGCATGCTTATTCAATCAAGCGGCGAAGTTACCGGGTACTACGTACTGGCACCTTATGCCCCGTTCGCCTACCCAAAACCATGGTTCCCAGACCATTGGAGGCCAAAGTCGAATTTTGCACACTTCGCTGCGCTGGCCAACAAAAGCGGGAGTCTGCACAATTTGTTATCGCTATTACATCAAATATCAACAGAGACTGACATGAGGTACTACCACTTTCCTCTCACAATTACAGCTTTTGCCGAATCCGCAAGTGGAGCGCGGCTTCTTCTTCTCTGCGGATTCCAGGAAGTCACAGACCGGTTTTACGCGGTGACAGTTACGAAAGGTCTTGATGAGTTGGTGGAACACGCCAAGCGTACCATCGCGACGCGCCACACACGCCACAGCAAAACAATAAAAGCACGCATGCCAGCTATGGTGACGTCCTTATGATTCAAATCATCGAACAAGGATTGATTAAGGCTAGTTGCGAGATCGTGCGGCCATACACGCAAATGTCGCATGGTTTGGCCTTGCACAGCAATTATACCCCAAAGGTTACTCCTGATCTGGATACTGATACTGGATACGCGATTAATTTGCAGTGTGAAGCCCGCATCACTATCGTGAACGAAACAGCGTGCATATTGATGGCGACACATTACGCTAGGGTGAGGGTGAGTCGGGATATGGTGGACAGCGCGTCTTTGCTGGACAAAGCTTTGCTGGTGACATTGCCGACCATTCTAGCCAACGATGCGCGCGCCACCATAAGCCGGTTATCTGTTATGGCGGGCTACCCACAAGCGGTTCTCCCCATGCAGAATTTTGATGGTTTGTTTACTCAACTGATGAACAATCGGCCGCCCGTTCCCACGCCTCTTGAAGTGTCTGGAGCAAACCATGTGCATTAAACATCCATACCGATTCTCCGCAATAACCGGTTCGGCATTACTGCTATTGCTTTCATGCTCAAACGCGGCCATGGCATCCAGT
>JAJYPA010000379.1 GCA_021795795.1 Pseudomonadota bacterium | reverse complement strand
AGGCGAATCATATCCTCTTGTACCTCGCCCCTGGCGAATGACGGCTACCGCTGCCCGGTCGCGGTTGAGCTCTGAGCCCTGATGGTCGACAGCAGACTGCAAGCGGACATATGGTAGGTTGGAGTTGCCCTGTGTTGCCGAGGGCTGATATAGAAAATTCATCGTTTTGTCTTATGTGGGATTTTTAGCAGAATAATTATAAAATCAAGATGATAGGATTTTCATAGAGGGCGCCAGATGAGACGGAATGATCCCAAAGGTCTGGTGTTGAATGCTAGGATGAGAAATTTCCCAGACGCGGAAAGCTAGACGAAAAGATGGATTCAAATTAAGGATTGGCGATGCAAAAAACCAGAATAACAGTAGCCACTGTTGGGCACATGCCTACCGAATTCAACAGGCAAAAACTAAAAAGGTGGGAATCTTCTGTTTTTGAGATAGTCGGCGAAATAGAAAGCTAGTTCTCTAACCAGCGACTCAGACGGCTTGGGATGGGTATTCACAGACAATAATCTAAACAAAGTTCTGCCGAACAAGTTTAGTGGCGACTTTCTAATCGCCGTTGTGAATGTACCTATAGAATTAAATTGGTACGCAAGAAGGCTCTCAGAAAACAGGGTCGTGTTTTGATTTTTTACGAGATAAAAGAGATTCTATTGTCTTCAAATATACCTCTAGAAAACGTTATCTATCGCCTGTTTTACGCATATACACTCCTCTATAAGAGGCGCGGCAACCTCATACCTGAAACAGCCGATCATGACAGGGCGCTCATGATGAAACGCGGGGATGTTTATTTGATATGAACGGAATAAAAACTGATGTCGTTTATTCCTGCCACAAGCCAATAATCTGTTCCGGTTGCGTCGAGTGCTTGCGAAATGAAAAAGTCTCTGATGAAACGATAAAAAAATGTCAAAGTGAAATTCGGTGCATCCGGAAGATAATGTTTTACCGAATCACAGACTTCATAAAATAGCACCCTATCTTGTCACTTACTATTTCTGGCGTAACCGCAATTGTTTTAGGTGCAGCGGGGTCCGTTCTTGGGTCTTATATATTCTAAGCACTCAGCAAATAGGCGCGACACGGATCTCAACCTGACTCGCGACGGAGCACAAGTCAGTTTGTTCGACGCGCAGGCAAATAACCGCTTCCAGATGCCGCCTTAGCTTGTCGCTATCGCATCATCATTAACCATCGAAAATTTTTCCAACCTCGCAACTCAATGAAAAATATAATGTGTGTCCATAACGTTCCTTTGTGCAGGGCCGCTGACAGAGCATCACCGCTGACTATTCATCCGTGAACAAACCTAGAAAACCCTGACCCCCATTGTTTACTGACTTGCGGGAATCTTATCGTACTATTTTTTCCGTTTTCTCAAGGGACCAATTTTTTATTTTTTGTGGCACTATCTCTCGGAGATTTTCCATGTTTATAGATGGGATCACTGGTCTCTGCCCCTAAGTACTGCAGATATTCAGCGCCAGAGAACCCATCCCCGCGCCGCCTGTTTTGACGAGGCTCGACGGCTTCGATCAAGACCGCTTCCATGGACCTAATCACATTGTCGGTATTCCAACGTTCGTGGCCAGGTACACCACTCTTTACTGTTCCTTTCGCGGCGTCGATGGAAAGCACCCCAAACCAGGAAAACCTGTTCCATCGTCCCGCAAGTCTGTCAACGGTGTGTTCTTTTAACCGAACTCCGATATTTGCACTGCGAGCTCTCCCAATGTAAATAATCTCCCTGACGTCATGCAATAAATAGATCCCTTCCTGCCCCTTAAAATCGACGGGCACCCCATTGTACTGATAGCCATATAGCGGTAAGCCTGTTTTTCCGGTATTTACATTCGGCCAGTCTCGTTGCCAGTACAAGCCGAAAACTAGTCCGGTAGGTATCTCAATCTCATCCTGGTCGTCGATATTCTCCCCGTCGAGATCAGCCTTGGTCTGATCAGCGGCCATTGCCGGTACGGCACCGCCCTTTGCGCCTAATTGTGTTCGATACTTCCCCCGCGAAACTCGGATATAAGGCGACTTACTTCCATTATCAATGATGGATCTGGTTATCTCAGAACTCACAGTCGCTACAGGAGTGTACGTCTTAGCTGTTCGCAATCCTTGCTCATAAATCTTTTTGACGATCTCCACCGGAGTAAACCCCTGTTCCGGAGCTTTCCGTAAAACGGTCTGTATGGCTTCTCTCCATGCCATATTATTCTCTGCCTTTTTCAATTTTTCCATGTTTACACCTGCTATAACTGACTGGACTCAAATTTAGCTGGCCGTCGCCAAAAGAGCAAGTAGAGCGCCAATGATCTGTGCTGTCTGTTCCAAGCTCAAACCTAATCCACAGGAAGCACTACCGCTTGTGCCTGCCGTAATTGCTCCAGCGTTTTTGCACCGATCACCATCCGGCGCGCGTCTTCCATCCGATCACCACTCTTCGCCAGCCTCGCCATGATCGCTCCATTCTAAGAGAAAAATCATGGATATTATTGATCCAGAGGCCTTCTCCTCGAAGATCCGCTCACAGCCAGAGGCTAACAAGGCCTCGCGCTGGGCTTTGAGATCCTGGTCCTGGGTGGAGACGCGGGCATAGCCAAGTTTCATTGCTCTAGAGTATGCTCTAGAGTATTACCAAGAGCCATGATTCTGTAATACGCAAGGCCAAGGCACAGAGCCCGCATCCTTGGGAGAGGTGGCAGGCGTTGTACAGACGAGGGTAAATGATTGCGGCCATGGATGGCAGGTCGGTCATGGCTACCGGTGGGGCATTCGCAAAGGTTTTGCGGGAACGTGGTCGTTTTCCGTCGTGATTGGCCTCACCCACACTGTTAAAAATTTCCCCGTGGAAAGTTCTTATGTCTACTGGCATTCTTCGGTCATCAACGGCGAAAAGGAGGCGATAGACGGTGATGAAGGACATCATTATGGGGGAAATAAATCAGATAACTGGCAAGCTTGGCTTAACCTTGGAATATCTGTTCGATGACACCTATGCGGAACATCGTTCCAGAAGAATTTTGTTTGCAAATGCAAATAAGAATCTTTCTGTTTTGGCATTTCTACTAAGGAACCTGAGCGATGCTGAACGCGAACTCCTGTTCCCTGGGCAGTTCGACATGAGTAACTCCCACCATCCCCAAAAACTGACTACTGAAGCGTTGATTAGCGAAATAAGAGCTGAGAGCCGTGGCGAGGCCGCCGAGTCCATCCGCATCATAAAAGAGGGCATCAAGGATCTGACCGGCATCCACTTCAAGACATTCTTCAATCTGGACAAATGGGGTACTCTGAAGGTCGTGAAGTTGTTGTACACCATGCGGAGCAAGAACCCTGTCCGCATTTTTTCACTGCTAGCGCCACCTAGCGTGAAGGTTAAATATTCAATGGAGGTTAAGGATGCCCATCCTCTTGATGGGAACGAGAGGGCTGTTTACCTTATTTCTGATCTGAAAGCACTCCTCTCTTTGGAGATCGAGCCAGCCAGATTGAATGAAATCGACGAAGCGTTCGGTCCGCTTCTTGATATAATCAATGGCCTTGCTGAACAGCTTATTCAGAGTGCGATATCTGCCAGCGGTGGCAACTACAACATCTTGATTCGTCAGATGGACATGCTCCTGAAGCAGCTTTCTATTCTCGAATCTGAAGAGGTTTCGAAGCAAATAACACCCCTAGCGGAGACCCTGTATTTTCATTGTTCAGCCATGGAGTTTACCCATCTAACAAAGGCTACCAGTTTCATCACCTCCTGTTTGATGCCTAATTCTTCAACAGTAGTAGCAATCGGCACAGAACTGCGCCAGTTAGTTCAATCCATCCAAGGCAGGTGCCAAGCTTCGACTAATGACAAATGCATCCGCGTTTTCGATTTCAATGGTTTCGTCAGCCGACATGGAGAAAGCATCTTCGCTGCACTGACCACAGCTATGGGAGGAAAAATTGCCCACAAGGACATCGAAAAGGCAACGCCATACGCAGAAAAATTGATCAGATTGTGGGCAGTTTTCAAGCATCCACAGGGAATTCTGACGGTAACTGAGGATTTCGAAGTAAGTCCTCTCGTAGCACTCGCAGCACTAGCCGCAATCTGCTACGAGTTTGAACAGCCGACCAAATATCGCCCTTACTGGCTGGGCCAAAAATTCGCCCGGGGGAACGTCCTTTCTGCTTTGGAAAGGATCGATATAGCTTCGCTAGTTACCAAGGTACCCGAAGAGTACAACACCTTTTGGCTTCTCCGGCTCACTTGGTTTCAGTATGCACTTGCCGGTCAACTTGACCTCCTCGAACGACAACAACAGTTGATGGAGTCTCTTATCACCAGCTTCGAGCACCGCGTTCAGTCATATGACACCACAGCCATAATGAAACACGTTGTTGGTTGCACCTGGCTATGCGACCATCTCCGCATGCAATTTTGCGATTTTTGAGGAGATTCAGATGGGAATATTTATCACCACACACTGCCCAGACGGTACTGACCGAAACTGCGCTGGCATCGTAACCATTGAACTCCCCTACTCTGGTTTGTCGTCGCACAATATCACTTCGAACTGGAGCGACGGAAATGATACAAAATTGCTCAGCGTGGAGATCTGGCCGCCGCTTGACGGCGAGAGTTGGACAAAGACTAATGCGCAGTGGCTGAGCGATTTTGAAATCGACGAAATAAAGGCCAATGGCCACTTTATTGTTGACTACGATAACCTACCGCCGCATGACTGCTGTGGAGCTTGCGGATCCTCAGAAACGTACGATGATGAAAATAACAACATTACTGCATTGTAGTTCGCACCCAACACCACCTAAAGCCCTACAGGTATCAGAGCGGTTCTACCATCGGTAAGAAAACCTACCTTTCTTTAACGCCATGTTTCCGGACACCTCTAGCCCCTTTTTGGGGCTGTTCTATGTGCAGGAACGCATCCAGCTATCAATGTCCGGGAAAAGGTACCCTCTGACCCATCGAACGGCAGCTTACGCTGCCCTGCCGTCGTTGGGTCCTGATGGTCGGCAGCAGGCTGGTAGCGGACGTATGAATAGGCTAGAGTTGCCTCATGCTTGGCGGGGTCTGAGAGGGAGAATTTCATTGTTTTGTCTTGTGTGGGCTTGCCATAAAAAAGATTACAAATACAAGCATGTAGGCTTCGCATTGAAGGCGCCAGATGGGACAGTATGATGCAAAAGGTCTCGTTAACCAGCAGGAAGATCATCCAGTGTTATGCGGCATAACTCCTTTGACCGACGAGCTGAGATGAGGAGAGGAGATGGATGAGGCGGAAAAGTGGAAACAACCTAAAGGAATGGCGTACTGATGAAGCGGATCAACGCATATGTGACAGCGGTTATCTTTACGTTGTGGGGAGGCGCCACCCATGCCTCTACGCAAGATATTAGCGCCATCGATGGGTATATACATGCTGTCACGGTAGGGGAGAACGGCTACGATGCTGACCATGCCACCATGATGCACGCGCTCTTCTCAGTGGTTGGGGGCGCCCATCCCACCAACCGCTATTTGCGCAGCCTGATCTCGCAAACAGAAAACGATCTTACAAAACTTGAAATGCTCCAAGCGCCACGTCTTTCCAATGCGACAGCGGAAGACTTTTTGCAAAGCGCGGCGATTTATAATCAAGCCTATGCCGCCAATGCCGCCAAAATTCTGCAGCAGTTTTTCTCCGTTGGTCAAAATTATTCCATTCAAAGCTATATGCGCGATTCAGCCCTTGAGGACGCCAAAGGCTCAGGCTACACGCAGAAGGCCATCAAGGATATGAGGATGTCGTTGGAGTCCGAAGGGATTCGGCGTGGCCAAGTTTATGCCATCATGCAAAGGGCGGCGCGATGAAAAACGAGCTGAAGAGAGGAGATGAAATAAGCGACTATATCGCAAAAGACATGGACGATGTGGTGCTCCACCTGGTGGAGTCGCTTGTGGCTATACACTGCGGATTGCTGGCCGCTTCGCGCACGCCGTTTTCGATTGCAAGCTGTTACATGTAGGAGATACGCATCATGGAATGGGACGTGGTAGAGGTCCATACAGAGCCGCCATTGGCGCTGAAAGTGCGCTTTGCTGACGGAACACAAGGACAGGTGCGCTTTGAACCAAGCCATCTAACGGGTGTTTTCGCCCCGTTGAAAGACCTTGTGATGTTCAGCCAGGTACATATTGATCATGGTGCTTTAACGTGGCCAGGTGACGTAGACCTCGCGCCTGATACCATGTATGACGCTATCAAGACACATGGGGAATGGGTACTCCGCTAAAATGAGCAGCCTAATCGTTTTGTCTACTGTTGGCCCTCACCAGACAGACCTCGCTGCCATCGGGCTGCATAAAGATCAAGCGTTCGCTATCATGCGGAATGCAGCAAAATAAGTGACCATGAAAAAAATAGCAGCCGCAGCTTTTTTTATCTTATTCTTAGCTGGGTGTACCACAACTCAGGAAATCAGACGCCCAGACGGGAAAGTGGATTATGTGATCGCATGTGGAGCCAGCCTTGGTTGGGATATATGTTATCACAAAGCAAATCAGGTGTGCCCAGAAGGCTACACGACAATTTCCCAAGATGCTGGCTTCAATCGCAAGGAGTTATTCATTTCCTGTCCATCAGCCTCACACAGATAGCCATAATTGGTGCATTTAAATTAAGATAGGAACCTTTATAAACGGCAAAAAGGCAAACGCTTTTGGCAACTTACTGGCTGTAGTAAGGCAAAAAGGCCCCTACTGATGAGCCTCAGTGCGTACATAATACGTTATCAGTAGTGGTAAGCCAGACCTGCAATGCCGCGAATATCGTTGATCGTAGCGCTCGCATTCAACGCTATCGGCGTGTAGCTATACGATGCCGAGTAGCGGTCGTAATTCAGGCCAGCAAAGACGCTAAATTCGCGTGAGAACTGATAGTCTATCTTGGCCCCAAGCTGCAACACTCCAGACGAAGGCGGATTGGATGCCGCGTAACCCGCCGCCGATGCTGTAGCGGTTACACCTGCTAAATACCCGATATGGCCCGTTACTGTGAGCGAGTTCGACACCGCATCAGCAGCAAAGACACCTCCGCCAACGCCATTATTTCCATAGGTCGCGCTGTAGCCGTCCAGAGACGACTGAAACTGCGCATATTGATATGCCAGATATGGTCCGATCAATGCGTTTTGGCCGATCTGGAAGCCTTTTCCGAAGCGCAGATTAAACGACATGGAGTGGCCAGAGACATGGGCCGACCCGGTACCATTGACGACACCATTGACTCCTCCCCCGTTGAATGGGGAACCAAAAGCATAATTTACGCCGATATGTGTGAACCACCAATCCCTATTGACGCCAGACAACTGCAATCCAAGGCCACCGGTCGTGTTGCCACCATTGGCAGTCTCACTACCGTATACATCGCTGGCAGTAACATTGGATGGGGTATCCACCGCTTCGGCATACACTCCGATAGTATCGAGTGCATGGCTCAAGGTGTCGGCTTGGACAGTAGGGGCGATCGCTAAAGTGAGCGCGGCTGCACCGATGATGCTTATTTTCATGTGTTCTTCCTTATGGTTGGAGTATGTGAACGCTCGGACGAGCAGTATGATTAGTCTATTACGCCACAAAGACAAGCATAACCGCTATCCGTTGTACAAAGCCGGGGCGCACAGATTGGCCTGATCGTGGGTTATGGAGCTTCTCCGCACCTATATGGTGCCCGTGGGGATGCCACTGGACCGAAAACCAAGGTTTAATAGACAGTCTGTTTCTGGACACTTTTTTGGTCAAATCCGGCCCTGAAAGTGTCGATCAACTCATCTAGTTTTCAGCGTCCGAAAAACGTCCCACCTCAGCTAAGCACTTGAGCACAAA
>JAJYPA010000378.1 GCA_021795795.1 Pseudomonadota bacterium | reverse complement strand
CACTTGGCAGTTGTTTGGGAATGCTTCTGGAACCCGTTATCGGTGTCCCGCATCTGGCGGCCCTGTTCGCCCTGTGTGGAATGGCTGGTATGGTGGCGGCCACAACCGGGGCGTTGCTCAGTGCGCCCGTGATGGTGGTGGAGTTGACTGACAACTACCATGTGCTCTTACCCGCCATGGTGACAGCCCTGACTGCTTTTGCAGTGCGCCGCGCATTCCTTCGTGACAGCATATATACCCTGCCTCTGCATCGTGAAGGGTTATTAATACCGGAAAATTATTACGTGGTAGAGGAAAGTATGGCAGAAAAATGATCTACGCATCGATCCAGACTTCTTTTGCACATCAGCAAGGAGCGTGCATCAACTTTTGATGCTTATATTCATGGAGCCTCTAACGAGGAGATAGAATATGACTACAGAACATGGTTAGGAATCTCGTTCAATTTTCTTCTCGGACAACATTGTTGGCATTTTCTATCAACGTATATAGATTGCATGTAGCCATGAATCATCTGTCCCATAAAATTGAATTTTATTGCGAACGATGAAAAGGAGAGGTCCATGCAGGAAACGTCATGGAATAGCGGCACTAGATGGTTGCATATAGGCTTGTCAACCACATTAACTTTTGAATTGTTCGGAGGTTTTTGGGTCTCTGACCCGAATACTAGGATGTACTTCATTATTCATGAATGGGTTGGACTATTGGCCGCTGCCGTCCTATTGGTAGAGTGGTTATGGATCTATGCGGATGGGCAGTCGTCCGTTCTTTTCCCATGGAACGCTAACGGGCTATCCATGATGAAAGTGGACATGGCTATTCTTTTTAAAGGGAGGCTGCCGCAGGCAGGACGCACCGTTGGTCTGCCTGGTTTCTGGCATGGTATTGGAATACTTACCATGACCGGATTAGCCATTACCGGTGTGCTTATTTTTTTCGTAATACCCGGTGGGCGCGGCGCATCCTCGTCCTCTGCGGGAGCCGCTGCTTTTACCACGCTTTCTGGCGTCCATAGATATATTTCTTATATGGCATGGGTTTATTGGATTGCTCACGTTTCAGCTGCCGTCCTCCATCAAACGCAGGGAGATCCTGTTTTTCGTGCGATTTTTCTTGGCACAAAAGACGCTGAAGATGATAGGCATTAGCAACTCTGTGGCAGAACAACGAGATGCAACATGTGTCAATCTAGTTGGTGCGCATATGATATTTCTAAATATTTAGCAAGAAGAAGCATTCCAGCTTGCAATGCTTGATGTATTTTGTTGGCGAACCATTTGTGACACTTCGCTGTCTTAGGCTTTGGGTTTATTCTGTTTCCAACAACATATAAGGAGAACAAGTATGGCCGCTGTGCAAAACGCGCTGGAGAGGCGTGAACGCCGTTCCATTTTCGCCTTGGCCGGTATTTTCGGTCTGCGACTTTTAGGATTGTTCCTGGTATTGCCGGTCTTCTCTGTCTATGCCCATGGATTGCATGGGGCTTTGGAGCATCCAGCCCTTATCGGCATCGCCTTGGGCGCCTATGGTTTAACACAGGCAATGTTCCAGATTCCGTTTGGCAAACTGTCCGATAAATGGGGGCGCAAACCAGTCATCGCCGCCGGATTGGTGATCTTCGCTATTGGCAGCGTCATCGCCGCCGAAGCCACCAGTATCGAATGGCTGTTGGTAGGGCGCATCGTTCAGGGAGCCGGAGCGGTGGCAGCCGCCATCATAGCATTGACCGCCGACCTGGTGCGCGAGGAGCGCTGGACGAAGGCCATGGCCATCATCGGCATCACCATCGGCATAAGCTTCAGCGTTTCGTTGGTGCTCTCCGCGCCTTTGGCGCATTGGATTGGCGTGCAGGGGATTTTCTGGGTGACAGCGGTACTCTCTGTTCTTGCTATCGGTGTTTTGTATAAGGTGATACCGGAAGTCCCAGCACGCTTTCACCGCGATGCCGAGATGAACCCTGCGGTTCTTGGAACCGTGTTGCGGGATCCAAATTTGTTGCGTCTGAATTACGGCATCTTTGCCCTGCACACCGGGCTGACCGCTATTTTTGTAGTTTTACCCTTGGTTTTGGTGGATTCTCATCATCCACTCCTATCTCAGGCCGATCAGTGGATGCTGTATTTGCCTGTGATGTTGCTTTCCTTCGTGGCTATGGTGCCTTTCATCATCGTGGGCGAGGCCAAACGCAAGCTCAAAGAAGTGTTTGTCCTGGCCATTGCCATTCTCGTTGCGTCCGTGGTGTGGATGGCGCTTTCCGGCCATAATATTTGGTCTATCGCCATCGCCCTTTTTCTGTTCTTTGTGGGCTTCAATATCCTTGAGGCAAGTTTACCTTCCCTGGTCGCCAAGTTTTCGCACCCCGGAGCCAAGGGGACCGCAACGGGGGTCTATACGACTGCCGAATTTTTTGGGGCCTTTTGTGGTGGGCTCCTCGGAGGTTTGCTCTACTTGCCAGGTCAACGCAACTACAGTGACGTCTTTTGGGCGGTAGCCGTTATTTACCTGATCTGGCTGGTGGTTGCCTTGACCATGCGATCGCCGCGTTATGTGGCAACGCGGATATTCCCATTACCCGATGATGATAGGGATATTGACGGTCTAACACAGCGGCTCCTGCAATTGCCTGGTGTGGCGGAGGTGGCCGTGTTTCCTGATGAAGGGGCGGTATATTGTAAAGTGGAAAGCAAAGTCTATGACGAAGAGCGCTTACGCGCGGTCATCGCAGCCACAACTTGAACAGTCTATGGCAACGGGTGGCGCGTATTAACGCCACCCAGTACCCATTATGGTCAACGATTGGGAGTAATCATGGAATCAAAGGCAAAAACTGTAGAACCAAAAGACCAGGTGAGCGGTGATCATCTGGAAAAACTATCTTACCGGATGACGAGACTCACTGAAGAGGCTGGCCTGACACTGGCCGAAACAACTAAGGCTGTGGGCTCCATGACCGCTGTGATGGAACTCCTTCGCTCTCAGGCGGCAGATGTGGGAAAAATGGCCGAAGAAGTCAGGGAATTAGCGGGCATGGCGCAAAAACGGGCAGAATCGGCCAGGACATTTAGCATACTCGCCACGATTTCAAGCACGATCTGCACAGGGCTCGCTGTGGTCCTGCTGGTCCTTCTGATCCAGGTCAAAGGCTAAGTAAATGCCAAAAGCGGCAACCAGTCTGCCAAAACCACCTGCGGCAATTGATTGAAATACTAGATAAACAGGGGGTTCGTTATGAGTGATATCGAAAGTGGGCAGTCTTCACCGAGCCTCAAAGAATCGTCAATCCCGCAGCCGCCTATCGGGTCAGAGGAAGATGTTATAGCGCAGGCGCTGTTTCCGTTGTCCAGGTCAATGATGGAGCATGTGGCAAATGCCTGCCATCCTATGGCGGAAGCTATACATATTGTTGATGACATCAAGTCGCAGTTATATTCCACAAATATGCTGCTGAAACAAGCCAAACTCGTGGTGGAGACGGCCGCGACGGCGACCAAACAAAGTCAGACCTGGGGCCTTGCCGCTGTAGTGAGCGCCAAGATTAATGTGACGATCATGCTGTTTGTTTTTATTTTTTTAGGGTTCCTGCTGGCGTAGCAATTTTCTATGTACCCCTAAAGATAATGCAGTCAGTGCGCACAGCACTGCAGCTGAACGCGAATTGTCGCGGGAGCAACCAGGAGAAAATAGAGATCCCTCTTAATGCAGATAGTGATCTGATACCATTGCTAAAAGGATAATTATGACGGCAGGTCAGTCGCGGCTAGGTGTCAGGGCCTACGTCGACAGCCTCAAGAGGCGATTCGCTGGGCTCTTTGGCAACAGATCCATCGACGAACTATGGTCGTGGTTTCTGTGGCACAATCCTATCATGCAGTTTTTTTATTGCTCTCTTCGTCGGGATAGTGGCTGAAATGGGGGCAGTGGCCTTCCGTCGCCTGATCGCTTTCTTTCATGGCCTCTTTTTTCGGTCAAACCCTTTGTTTATGACACGCTCAAGTACACGGGAACTAACTATATAGAAATGTTGTCAATAGGATGAGATAGGGATCATGATGAGGTGCGTCGCAATGTCATACCGCAGTGTCGCGTCTGCTTTTATGTTTGCTGTATTGCTTTTATCAGGTTGCTCTGGCGTGACATCCAATGAGTCGCCATATCCGCATAAGAGCGTAGCCTGGTTTTCGAGAACAAAAAATACCGAAGCACTACATTCTCAACTCAGTTGGTGCGCGCAGCATAATCCAGCGATGACAGTATATGCTTGTAAGATAGCAAAACAAGCCTACATAAGAATAGGTGGGCGATGGAATTCAATGACGATAAAATTGTTTAAGTCCAATTTATAATAGCTCACATAAACAGCAATAAAGATGGACATAACTACTCAGCAACATTAACTCATCCGGCGTAAGCGCAAATCAATTGTTGCCTTAGCTGAAATGTCTGCTTTGCGCCCACTCGGTTTGTTTCTGATTTTACCAATATTTTCCATGTATGCCCACGGACTGCGCGGGGCGGTTCGCCATCCGATGATCATTGGCGTTGTTTTAGGGAGTTTTCATTCAGCATCATCAATTGATCGCCTATCAGCGCCGAACATTGAACACCTATTCATTGGCCTACAGGCATGGCAACCAATTGATACAACGTCGTAAAACTGGGTATAGGCAATCGATCACCTTGGTCAACCACGCTGCCGATTTCGCCCAGAAACTGTTCAATCCGGGATGCTGTTTGACAGCCTGATGAACATCCAGGCTGATAACCCGGCGAAAGAGGGATTGCAGTTCCATTACGACGTCTCTCCAATTACTATCAAAGGGAGAGATGGCGAATGCCAGTGCCGAAATCGGCAGTCTGTGGCAAGCATCAGGCGGCCCTTTTACTGTGAAAGACATTGGTTGTGGAAAAAAACCCCCCTACCCCCATGGAAATACATGTTGGTACGTTATAGGCGATGCGATCTCAAGACGAAATCAAGTGCTGCGCGAAGATACAACAACTGACAGACGACCAAAACAGCCTGGATTCCAAACGGAAAACGGCCTGTTTACTGTGGGTGCTCAAAGGCAACAATTTGGGGTACGGGTTGGTCGCCCGTGTTACACTAATGTGCGGAGTCAGAGCTCCAAAAAATATCGCGACCTCAGTCAGATATCGCGCCGCGATCAGATTGTCTTTCTTTATTCGGGGTGCTGGCAAGAGGCAGGATGACCATTAATGTGCGCTCTCAAGGGAGGCAATCCGGAGTACGAGTCGGACTGGCGGGTCACGTTAGACTCGGGATGGAATCACCAAAAACTTGCTCGACCTCAATCCGCCATCTCATCACTCCCTCCATTCTCTTTCATCCTTTGGGGTTAAGCGAGTCGCAATGTGCGTTAGCCCAGCCCTACCCTAAAGGGGGCTTATCTCTCAGCTGCAGGCTTGCCCAGTGGAAGCCCTGCCGCCCGGGTGAGGCTTTCCCAGAACAGTACACCCTCCACATTCTGAACACCCGCGCTGGTGCAATCGCCAAGTACGAAAACCTGTACGCCATCCAGACGCGCCCGATAGAGCAGATCGATTATGGGGGTATCTGGCGTCACGCATTGCCATGTTGTGACCGCCAGATCGCGCACTGATAACCCTCGTTTGTGCCAATTGGACGCGATCCGGGTCGCCGGTACCACGGCAGTGATATGGCCCTCCGCATCTTCCAGCAGTAGGTGGGGGATCCCGCCCAGCGGAAACCGCCGCAGCCCTGGCGGTGGCCAGGGCGCGTCCGCGGGTACGCGCATGAAGTCCGTGCGCACCACATCACTGGCAGGCATGTTCAGGTAGAGGTTGCTTTGACGGCTTTCCGGTATATCGTGTCCGCGCCGAATCAGCTTCAGCGTATAGACTGTGTCGGATGTAATAAGGCGCCGGGTGGCGTAGGCGATAGAAACCACGACTATCAGTGGAACAATAATGCGGTAGTCACCGGTCATCTCAAATATCATTACGGCGCCGGTCAGCGCCGCCCCGGTTCCCGCGCCGACCATGGCCGCCATACCGAGTGCAGCGGCAGTAGTCACATTCAAATCCAGCCCTGGATCGGCAATGTGGGCTAACAACGCAAAGGCTGCGCCAAACATTGCACCGATGAATAAGGACGGTGAGAAAATTCCGCCAGAGCCGCCGGAGCCCAATGTCAGTGACGTTAGCAGCAATTTGATCGCGGCGAGGGCAAGTAGCAGCCCAACCGCTAGAGGCGGCTGCTGGGTCAGCACATCCTGAACAGTAGCGTATCCTACCCCTTCGACATAGTAATGGCCTGTGGTGCGCAACATCAGATAAATTGTGATGCCGACGAACAGCATTCCCAGGGCATGCCGTATGTAATAATTACCCGGTATCGCATCAAATCGATCTTCGAACCAGTAAATAGAGCGCATAAACAGCAACGCGGCCAAACCAATAAAAACGCCCAAAACTAGATAAGCTATAAGGGCAGATAACATGATGTGCCCAGTTGCGGCGATATCGAGCGGGGGAATGATGAAAGATGGATGGTAGCCGAGAAATAGTCGACTTACATAAGTCGCTACCCCGGAAACGATCATCACGGGAACTAAAGTTCTGGCACTGATCTCCACCAGCATCAGTTCGACCGCAAACAGCATGCCGCCAATCGGCGTGTTGAACGTTGCAGCGATTCCGCCTCCGGCACCTGCGGCGATCAATGCGTAACGCTGCCAGGCATCAAGTCTCAGCCAGCGGGAAACGTTGGCCGCAAACGCAGCGCCCATTTGGATGATCGGTCCCTCGCGCCCGACTGAGCCGCCGGTGCCAATATTGAGCGCCGAGGCCACCGCCTTGACCAGGACCACTTGGGGGCGCATCAATCCACGGTGATAATAGATGGCGTCCATAACCTCGGGGACGCCATGTCCCTTGGCTTCCGGGGCCAGATTCTGCACCAACCATGCGACCCCAAGACCGCCAATCACTGGCACGATAATAATCCATGCACCCCAAGGACTAGTAGCGGTATGTTCTAATGTATCATAGATAAAGGAAAGCCGACCAAAGAAAAAAAGATTGTGAAAAAACGCGATCAGCTTGCGGAATGCTACGGCGCCCAGACCTGCGACCACGCCTACGAATACGATTATCAGTAGACGCAGGAGTAGATTGGTCGAAAAGAACTTCCCAAACGTTGCTTGGGGCCTGTCAGCATTGGGCATGGCGCTTATCTCTCATGATCCAGGATGTCGATAGTTCCAAATAGGTGAGTTACGAGGTGTAATTTTCGGGATGAAGGGTGTACAACAACGGACCCGTCTCCAGATGCCAATCAGCACTACGAGTTGACCAGTTTTAACCAAAAAATCAGTGGCAATATTGACCAACCTGAGCCATCTCTCGAACGGAAATATAGCTCAGCCATTACAAGAGCTTAATACAGACTGCAATCCACGTTCAGGTGGTCAACAACAGGCGCTGAGGACTGGACAAGTGATGACGCTGATTAACATTGATCACCTATCGGGTGAGTCTCCATTACCGCGGAAAAACCAATCCTATCAAAGGAATCGTGCCAAATCAGCAGCAGTAACCGCTGAATTTAGGTTCATGTGCTTTTATCCCCATGTTCACTAAAGTTTTAGGTCCCGGCCAGCAATTCATCAAGCCGTGGCTTCTGATGAGCAAATGTTCCCCATAACACCTCGCCAGCGATCACCGTGATTGGCGCGACCCGTACTCCGTAGCGTGATTTGGCTTCCTCAGCCACACCGGGAGCAGTCACGTCACGTTCCTCGTATGCGACATCGTGTTCCTTGAGGTAACGGCGCACTGCCGCGCAGTCGGGGCAGCCGGGACTGGTGTAGAGCAGTACCGGATCAGACATGACGGTCGGT
>JAJYPA010000377.1 GCA_021795795.1 Pseudomonadota bacterium | reverse complement strand
CATCTGTACGGATCAGTTCGAAGGCAATACGAACCGCTCCTGCTCGCTGAGCTACTGGCGTGAGTGAACGCTCCAAAACGAAGGCTAGAGCAGCGATGACCGTGCTCCAGAATAGCGAACAAAATCGGCCTGTAAGGTCGGCGTACCGGTCGGTGTCACCAAGTGCGGGTATAACGCATTCAAGCCCATCACGGCGCCCAGTACCCATGCCAACACGACACCTGGCCCCGCCAGAGCTGCCATGCCAGCAGTACCAAACAGTACCCCCGTGCCCATTGCCCCGCCAATCCCGATTACGATCAGGTCGAGTTGGGACAACCCCCGACGGAAACGTGTGGTTCTATTCATAGGCCGTTCCCACAGGAATCGGTGAGCATATTTTTATGGCCGCTATTTCTTCGGCCATCCCTCCAGGAAGGGGTTGTCGAGCGATGCCGGCTTCAATAACGTACATCTCGTGGACACCACTCAGACTGGTCAGAATGGAAAGCGTTTCAAGGAGAAACTGCGCCTCAAGAACGATTTCCAACTGCAGCTCGAACGCCTCTGTAACCTCAATTATGGCACTATGCAGGAGTACCCAACGGGCTTTGCACTGATCGAGAACGCGCACTTCAGTCATCCACCAGGAGGCAAATGGAACTGGGGAGAGTGCTGCCAAGGTTTCTTCAAGGAAGCCGGGCTGCACTCTCACTGTAAGGATCGACATCTTGCTTTCCGGCGCGCAACGGTGGGTTAAAACAGAAATCCAGTTTCCACTATGCCGCGCACCTGATTTTTTGCCAGACCACTTCGTCCGGCAAACCCCGTACCCGTTGGCGTGGAAGCCGTTACATAAGACAGTTCTGCGCGCGCGAAAAAGTCCCCGGCCTGGTAAGTTGGTGTTACAGTTAGCGACCAGGCGTGGGAATCTGCGGGTAAATCTGTGAGTGTCGACGCGACGGAGTGCAGATTAAGTCCGTATCCCAGTGGTCCACCAACTTCTAGATATTCGACCCTGGCGCCCATAGACCAGTCACTGTTGTAGCTGTAATTTAGCAGAATTGATCCGCCATAGTTGTCAAACGAATGGGGAACTCCGGCTTGCACACTTTTAGGCGTATGCATATACTGGAAATAGGGTTCAATCATCCAAGGACCAGAGCTGTATTCATATTCCAAGCCGTAGATCTGGCTGACGGTACCAATGGCCGAGTAGGCGGCATTATTAGCTGAAGTCCGTACCTTACCAAGGGGGCCATCGGCATAGAAGCTGACCGTATTGGCGCCATTGATGGCGTACGTCACGATGCCGCTTAGTACATTATAACGATTAGAGTAGTAGCCATCATTCAAGGAGAGCGAAGCACTCACGGGCCCTGCACTCGCGTTAAATTGAATGCCTCGGCTGACGATTGGCTCCATATCCCAGAGCAAGCCGCGCTCGATATTAATATTCTGGTAGGTAAAACCGCTCTCAGCACCAATTAAAGTCGGGAGCTTGCCGATCTCTACGGAATAATTGGAGCTTGGCGCAATTTTCAGGTAAGCAACGGGCAATGCGCCAAAATCGTTGATCGCGGAAGTGGGGTTGGCGCCTGCCAGCGAGGCCGCCAGGGTCGGAAAACCATAGGCTCCCGCCTGCGCGTAAAACTGCACCAGACCACTACTCTTTTGCACAATTACCATGCCATTGGTAATGGTTGCTCCAGCATACTTTGCCCCGAGAGTGCCAGGCGTGCCTTGGGGATTGTCCTGCCAAAATCCCATGGCGCTGGCTACGCCCTGCACGCCGATTTTGCCCAAAGGTCCGGCATCCACGTTGATCGGATTGGGCAAATTCAAGGATGCCTGTGCCACGGGTATGCCCAGCACACTGGCCATTGCGGTGGTAAAAATCCAGATGCTTGTTCTCTGTTTCATTATTTCACCCTAGTGTAAGGTGGTAGTTCCGGTAGCAGATATGCGGCTCGTGGCTGGGAAGAGGCAATGATGGCCTCTACCCAGGCATTGTCCCTGCTACATCAAAAAGATGCCGACCAAGATTATGAATAGAGCAAGTACGATCCCGCCCCAGGTCAGGAAATGCAGAACTTCAAGTATCATTTCCCATGACGCTGCTGATACGCCCGCTGTAGTGCCAGATTCAAGGGCAAGACCCGCACCACGGGCTCGCCGATGAAGGGCAGCAGGGGCCAGTGCGTGTACTGGTGCACGAGATCCGCCACCTCTTTTATCGGCAGATGGCCAGCTGCGGCGACGCGTGCGACTTGATATTGGGCAGCGGCAATACTGATGTCAGGGTCCAGTCCACTGAAGGACGAGGTCACCAGATCCACGGGTACCGGCCGCTGGCCTTCGGCCGGGTCCATCTTGCGCAGATAGGCAACGCGCTGGGCGATATGGCGGAAGAGTACGGGGTTGCTCGGACCCAAATTGGACGCCCCGGAATTCGCGGCATCATAGGGGACGGGGTCGGTAGCCGATGGTCGCCCCCAGAAGTATTGGGGGCTGGTGAAATACTGGCCGATGAGCGCCGAGCCTACCACCTTGCCATGCTCCCGAATCAGCGAGCCATTGGCCTGCTGCGGGAACAGCAGCTGGGACAATGCGGTCATCAGGGTGGGGTAAGCGACACCCACACAGAGGCCGAGGAGAAGGAAGGTCATTACGGTTTGCCGCAGGGATTGCCACATGGTGTACCTCACAGGACAGTCAACAACAGGTCAATGAGCTTGATGCCGATAAACGGCGCGATCAGGCCACCGAGCCCATAAATCAGGACATTGCGCAGGAGCAGCTGATCGGCACTGATGGCGCGGTATTTCACTCCCTTCAGGGCCAGTGGGATCAAGAACGGGATCACCACGGCATTGAAAATCACCGCCGAGAGGATGGCGTCCTTGGGGCTATTCAGGCCCATCACGTTCAAGGCCCCCAATTGCGGGTAGGTGCTCACGAAGGCGGCTGGGATGATGGCAAAATACTTGGCCACGTCGTTTGCGATACTGAAGGTGGTCAGTGCCCCGCGCGTCACCAGCAGTTGCTTGCCCAAGCGCACGATTTCCAGCAGTTTGGTGGGGTCTGACTCCAAATCGACGATGTTCGCCGCCTCCCGTGCCGCCTGGGTGCCACTGGCCATACACACCGCCACGTCGGCCTGGGCCAGGGCGGGGGCGTCATTGGTCCCATCGCCGGTCATGGCAACGAGGTGGCCCTTATCGTGGTACTCACGGATCCGATCCAGTTTGTCCTGGGGCTTGGCTTCGGCCAGATAGTCATCGACGCCAGCCTCTGCGGCGATCGCGCCGGCGGTGATGGGATTGTCTCCGGTAATCATCACCGTCCGAATGCCAATCTGGCGCAGTTCTGCAAAGCGTTCCCGGATGCCGGGTTTGACGATGTCCTTGAGACTGATGCTCCCCAAGACCTGCTGATTCACTGCCACCACCAAGGGTGTGGCCCCTGTTTGGGCGATCTTTTCGATATCCTCGTCCACCGCCCGTGGCCACTTGCCGCCAGCCTGTTCGACCCAACGACGGATGGCGTCAGGTGCGCCCTTACGGAATTGTTGACCGCCGCTATCCACGCCACTCATGCGCGTCTCGGCACTGAAGGGAATCCAGGTGCCCTCCTCCGACATCGCTGTTAGGGGCAAGGAGAGGCGATCCACCAGTTGGACGATGCTCTTCCCCTCGGGGGTGTCATCACTCAAGGACGCATGCCGTGCCGCAGCACCGAGCTCTGTCAGATCGACCCCGGGGGCGGGAAGGAGCTCTGCCGCCTGCCGGTTGCCGTAGGTGATGGTGCCGGTCTTGTCGAGGAACAGCACGTCGGCGTCTCCGGCAGCCTCGATGGCGCGCCCGGATTTGGCCACCACCTTGGCCTTGAGCAGGCGCATGATACCGGCAATGCCGATGGCGGGCAGCAACGCCCCGATGGTGGTGGGGATGAGACATACCAGAAGGGCGACTAAGACCGTCGGCGAGACTTCCCGGCCGCTGTGTGCAGCAAAATGGACGCTATAAAAGGAGAAGGGATAGAGGGTCACGGTGACCACCAGAAACACCAGGGTCAGCACCACCAAGAGCACCGCCAGGGCGATCTCGTTGGGGGTCTTGCGTCGGGCAGCGCCCTCCACCAAGGCGATCATCCGGTCGAGGAAGGTATCGCCGGGGCGGCTGGTGATGCGGATGATCAGCCAGTCGGAGAGGACCGTAGTACCTCCTGTCACGGCACTGCGGTCTCCCCCTTGCTCGCGAATCACCGCCGCACTCTCGCCGGTGATGGCGCTTTCATCGACGGAGGCAACGCCCTGGACCACTTCACCATCCGCCGGGATGACTTCATTGGCCTGGACCAGCACTAGATCATCGCGCTGCAGCTCATGTCCGGCCACCTCCACGACGCTGGCCTTGGGGTCGGCGCGCTCGATCTTATAGGCAACGACCTCCCGCTTCGCTGAACGCAGGCTGCTGGCCTGGGCCTTGCCCTGGCCCTCGGCCAGGGCCTCGGAAAAGTTGGCAAAGAGCAGGGTCAGCCAGAGCCAAAGAGCGACGATCAAGTCAAACCCGGCATCGGCGTGCTTCGCTCCGAGCCCTTCCAATCCCATCAAGGTCACCAGAATGGCGCCAACATAGACCACGAACATGACCGGGTTGCGCCACTGCGCCTGAGGCTTGAGCTTGCGAAAGCTCTCTTTGACCGCTTCCCGGAAAATGGCAGCCCAGTAGCCCTGATCCACAGATTCCGATTTCGACGTGTGCTGTGTCATGACGATTCCTCAAGGATGGAAATGCAGGGCGGGCAAGGACAAGGCCTCGGCCACCGGTCCCAGGGCGAGGGCAGGGATGAAGTTCAGCGCCCCTACCAGCAAGATCACCCCGGTCGAGAAGACCACAAAAAGCGGGGTGGTCGGGTTCAGGGTGCCCACACCCGCTGCCATCCGCCGCTTCGCCGCCAAGGACCCGGCAATCGCCAAGAGGGGAAAGTAGGTCAAATACCGATTCATCAGGACCACGATGCCGGTCAAGATGTTGTAGAACACCGTATCGGCATTGAGGCCCCCGAACGAACTGCCGTTATTGTTGGCCGGACTGGTCAAGGCATAGAGGATTTCGGAGAAGCCATGGGGGCCCGGATTGAGAATGGCGTCCCGACCACCCGGCAGGGAGACGGCGAGCGCCGTACCGACGAGAATCAGAATTGGCATGATCAAGATTGCCAAGGCCGCCATTTTCATCTCATAGGCTTCCAGCTTTTTACCCAGAAACTCCGGCGTTCGGCCCACCATCAAACTACCAATGAAGACGGCGATAATGAAAAATCCCACCAAAGACGCCACCCCGGAACCGACACCACCCGGCGCCACTTCACCTAACTGCATGAGGAAGAGGTTGACGCCACCAGACAACGGCATGAAGGAGTCGTAGGAAGAACTGGAGGCGCCGGTGGATGTCCCCGTGGTGGAAGCCCCAAAGAGCGCGCTGCCGGCAACACCAATACGATCTTCGACCCCCTCCATATTGCCGCCGCCAGCGAGGGCGGCCGTATGCGCCTGCGTCACCCCCAACTGGGTAAAGACCGGGTTGCCGGCTAGGTCCTGTTGCTCGCTGAATACAGCCAGCGGTACCAGCAGCAAGAGCGCCACCGCCACCAGGGCCCAGCCCAGCTTGCGGCTGGCAATGGCGCGACCAAAGTAAAATAGGAGGGAGAAGGGCAACAGCAATTCCGCGACGTTGAGCACAAAGTTGGTCATCCCCGTGGGGCTCTGGAACGGCTGGCCACAATTGGCATTGAAAAAGCCGCCACCGTTGTTGCCCAGCATCTCGATGGCGGTCTGGGACCCCGCTGGACCCATGGCCAGGGTCTGCTGGGTAATCAATTTACCGCCCTGGACAAAGGGATCGATGAGATGCACCTGCAGGTAGGCGGAGAAGTTCTGGATCGCCCCCTGACTCACCAGAAACAGGCCCAGAAGAATGGCCAGCGGGAGCAGGATATAGAGCACCGAGCGGGTCAGGTCGACCCAGAGATTACCGATTCCGTGGCTTTCGGTGCGGGAGAAGCCGCGCGTCAAGGCCACCGCCAACACCATGCCAGAGGCCGCCGAGAAGAAGTATTGAATCCCTATGCCCAGCACTTGGCTGAGGTAACTCATGGTCGTTTCCCCCGAGTATGCCTGCCAGTTGGTATTGGTGATGAAGGACGCCGCGGTATTGAAGCTGAGGCCGGCGCCGGGGCTGGGAAAGCCTTGTGGATTGAGGGGAAAAAAGTTCTGGAAATACAGTAGGAAATACAGAAACAGTCCGCCCACGAGGTTGAAGAGCAGCCAGAGCAGCGCATAGCGCTTCCAGCTCATATCCTGTTTGGGCGACACCCCGGCCGCCCAGTAGATGCCCCGTTCGAGGCCGCCCAGAAAGTGGCTGGCCCAAAAGGACTCGCCCCCATAGACCCGCGCCATATAGGCGCCGATGGGCCAGGCCAAGCCCAGGGTAACGACAAATACTGCCAGGGTGAGAAGGATCGCGTTGGTCATAGGAAGCGCTCCGGATAGATCAGAAATACCGCCAAATACACCAGCAGGAACACTGCCAGCCCCAAACCGACCCACACGAGCACGCTCATGACCAAGCCCTCATTTTATCGAGTAGGAGGACAAACCCAGCGGCCAGGCCAAAGGGCAGCAAAAGCAAGAGAAGATAGAGAAAAAACATATCGGCACCTCTTCCTTCGTAAACAAAAATCAGCGTATCAGCGGTCAAAATCAGCCGTCTATAAAAAACCCATAAAAAATGCATAAAAAAGCCGTAAAAAATAATGCGGATTGACTTCCTTTGTTTTCGACTTAAGATAAGTTTTCTACTTTTTGCTGAGTGATGTCCGTGGCTGGAAATCCTGCCGATCCCGAACGACCCGACCCGCAAGCGCTCCTGGAAGCCATTGAAAAGTCCGCCGAACGACAGAAGCGTGGGCGACTCAAGGTCTTCTTTGGTGCGGCTCCCGGGGTGGGCAAAACCTATGCCATGTTGCGCTTTGGGATTGATGAGCAGAGCAAAGGGCGAGAGGTTGTGGTGGGTGTGGTGGAAACCCATCAACGCAGCGATACGGAGGCCCTGGCTTCTGCACTTCCCCATCTTCCCCTGATGCCCGTCGACGGCTCCCAGACGCTGCGCGAATTTGATCTGGATGCCGCCCTTGCCCGTCGACCCAAGCTCCTGTTGCTGGATGAGCTGGCCCATAGCAATGCCCGCGGTGCGCGCCACAGCAAACGTTGGCAAGACCTGGAAGAGCTGCTCTCTGCGGGTATCGATGTCGCCACGACGATCAATGTGCAGCACCTGGAGAGCGTGAACGATGTGGTCTTTGCGATCACCGGGGTGCGGGTGCGCGAGACGGTCCCGGATCGGGTCGTGACCGATGCGGAGGAAATTACCCTCATCGATATCAGTGAGGAGGATCTTCTCCAACGCCTGCGAGAAAACAAGGTCTATCTGGGTGCGCGGGGCGCGCGCGCCATGCAGCACTTCTTTCGCAAGAGTAATCTCATGGCCTTGCGCCAATTGGCCATGCGGGTCGCGGCTGATCGGATGGATAGTGAGCTGCAAATCTTTCGCACCACGCATCCCGAGGATGCGCGCGACGGTGGGCGTCTACGAGAAACGGTGCTCGTAGCCATTGGCGCCGATGCGGAGAGTGAACAACTGATCCGCGCCGGTTACCGCTTGTCCCAAGCCCTGCATTGCCCATGGCTGGTGGTGCATGTGGATACCCCCAGAGGACTCTGGCAACGCCCGCAGTACCAGGCATGGCTATGGAGCCATTTTCATCTGGCCGAGCGCATGGGCGCGGAAACCGTTCGTATTACCGGGACGAATGTGGCTACGGAGATTCTGGCCTATGCCAGCACGC
>JAJYPA010000376.1 GCA_021795795.1 Pseudomonadota bacterium | reverse complement strand
GTGGACGACGGCCATGGCGATAATGATCTGTTGAATCTCATCGTCGAGATCAAGGGTTATCGTGGCGAGGACGCCAAGGACAAAAAAGCCACCATGGACACCTACTGGGTGCCCGGCGTCAACAACCTCAGCAGCCACGGCCGCTGGGCTTTCGCCGAGTTTACGGATGTCTGGCTGATGCAGGAAGATTTTGTCCGTCAGATTGCGTTATTCTTTGATCGAACAATTGCCAGCGTGGTGGATTCCCACCTATCAGGAGCGATGCCATGACCGCCTTACCCAAGTTGGGTGAACTCACTGTCAGTGAAAAACTTCGGATGATGGAGTCCTTCGTCTGGCACGGAGAAATACTGGTCCAACGGGAAAATGCCCCACGCCAGGGATCTGGCCACTTTTCGGCTTGGGATACGGCCAAAGCGAACATCCGCAAACGCGTCTGCTAAAGAGTAAAACATGGCCAAAAGCCCTAAACCATCCCTGACTATCGAAACCCTCACCCACGACGAGGCGACGCGCAAGAACATCCCCACCGCCGAATATCAGGCGGTGATGCGGCAGGACGAGCAAAAGCCGGTGCGAGTGGAGTACCCCCGGCAGGCCGCCGGGCTGGAGGACGAAAAGCGCAGCCGCAACCCCGATCTCGATCCCCAGCTCATCTGGCGCGGCAAGGACCGGCAGGACTGGTCCAGCCTCGTGGTGCAGGCGCCGCCCCTGTATATTCAGGAAAAGGTCCACCCCAAAGTCCTCATCGACGACCTCCGGCGCTTTCAGGCACGGAACCCGGTATCGGGCGCGGCGGGGCAGGAGGACGGCCAGCAGATCGACCTCTTCGCCGACTTCAACGGCCTGCCCAACGCCAACGCCAAGACCGAGTTCTACCAGCACGACGCCCACTGGGCCAATCGCATGATTCTCGGCGACAGCCTGCAGGTCATGGCCAGCCTGGCCGAGCGCGAAGGCCTGCGCGGCCAGGTGCAGTGCATTTATTTCGACCCGCCCTACGGCATCAAATTCAACAGCAACTTCCAGTGGTCCACCACCAGTCGCGACGTCAAGGACGGCAACACCGAGCACATCACCCGCGAGCCGGAACAGGTCAAGGCGTTTCGCGACACCTGGAGAGACGGGATTCATTCCTACCTGACTTACCTGCGCGACCGGCTCACCGTGGCGCGGGATTTATTGACGGATTCCGGGTCAATCTTTGTGCAGATCGGGAATGAGAATGTCCACCGGGTAAGGTCGGTGATGGATGAGGTTTTTGGGGATGTAAACTTCATTAGTATAATTACCTTAGAAAAAACCCAAGGCTCTACTAGCGATTTTGTATCCAATGTCACTGATTTCATCGTCTGGTATGTCAAAGATCGATCGCGAACGAAATATCGAGGTTTGCTTAATTTTAAAGAGCTAGGCGGTGCTGGAGCAACTGGCTATACGTTTGCAGAGAGCGCAAAAAACTGGACTATTCGTTCGCTAACGAAAGATGAACTTAATGGTCGCGCTGTTATTCCCAGTGAAGACCACGTCTTGGATGGAACACCCCTTGTTTCTCAAAATGGTGGTGAAAACTCGCGTTTCCCAGTGAGATTCAATGGTACGGATTTTCGCCCCCGCGCAGGATTTTGGAAAACGAGTGAAATTGGATTTGGCAGGCTCATTAAAGCCCGTCGTATAATTCGCTTTGGAAACCGTCTTGAATATAAAAGGTTTTTTGAGGATTACCCCGTCTATCCTCAGCACAGTCTTTGGACGGGTTTGGGGGAGCGTGGATTTGTAGGGGATAAGGTATATGTGGTTCAAACAGCGGCAGCCGTCATACAGCGCTGCATCCTCATGGCCACTGACCCAGGTGACCTAGTCCTCGACCCCACCTGCGGCTCCGGTACCACCGCCTATGTCGCCGAACAATGGGGCCGCCGCTGGATCACCCTCGACACCTCCCGCGTCGCCCTGGCGCTGGCCCGTGCCCGCATCATGGGCGCCCGTTACCCCTACTATTTCCTCGCCGACAGCCCGGAAGGACAGCAGAAAGAGGCGGAAGTCACCCGTAGCTTCCCCTCCGGCAAGCCCACTTACGGCAGCCTCCGCCATGGCTTTGTCTGTGAGCGCGTGCCTCACATCACCCTCAAGTCCATCGCTAACAACGCCGAGATCGACGTCATCTGGGAGCAGTGGCAGCCCGCCGTCAGCGACGCTTTGGTAGATCTGAACACCGCACTAAAAGGTCATAAAACGCCTTACAAAGTCCCCAGCGGCGGACGGCAGGGCCAACACCTGTATTTCGACGCGCCGGAAGGCCGCAACGTCACCCTGCCCGGCGGCGAAACCGTCAGCGCCAGCGCCCTACTCGACTGGGAAGTCCCCCGCGACGCCCCCGCCGACTGGCCCGCCAGCACCCATGCGCCCCTCGTCGGGTTCTGGCAGGCCCGCATCGCCCGCCAGCAGGTCATTGATGCCTCCATCGCCGCCAAGGCCGACTTCGAGTATCTCTACGACAAGCCCTATGAGGACAAGAAAAAGGTCCGCGTCGCCGGTCCTTTCACCGTCGAAAGCCTTTCCCCCCACCGCGTGCTGGGCGTGGATGAAAACGACGAACTCATCGATCCCAACGCCAGTAAAATCGGCGATCAGGGCTCTGGCTACAGTGAGGAACGCGACTTCGCTCAGATCATTCTCGAAAACCTCAAAACCGCCGGAGTGCAACAGGCCCACAAGGACGGCAAGATCAACTTCACCGCTCTGACCCCCTGGCCGGGCGATCTGGTCTGCGCCGACGGCCGCTATCTGGAACCCGCCGGACCGGATGGGGGCGGCACCGAGCGCCGCGCCGCCATTTTCGTCGGCCCCGAATTCGGCACCGTCTCCCGCCCCGATCTGGTCGCCGCAGCCCGAGAGGCCGCCGACGCAGGATTCGACGTGCTCATCGCCTGCGCCTTCAACTACGACGCCCACGCCAGCGAATTCGACAAACTCGGCCGCGTCCCCGTCCTCAAAGCGCGCATGAACGCCGACCTGCACATGGCCGACGACCTCAAGAACACCGGCAAAGGCAACCTTTTCGTCGTCTTCGGCGAACCCGACATCGACATCCTCGACGCTAAAGATGGCCAGATCCGCGTCAAGGTCAACGGCGTCGACGTCTTCCATCCCAACAGCGGCGAAGTCCACAGCGACGGCCCCGACGGCATCGCCTGCTGGTTCATCGACACCGACTATAACGAAGAAAGCTTCTTCGTCCGCCAAGCCTACTTCCTCGGCGCCAAAGACCCCTACAAATCGCTGAAAACCACCCTGAAAGCGGAGATAGACGCAGAAGCCTGGGCAACGCTGAACAGCGATACCTCCCGACCTTTTGACAAGCCCGCGACAGGGCGGATCGCGGTGAAGGTGATCAACCATCTGGGGGATGAGGTGATGAAGGTGTTTAGGGTATCATGATTTCATCCAGCCCGTTACCCTTGCCAGTAGGGGGAGCTTCTGTATCAGCGGATGTGGTGGCGGCTGGCTTGCCAATTCCACCCATTGAGCGGATACGAATCTTCAGCGCCGAGCAGTGGGAAGACTTCGTTCTAGAATGGGCCGACTCCCTGAGGGATCAATACGGCACCATTGAAAGATGTGGCGGTGCTGGCGACATGGGTCGAGATATCATTGCGTTCGATAGGGCGAACCCTGCGATTTGGGACAACTACCAGTGCAAGCACTACAGGGCTGGTTTGACGCCAAGCGATATATGGGTAGAGCTTGGCAAGCTGGTCTACTACACATACGCCAAGGAGTACACGTACCCTCGTAAGTACTTTTTCGTCGCACCGCAAGGGGCTGGAACCAAACTGTCAAATCTCCTGAAGAATGCGGACAGACTCAAGTCGGAGATGATTAACAACTGGGATAAGTATTGCAAGTCAGGAATAACCGTGACGGCTGAAGTCTTACTGGACTCTGCCTTGCGTATGCACATCGACTCGCTGGACTTTTCGATTTTCGAGGCAGTGCCACCATTGCGAATTATCGACCAGCACGCTATGACGCCTTGGTATGCCACGCGGTTTGGTGGTGGCCTTCCACCCAGACCAAAGGTTGCGCCCCCTCCTGAGGCGGTTGCCGCCCACGAAGTGAGTTACGTTCGAAGTCTGTTGGATGCTTATGGAGACCATTTGAAGTGCACTCTTCAGGCAGTAGCTGACCTAAGCGCTCACGACGAAGTCAGAGAACACTTCAACGACGCGCGGCTTGAGTTCTACAGTGCTGAAGCTCTGCGGGCTTTCTCTCGGGATACCTTGCCTCCTGGAGCATTCGAGGAGTTGCAAAACGAGCTGCATGGCGGCATCAAGGATGAAATCCGAGGGGATCATCCAAACGGCTATCGGCGGGTGCTCTCGGTGGTCAAGACTGCGAAGCAACTACCTATCACAGACCACGCGCTCAAGGAACGCTTATCGTTAATAGACAAAGGCGGCATCTGTCACCAGCTTGCCAATGACGGGAAGGTCAAGTGGGTGAAATGACTGCATCGGTCGACGCCAAGGTGTTGCCCCCGTTTAACGGACCTATTGAGATAGGGCTGCGGGCATTGACGCTCCTGAGTGAGGCCTTTCCGTCGGCGTACTCACTGCAGCGGATGGTGGTTTCGGACTATTTGCTTGTCCACTCCGACGACTTACCCGATGGTCCGCCTGGTCTGCATCCGAAGACGCCGCATCGTGGCGGCGAGTTGTTGGTGCGCCGCGCCGTTCTTGAGCAAGGTTTGATGCTGTATCAAAGCCGAGGCCTGTTGGAGCGCCATTACACCGAGACGGGATTGATGTTTGCAGCCACAGAGAGAACGGCGGCCTTCTTAGACGCCCTCTCCTCCGACTATGCCGCTCAGTTGAGAGAGAGGGCGGCATGGCTCGTGTCGTTGTTTGGGGAAATGTCTGATAGTGAACTTCTGAAAATAACCAACTCTCAAGTCGGTGAGTGGGGTGCAGAGTTTTCGATGGAGTCCGTGCTGAAAGTGGAGGACGCCGAATGGCAATAGCAGGATTTCAACTCCGGGGTTTGACATTGGTCGGGCGCGGAGTGCCGAACGCCGAAGTGCGATTCAGTGAGGGATTGAATGTCGTGTCTGGCCCTTCAGACACAGGAAAAACCTTCATCGTGCAGTGTATTGACTACATGCTTGGCGGAAAAGACCTTCCGAAGCCCATACCAGAGTCGGAGCGGTACGAGTCCATTCGTCTTTCACTGAGTTTCTCAGAGACTGGTGATGAGGTCGTCCTAGATCGGTCGATTCGCGGCGGCAACTTCAAACTCATTGACGCAGGAAAAGCAGCCAGAACGCTGTCTGCAACGCATAGCGCTAAAGACAAGAACTCGGTATCACAATACTTGCTAGGCCTTTCCGGCTTGACGGGGAAGAAGGTTCGCAAGAACAAACAGGGCGCGACTCGCGAGGTCAGCTTTCGGGATCTGGCTCGACTGATACTGGTTGATGAAGAGACGGTCATAAGTGAGACCTCCCCAATTCTTACTGGGCAATACATCACGGCCACTGCAGAAAGTGCTTTCTTCCGATTGCTGCTAACCGGTATTGATGACGGCTCACTGACATCTAGTGAGGACCCGAAGGTTGCGAAAGGGCGGCAGGCAGGAAAGATCGAGATGTTGGACCTGCTGCTGGACCAGACAAATGGGCGTATGGCCGAGATGCAATTGGCCGGCGATGTGCAAGCCTGGCAAGGCCATCTGACCCAGGTCGAAACCCTATATGAAGCGGCACAAAAAGAGCTTGCAATTGAGCAGCAGAACGCTGCATTGCTGGAAGGTAAGCGCCGAGCTGAGTTGAACGTTTTACGCCAACTTGAGTCCCGGTCAGGCGTTCTGCGCGAGTTGCAACGCAGGTTTGCGTTGCTTGAGCAGCAATATCTATCGGACCTTCGACGGCTTGAAAGTATTGCGGAGGCGGGCTCTCGCTTGGGCCAGATGAACGAGGAGCGATGTCCCGTATGCGGCGCAATGGCCGAGCATCAAGCGCACGAGCATCAGAAGGCTGAAGCAGCCCCTGACGATGTGGCTCAGTCTTGCCTTGCCGAAGCGGCCAAGATCAGGGCGCTGATCTCAGACTTGCATTTGACTAGGGCAGATAACGACAAGGAGATCGTTAGGCTTGAGAAAGAATGCGAATTGGCAAAGGAGCGTGTCTGCGCAGTTGCGGCACAACTCACAGAACTGTTGAAGCCTCGAGTTGAGGTTGCATTATTCCGATTGCGCGAGAGTCAAGCGACGAGGGATACCTACCGTCTTGCAGTTGAACTCAATACTCGTGCGAACGAATTGAAAGGGCTGATGGTTGAACTTCGGAAGCAAGTCTCCGGGAAGGAGCACAAGCTTGAGACAGCACGGGTTCGTGCTCACGAAGCTGAGGTTTTCAGCAAGGAGGTCGAGTCCTTGCTGCGCTCCTGGCATTTCCCAGGGTTGGATCGCGTTACCTTCAGCGAGGATGATCAAGACATCGTAATTTCCGGTCGGACGCGAGCGAGCCACGGAAAAGGGGTGCGGGCGATCGCCCATGCGGCTTTCAATTTAGCGCTGCTAAATTTCTGCCTCAAGTTTCAGATGCCGCACCCTGGTTTTGTGTTGATCGATTCTCCGCTCGTGGTTTACCGCGAGCCTGATACGAATGAAAGCGAGTTCTCGCATGATGTGAAAGACGCGTTTTATCGGTCGATAGCGCGGGAATTTCAAGTCGCTCAGGTCATTATTTTCGAAAACGACGATCCTCCATTGGATATAGCGAAAAATGCCAACTTGATCCGTTTTACCGGGGCGAACAATGGCCGATACGGATTCATCCCTGTTCCAATCAAGGCCGATGAGAGCTGATGGATGCAGAATCCCAACCAGTTTCTAATCTACCAAAGCGAAGACGGCTCCACCCACATTGACGTGATGCTGGAGGCGGAAACACTGTGGCTCAATCAGAAGCAGTTGACCGAACTATTCGGCAAGGCCAAGGGCACCATCAGCGAGCACATCAGGCACATCTTCGAGGATGGGGAACTGACGCCGGCGGCAACTGTTCGGTTATTCCGAACAGTTCAAATCGAGGGGGGGCGTGAAGTAGCCCGCGAGGTGGAACACTACAATCTCGACATGATCCTCGCCCTCGGCTTTCGCGTGCGCAGCCCGGTAGGCGTGCGTTTTCGCCAGTGGGCCAGCGACAAGCTCAAGGAATATATCGTCAAGGGCTTCGTGCTGGATGACGCGCGTCTGAAGAACCCAGGTAAGGGCCGGGATTATTTCGACGAACTGACCCGCCGCCTGCAAGACATCCGCACCAGCGAGCGGCGCTTTTATCAGAAAATCACCGACATTTACGCCACGAGCGTGGATTACGACGCGCGCCACCCCCTGACTCAGCAGTTTTTTGCTACGGTGCAAAACAAGGTGCATTACGCCATCCACGGCCAGACCGCCGCCGAGTTGATCACCCGCCGCGCGGATAGCCGATTGCCGAACATGGGCCTGACGACTTGGGAAGGCGCACGTATCCGTAAGTCCGATGTGGGTGTTGCCAAAAACTATCTGAGCGAGGAGGAATTGCGCGCTCTCAATAACCTAGCCGAGCAATATCTCATCTTTGCCGAAGGCCAGGCGGTGCGGCGCATCACAATGACGATGCAGGACTGGATCACCAAGCTGGAGGGCTTCCTGACGCTGAATGACCGCGCAATTTTGCAGGGGGCAGGCCAAGTGACTGCGGAACTCGCCAAAGCACATGCGGAGCAGGAGTTCGACAAGTTCCGGGTGCTGGATGACCAGCGTTTCGAGTCGGATTTCGATCGCATGGTGCGGCAGTTACCCACAAAGAAGCCGAAGGGATGAAGCACTGATGGACTTCCGTATC
>JAJYPA010000375.1 GCA_021795795.1 Pseudomonadota bacterium | reverse complement strand
AACCCTGATTGTGCGGTCATGGGTTCTTCAGTTGCTGCCACCTTGAAAGGAAGCACGGTTCGTGCCATTTTTCTCATCGGACCCTCCTGTAAGTCTCCCGGTAGGTGATCTGCTTTCGCAAAGCCATTATACCGGAAACCCTTACAGATCGGGTCCTTCAATCCACTTCCACCTTATTCCATCGCGGAATTAAGGGTAAACAACGCCCAATGGCGAAGACTGCGACAAGCGAAGCGCGAAGCAGGAAGGGGTCTCGGGGCTTGCCCTGAGCAGGGAGGGCTGTAGGAACTGGTCCGCGCAAGCGGGCCGGGTCCTACCTGCCCCTACCCTGCCCAACAATCCGCGAAGCGGCGGCCGCATTTTGTCCTGCTACGTTCTGGTATGTCCTGCTAAGCCAAGGTAACTCAAGGTGGCTCAAGGAAAGTCAAGGTGGTGCCGTGGTGGGTCAAGGAAGCGATCAGGTGTGTTCTGCTGTGCCAAGGAACGACCAGATGGGACCAGTTCCGTATTAGATCTGTCTTGCAGCGTACAAGGTAAGTACAAGGTAAGTGTGAGGTAAACACAAGGTGGACACGAGGCGGCGCGGAAACTCGAAAAATCTCATGATTAAATTCACTTAAAATCAATAAGATGGCGCATAACCCAAGCAACTAGCCGTCGGCATGGCACAGATAAACCCCCTATAGGCGTTTGCAACACCTTGATTTTTCTTGTCGAAACGATTTTCACCAAATCCGGGGAAAACCCAGGGCGGACGCACGCCATCAATCATATCCTCACCATCAATATGGCGAATTAAACGCTCATCAGGTCCCAGTTAGTCCGTATATCTGGTGAAGCAATGACGCTTCATTGATAGAGGGACTTCATCATGAACAGCAATAACGCTTTGATACCGGTCACCGAAGGCACCATACAGGGACGCGCCCAGCCGCTGTGCAACGCCCGTGATCTGCATGAATTTCTTGAGGTTCGCCGGGATTTCAATACCTGGATCAAGCAGCGTATCGCTAAATACGGCTTTGTTGAGAATCAGGACTATGTTTGCTTTGAAGATTTGAGATCCCCCGATTTGGGGAGCGCAAAAGCCAGGCAACAGATAACGAAGGAATACCACCTCACCCTGGACATGGCGAAACAATTGGCAATGGTCCAGAACAACGAACGCGGACGCCAAGCCCGCCTGTACTTCATCGAGTGCGAGCGGATTGCCATGGATAAGCGCGAACATAAGCCGGAATTACATGATCCGTTCGCAGAGAACCTGCCCGCCATCGATCAGGGGCTGGTCTACTCCCAGCCGCTGTGCCTGCTCATCCAGCCGCAGGCGAGCGTGACCTGCGTCATGCCGGACGATCGCATGCAGACATTTGTATGGAGTGAGCGCGACACATATCACCATCTGGTCGTCGGCACGGCCCGGGATCTGACCGACATTCTGGAAGGCCGCGCGCCTATCCCGCATTACACGCTGTTTGGTGCGCCGCTGTGGTTCGACCTGCTGGAACGCCGGGTGTTGATGGACGTGGGCGATGCGCACACCCCCACCAGGGAGGATCTGCAACCGCTCCCGGCGGCCAAGAGCCTGATCATCGGGCGCGAGTTCGAGACCCATAGCTTGTACGAGAACATGGGCTATTCAGTCGCCCGGTACCTGAAACCCCGCGTGCCGGATTGCGGCGTTTACAAGCTTTTTTAACAGACGTGACATATCCAGGGGCGGGCAGATCCCGCCCTTCATAAACGGCAGGGAGAATAAAATGGACACGAGCGATAACGACGAAGCCACCCGGCAAGACACCCCGAATACCGACACCCAGAATCCTGTTCACGCGCCCGTCGCCGATTCGCCCACGGTGTGCGCTGTGCGGCGGGGCAAGCTTGGCAACAAGGGATCGGCGAAGACCTACAGTTACGCGGATATCCAGAAGCTTAAGGAGGAATGGAAGCGGATTGGCGCCGGGGCTGTCCTGGAAGACACGCTCTATGCGAAGCGGGCCATCCGTATCGCGGCGAAAGATATGGCAGATACCATTCTGGATGTCAGCATGGACCGGTCGGAGTATGTGCACAGCCTTATTCGCGGCGGTTTTCACCGGTCCACGGCCTTTGAGATCGTCAAGCTCGCCTTTGCGATGGCGGCGGAGCGGCATGAAATCGCTATGCGGAAAATTCCAGATTCGGCCCCAAAGCCCATATCAACCCAGGCCAGAATGACTGGCACCGCAGAGTCCGGTGGTGTCGAGGCTAAAGGGAAGGCAAGACCAGCGCCCGTTCAGTCAGCAAGGCCCCTGAACGGGGACGCCCGCGAGTCTGACGGGTGGGTGTGGGACAAGGATTTGCAGGACTATCGTGATCCCCAGAGCCTCCCGAGCGGGTTTCCACGTGTGCGGGATCGTCACGTCTGGGATCGCCGCGAAGGGGACTTTATTGACGAAAGTACACTGCCGGACGGCTATAAGCGGATTGACGATGATTGGGAATGGAGCTCGACCATGCATGCATACAGAGATCCAAAGGGCGGCAAGAATCCCTATGGGCTGAATCTCATCGAAAACGGCAACGCAAAATAAACGCGATCAGGTCGGTGGATGCCGATAGAAGTATGAAGCGGTACCTTTTCGACAAGGAGACGGACATGAAGCAGACGATCATTTTTTCCCATGGGGATAAGGGCGGCGTAGGCAAATCGGTGGTGGCCGCGCTGCTGGTTGATATGGCCTTGCAGAGGTTCGGCAAAGCGACCCTCATCGAGGGTGACACCACCACGCCGGATGTGCAGGGTCGCTACAAAAACTCCGACATGGTGTTGAGTGCGGCGCTCCCCCTGAATCTGGCCGGTGACGTCAGCACGGCCATCGCCAATCTGGCGGGATGGCTGGAAAATTCCAATCAAAGGGATCACACCATCACCGTAGTGAATTTGCCGGCCAATGCCAGTGAAACGCTGGACGGTCTGGCGGATATGCTGGTATCGGTCTGCGAGGATCTGGGCTATGACGTGGCGGCTTGCTACTCCATTGGCAAGGGCGCCGATGCCGCCAATTCCCTGAAGCATTCTCTGGAGAACGGTTTTCTGTCTCGCCTGGACGCCGAACGGCGTCTGGTGGTGGTGCCGGAGTTCTTCGGCGGTAAGGAATCGTTTGTCTGGTTCACCCGTCCGGATGCCGGAAATTACCGGTACAAGCAAGCCATTATCCCCAGACTCGAGCCAACGCCTGCCGCCGATCTGATCTTCAAGGCCAGCGGTGCTTTTTCGGATATGGAACATAACAAGCCGTCCGGCTTCGGCGTGTATCACACCCACGCCCTGCGGCGCTGGCTGAAAGCATCTCATACCGCGCTCGCGCCGATCTTCCCCGATCCGGAGACGGAATACCGTGGTGTTGAGGAAGGCGGTGATGGCGACGCCTGACATCAAGACCTTTCTGGTGGACGGGGGGATGCCCGGTTGCGGGCGGTCCCTTGCCGTCCGGACGCTGGCGGATATGTATATCCGGGGTTATCGGGATGAAAAGCTCTCGCATGGGCGAGTGCCCAAGGCGCGGGTTTATGTCTGGGATGCCTGCAATGATCCTGACACCGAAACCGGGTACCAGATGTGGCATGCGCGCGGTGACGCCACGGTGCATACCGGGAAACTGGATAGCGAACAAGGGGCGCAGGCCTACGGGACCATCGCCAACCTCGCCTTGGAAGCCGCGCAGGATGGGCCAGTGCGCTTCATCATCGATCTGCCGGCCGTCCAGGATAGTGAATTGCTGGAGAAGCGCCTGATGAACGGCATGCTCAAAGACCTCAACACCATCCCCATCTGGATACTCACCCGCCAGGCCATGAGCCTGGGGCTGCTGGCCGACCGGGTGGATGTGATGCCGGAGATCTACCGGGGGCGGGGCGTGGTCATGCGCAACAGTAAATTTTCCTACTGGAATGATTACGTGGAGTGGTGGGATTCAGGGCTGCGGCGGGCGCTGGTGGAGCATGGTCGCTGGCTGGACCTGTACATGCTCTTTTGCAACCAGTATGCGCAGGCGGCTATGGATATGGTCATCCCCAATATGCCGTTCAACATCGCCAATGAAAAGGCCCTGGCCGATGGTTCCTGGATGGGCTTGTGGCGTATCGCCATTCAGCTTTTCACCGGCTCGGAACTGGACGAGTGGAACGTCATGGAGACGCTATAAGGAGCGGGACATGGAACAGGAAACACGAAGCAAACAGAACGACCGTGAACGCGAGAGAAATGACGCCTTTGACACCATGCTGGGGCGGGGCCGCCGCAAGCCGACAGACGAGGAACGGTGGGACGCGCAGTTGATGATGGACAAGCTCAGGATGCACGACGACGACCCCATGTGGTGGTTCATCGCCAATCAGACGGTCGGTAAGCCGGATCCGGGAGCGATGATTCAGTTGGCGGAACTGGGCAAGGCCATCGAATCCGTCAACAATCTGGGCAAAACCATCGACAGCCAGACGCTGGCGGCCAATATCAAGTTGCTGCAGGACACGCGGACGCAGGTGGACAGTCTGAAATTCGTGCATGACGAGACCCTGAAATCACTGAACGCGATCAATGGCTCGGTGGCGAAGTCGGTGGCGATTCATGAAAAGGCCACCAACCATCTTGCGCTGTGGGCCGTCCAGAAGCTCAAGGATCACCATCTATTCTACGTGCTGCTGGTTATCGCCGCGCTGGCGAGCACCGGCTGGTGGTATGCGGACCATGCCGGCTACGCGCGGGCGGTGCATGCCGCCGAGCTTTGCCGGGCGCAGGGCAAGCCGCTGTTTTTCCAGTCCGGGCATCTGACGTGTAATCCGCAGAAAGCCAAGTCGAGTAAAGGGTCAGGAGGTATGCCATGAACGTATTTGGAAAGCATCCGGGATTGCGTTTGGTTATGCTACGTCTGGTGGCGATCATCATCACGGTAGTTACGGCTATGGCATTTATGTCGGTTCTCTATGTCCTGCGGTTTGGAAACCCCTGGCTGTCTCATTCCCCGGTTCACGCACCACAGAGTGCTATATGGGCTTATCATGGAGTGGCGATACTGGCGCTGATATTCACTATGTTCATGCTGGTTCGCCGTCTCGATCAGCAACACCAGCTAGATATGCTCATGAGCTTCCTGATGGAGTCAGGCTGGAATTGGGCCTATGCGTTGTTGTTCACACTGGCGATGGTCGCCGTCATAGCCTTGGCTGGCTGATCTGATGACTGCTGCAATTGAAGAGAGGCGCAGGATGATAAAGGCTGATGCGGGTGAGACATGTCCACCAAAGCCCCGAGCGGAGGGGCGGTCATGAACACCCTTGATCATCTCTGGAAATTTCTGGTCGAACCTGTCTGGTATCCGGCCTATGCGATTCTATTCATGTTGGCAATGATTGCCCTCATTGCCCACTTTGGATTGCCTTGCTTCGGCGACGACAAACATGATTGACGTTACCTGGAGTCTTCTGGCGGAGCCGATCTCATGCTGTCCGGCTTCTGCACTGCTGTTCACGCTGCTGGTGATTGCAGTCGTAGCCTGGCTCAGACGATAATTTTATGACATCGACGCGCAAGATAACCGTCCCATTCTCGTTCGTGGTGCGGGCGATCCTCGCCTCACTGCTGGGACTGTCCTGGCAGTACGGACATTGTGGACCAGTTCTTTCCCTGATCCTCATTCCGCTGGTGGTTCTCGGTGGAACCAGACGGGACCGGTACGGGGTCGCCCTGGCCTATTATCTGGCCGGCAGTCACGGTCTCATAGAGGGATCGGCGTCGTTTTTCGGGCCGGGGCATGTGCCGATGGGTATAGCGCTCTGGCTTGCCAGTTCGGCGCTGCTGGCGGCGGGATGGGCCTTTGCCGACCGGCCATGGAGAGTCCTTGCCGTGCTGGTGGTGGACGCCTTGCCGCCTCTGGGACTCTTTGACTGGCTGTCACCATTGGCCAGCGCCGGGATGTTGTTTCCGGGGGCGTCATGGGTGGGACTGCTTATGTTGCTGACGGGCGTCTACCTGTCCGCCCGGTGGATGACGCAAGGTCTTCCGATGGATCTGAAATGGCGGCATGTCTGTACGGACACGCTCTGGTTTCTGGGCATGATGGCCGTATTGTTGAACGTCATGGCCTACATTCACCCACAGGTAACACCGAAAGGCTGGGCCGGTATGAACCTGCATCTGGGGCCGATCACGGGAAATATGATGGCGGACATGGCCCGCAATCAGGAATGGATCAGTCAGACACAAGCCAAGACCGATTCAGCCAAAGTAGTATTACTGCCGGAGACGCTGATGACCTGGTGGGCAGGCAATGCGGCGGAAGTCCAGCATGCCGTACCCAAGGGGCAGATATGGCTGGTTGGGGCTTCAGTGCCGGTCGGACGGGATCTGCTGGCGGACGGTATCGAGGCGGTGCGCGGCGGTGGATTTGGGGTGACAGGAAGAGGGCAGGGCGGATTGCACCCTGCAAGGGCCAAGCTGCTGTTCATCTCTCCTTTTCCGGTACCGGTATCCATGTGGCACCCCTGGTATCAGGGGCATGGCTACGTGCGTGCTGACGGCGTGGGCTACGAGGCGGGCTGGTGGGAGCCTGTGCGCAAGGTGGATGGGGTCCGCGCCTGGGCATCAATCTGCTATGATCAACTCCTGCCCTGGGTGTGGATGGAAGGCGTGGCGCAGCATCCGCAAGTGGTCCTGCTGACAAACAACGAATGGTGGGCCAAAGGAACCGGGATCCCGGAGATTCAGCGAACTACGGCGTGGGCCTGGGTGCGGTTAATGGGCGCGCCGGTGGTAGAGGCGGAGAATGCTTGAGAAACCGTTAGGCGTGCCGGTTGTTGGCATCTATACTTCCTGTATGAAGCTAAGAAAACTTTCCATCGGTCAGAAAAAACATCTGGCTACAACGGCGCGAATCATTGGTATTGGGGCGTTTGTTCTCTATGGCTTGCCGGAACTCGCCCTGAAGGCGATCGAACGCAAACAGCATGTTATGACTAGCCATGCTGGCATATTTATCGTTGGATTGGGCATTTTTTTGATAGCGGAATTGCTTGCCGTGGCTATATTGCAAGGAGTTGATTCATGAGTGATATTTTAAAGTTACTTCCATCAATCCCGGAGATTTGGTGGCCGGCTATTGCCATGCTTATCGCGTTAGGAATTATCGCTGTTATCGGGCTACGGCATTAATCGGCATTAACGTAAAGACATGCAACAGAACACCGTGATTACGGCTCGCGTCAAAGACCTGATTGCCGAACAGTTCGCGCTAGACCGGGACCTGGTAATCGAATCCGCCAGGCTGTTTGAGGATCTGGGCCTGGATTCCATGGATAGTGTTGAACTGGTTATGGCGCTGGAAGTGGAGTTTGGCGGTGATGTGCCGGACGGGGATATCACCCGTATCAAAACGGTGGGAGACGTGATCCATGCGGTAAATACCTATTTTACGCCATCCGACCCGGCGGCCTGACATGACCAGGGCCATTACGCCTGTCTGACCGCATCGGTCAACGCTCCAGATCGTCCTTATGGATACCGCGCGGGCGGCGGGCGCGATCTGGTGTCTTTTCTTTCTGGACATGACTTATCGCGGCGGAAAGTACGCGATGATCAGCGATATCCTTTTCTCTGGAACTGACTTTCGTCTTTAACAAACCTTCCAGGTTGAGTGTCCTTATTGAGTGCCCGTCTATCTCCGCATTCAAAATATACGGGGTGAGACTCGTCTCCCTAACCCCCCCCGTTACTAAAAATTGTACATCAAATCAGCAGCAGTAATGGTGTTAAGCTTTTTGTAATAGCTTATCACAGGGAGCTCATTGTATGTGGCGGTATACGACATTTGCAAACTTAAAGGCCCATACAGTCGGGTTTGCACACTGGTAACCGATTCGTAAGTATTGTTGT
>JAJYPA010000374.1 GCA_021795795.1 Pseudomonadota bacterium | reverse complement strand
CGAGGCGGCAACGGATCTGGGGCGCTCCATACCAGAGCCACGGGGGCGGTTGCTCTATGCATGAAGCACTCCTTGTCGCCATTTGACGCCCTGCCGCGGTCAAAGCCTGTTGGACAGCAACAGACTGTAAGCGGACGTTTGACTAAGTCTATTTTCCCTCTCTCATATTTGCCAGAGAAAAAAGAAATATTGGCTCTTTAATCCACTTTAAATAGACACAGAAAAACAGCTAGAGATAACCAGAATCAGCGCATGTTAGGACGGATTGACACGCAAATCGGGGATTAACTGACGGAGCTGGCTAGCGGTCATATATCCGGGTATCGTTCCCAGCTGACCATTTTTCGCGCGAAACAGCAACGCTGGTGTGCCATCAAAACCCAACTCGACAAAGATCTTTTTATTTTCTTGCAACTCCTGGCGGATTTTGGCTGTGACCTGCGAATGGGGAAGATGAGAAAAATCTCTGGTTTGAAAGGCTGACCCTACGATCGTTTCAAAATGCTGCAACGTCTGCACTGGGTGTGGCGATGATAACCATGCCGCCGCTTCTCCCGTGCTCTCCGGCGTTAGGATTGCCACGGGTACATAGCGCACGGTCAACTTGCCTTCTCGTACGAGCGGAGCTTCGTTTTCATAGAGGGCATGACAATACGGGCAGTTCGGATCCTGGAAATCATAAATGACTGGCCCACCGTGACCATCCTGGATATACGTCAGCTGTTTCGGCAGCGTCTGCGTCCACAGATTTTGCTCAGCGCTTTTCTGGTTGGTCACCAAAGCCTTGGCGTCGGCCTGGGCAAAAACCGCCAGGGACAGACTGGCTGCTGCTAGCATGCTGGAGAGAACTTTTGCGGGTGTACGGATTGACATTGCCTAGCTCCTGCTAGAAGGAGAGGAGCTGATAGCCATCCGCTACCAGTCGCGTCAATTCCGCACCAATGGCTTTTGCCTCGATTTCTGCCTTGCGCAGATTTTCCTCCTCTCCCGATTGGCGAGCATTGTAGATACAGGCAACCGTTGCTATGCCACTGTCGAGAAGTTGATCAAGAACTTCCCGGAGTGCTTGTTGATCTCCCATAATCTGCCCTGGAACACGCACCCCTGGGCCAAAGAAATAGAAACGTATGTCTTCGAGCATGTTTTCTTGTTTGGCCACCAAGGCATAGCGCATGGCCATTTCCACTTTTACCGGATCCTTCATATCCGAAAGTAGCACAATCGCTAATTTACTCATCCTGGACTCCTCGTATCTGCGTCGTTATGATTTCCGCCGGTCTCGACGGCCTGTTGGTTCGGAACGGGGTCATTTACCTGTCCAGTCGCTTCGCATCGATGCAAGCGCTCGCGCAGCCTTTGCTTGAAATCCTCCCCCAGGCGCTGCTCACTCCATTGTGCCAACACCGTCCGGGAGACTTCGCCCAGCCAATGCATCTGTCGTTGGTATTGGCGGCAGGATGCACAAAAGAGCAAATGCATCGCCAACATCAGGCGTTCGCGCACGGATAACCGGCCATCCTGCGCTTTGGAGATTTCTTGAGCGGCCTCCTTACAGGTCAGCATGAGGTGACGATGTTTCACGGCTGCGCCTCTCCCTGCGGAAACAGTGCCTCGAGGCAACGGGCGATGCGCAGCCGTGCCCGGTGCAACAAGACGGCCAAGTGGTTGACGCTCGTCAAAAGCTGCTTGGCACAGTAGGCGGTATCCTCGCCCAACCATTCTCGATGCACGAACGCCATGCGCTGTGCCTCGGGCAAATCTGCCACGCAACGTTGTAGAGCCTCCCGGAGATTTCGATCTTCCGCTAGTTTTTCCGGATTTCTGCCCCAATTTCCCGGTCGCAGCGCCCAGCGACCATCAGTGCGAAAAAGTAGTAGTTCCATTTCGTCTTCGTCGTTCTCACCCTCCGGGAAAGAAACCTGGGGATGCCGCTGTTGCTGGCGAAAATGATCCAATAGCTTGTGCTCCAGGATACCGAACATCCAGGTCTTTTCCCTTGCCGCCCCTGCATAGTTCTCTCGACCCAGCCAGGCGGCAAGCAAGGTTTCCTGCACCAGATCTTCCGCCAGGGCACGATTGCCATTCAGGCGAAACAGCGCATGACGAAACAGGGCGTCGCCATAGACATCCACCCACTGGTCTGGGGAACAGCGTTCCGCTAGGTTCTCCGTCATTGCCATTCCACCAACAGCCCTGCGACCCGTGCGGTTTCCAAAAATCCACGCACGTGTATTCCGGGCTCGCGATTTTGTGCCAGGGCAGTGGCCTCCTTGAGACTCACTCCAGAAAGGAGTGACCGATACCACAGCGCCTCTGCCGGTTCCAGGGCGCGCATCAGCACCTCTTCCTGCGGTCTCGCCACCAGTACGCTCTCTCCCATTAGACGGTCCAGGTCGAGAGCCTCTGCGTTTTCGGGATACTGACAAAACGCCCAGATGGAAAAAATGGGGTGACCCGATTCCACGAGTTGCAGGGAATGGTGCAGCCCAGTTTCAGCAAACCCCTCCGCCGCTTGATAGGCCGCGTGCTGCGCCCACTCGAGGCGTGCTACGTCGGGCAAGTAGGGTACCGACCGGGCTAGAGGATGGGTCAGCAACCAATCGGGCAACTCTCCACCGTAGGCATTGCGGTCCCCGCAAAGCGAGGGATGGCCACGCACGTACTCGTAACCGAGGGCACGAAAACAATCCTCACCAATCAGCGTTTCCACGATTCGGTAGATATCCGCCAGAGCTAGCCGAAACCCCTCCAGGATATTGTTGCGATAGATCGCCGTGGATACCGAAGCAGGAATGGGACCGGCGAGACCCGGCAGTACCGCCCCTTCGGCGGTGGAGAGCAAGGCAGTGCAAAAAGCCTCCTGCCATTGTCGGATCTCATCCATGGGTTTTCTCCAACAGGCTTTGTGCCTGAGCCGCTTCGCCCAACAGGGTGTCGAGGGTTGGCAAGTCGCTGTCCCACTCGATAAGGGTGGGCACCCGGTGATCGAACATGCGCAAGGAGCGGGCATACAAATCCCAGACCTCCGGCCACACGGGACAGCTATGGGTGTCGATGAGCAGCGTCGTACCTTCTACTTCCTCCACCGAAAATCCGGCCAGATGAATTTCCTGCACCGCATCGCGGCGAAGATTGGCTAGGTAGACAAAGGGATCGAAATGTTGGTTGCGGCTGCTGACAAAGAGGTTGTTGATATCTAGGAGCAACCCGCAGCCGGTTTTCTCCACTAGTGCATTGAGCATGGCCCATTCTGGCAGGGCATCGCCGGCAAAACGCAGGTAGGCAGAAACGTTCTCGATCAGAATCTGGCGCCCGAGGACTTCTTGCACCTGCAGGATACGAGGGACCAGATGCCTCAGCATGACCTCCGTTCCGCGCAGTGGGAAGAGGTCGTGAAGGTACCTTCCCCCGACCGAAATCCAACACAGATGTTCCGAGACCAGCCCCGGTCCGTAGCGCTCTACCACCCGCTTGATCTGCCGCAAATGCTCGGGATGGAGAGGGTCCGCACTCCCCAGAGAAAGGCCCACGCCATGCAGGCTCAGGGGGTAGTCCCGACGCACCTGCTCCATGACGCGATGAACCTTGCCACCGGCGGCGAAGAGGTTTTCACTGTGTACTTCCACCCAAGCGACTTGTGGTACGGTCGCCAACAGCTCGTCGTAGTGCGCTGCGCGCAAGCCGATACCCGCAGCGGCGGGGATGGCGTCTACTCTTCGTGAGTCAGGAACGGCTGTATAAATTTCCAGAGTGTCCAGCATGCGGTTTTCTCCTTGGGCCAAGGCATTTCCCCGCGCGGGGCATGGGGAAAGGTCCTGATAAGATTCAGGCAGGCTCGGGGCGAACCCCGGACCCGAGCGCAACTTACTTGCCAGGGGTCAGACTACCACCCACGATTTTCGTGCACACCCCCTTGGGCATACCGAGCCAGGCATCGGGATTGCCGTTGGTGGTGGCCGAACCGCGGGTGATACCCCCAATGGACCTACACTGATTCTGATGCGCCTTGGCGATTCCATAACACTTCACATAGCCTGGCGGCAGGCCGGCCCAAGCGGTACCGGCAAATCCTGCACCGGCAAGCGCCAGAGCCCCGGCCAAAGCGGCCTGCCGAAGTACACGGTTACGGTCGTTCATTTTCTGTTCCATTTGCACTACTCCTTTTCAGTTGTTACCACGTGGTTTCCCACCAAGCCTGGGCGCAGGCCCAGGCGGTAGAAAGAGATCACCTACCCGGCTTTGTGCAGGAATTTCTGGAGAATGGCATCTACTGACAGTACTCCGGGTCCATAAACTGTCAGGTACAAGAGAAAGATCCCCCAGGGTACTTGATCCAGTATGCCGGCCATACCCATCTGCGGATAGGATATGATGGTCACTATGTTGTAGACAAAAAAAAGCGGCAGCGAAGCGCCCAGCCAATCCCAAAACCAGCAACACCGGAAAGACCAGTTCGATACCCTCGATACCCGTACCCAAGTATGCTGCCCATACCGGCGGCAGTAGGGGAACGTGATACATGTACCGAAGGAGCGCGATGGTCGAACTCAGGCTCTGGAGCTTCACCATGCCCACATTCCAGAAGATCGGCGCCATCCACAACCGAGCGGCCAGTGCAGCCGACCATGAAAGATGCTGACTGGCATCGACCAGACGTGCAGATACCTCGTCCATCCGATGTAGGACAAGCGAACAGCCATGGGAAGACCCTCTACTTACCGGGCACCAGACTGCCGCCGAAGATCTTTTGGCACAGCCCGGATGGCAGGTATAAAAAAGAATATTTGCCACCATTGTGAATGAATTGGCCGGCTTAGGAGTGGGTAGTCGTCGCGCAATCGTTCATGTGAGCCCGCGCAACGCCATAGCACTTTACCCAGGATGCCGCGTCTGCCTGGGGTGTCATGACTAGTCCGGCGACGCCCATGACCGCGACCACGCAATCGTGGCGGCACTTCGGGAAATGGTGTTTTTTCTGACGTCTGTGATCATGTCGGTCTCTCCTCAATCAGAGTGAATGGGTTAGGTCCTCATCCCTTTAGTCGTCGAGCGATGGTTTTTATTACACCTGGCTCGCGCACTAAACGAGCCAGAGATCCCAGTCCGTCGATGGGGTATGGTGACATCGGGAAATTCGCAATTTTGGTCATGAACCCATCTTCTTTTCTGGACACAGATGAGGAAGCACTGTGAATGCAAGACGGCGCTCATTCCGTTTCATCCGGGTGTGTGCCGCTTGCGACGTCCTGACGCTCGGTGCGGGTGAAACGCAAATGCGAAGTGTCCGGCGGAAAAAACATGGCCCAGTTCCACTCCAGAAACAGTCGTGCCTTACGCGCCAAGGTCGGTACATTCAGCAGATAAAAACCGCGCCACAACAGCCAGGCTGGAAATCCCGCCAGATTGACACCGAACACCGACGCTACAGCGCGGTTGTGTCCGATGGCGCTCATGACCCCCTTGGGTTTGAAGTTAAACGCGCGCGTTGTGCGCTGCTGCAATGACAACGCCAAGTTGCCAGACAACTGCCGTGCCTGACGCAAAGCGAACTGCGCAGTCGGCGACGAGATCGCTCCATCGCGCGCATTGGGTACCGCGGCGCAATCGCCCAGCGCCCACACGCCGGGATAACCGGGGACTGACATGTCCGGGTTAGTGACGATGCGGTCGCGCAGTGTCTCGACAGACAGTCCTTCGGTGAGCCTGTTTGCGCGGGTGCCGATAGTGCAAATCACGTTGCCAGTGACTATCTGCTCAGCGTTGTTCAGTATGACGCGGCGTTCGTCCACCGCTTTGGTGCGCATGTTGAGGAGAACTTCTACGCCGCGTTTTAGCAGGGTGCGCTCGGCGAAGCGCCCCAGCACCTCGGGCAATTCCGGCAGCAAATGGTTGCCGCTGTGGATCAGCACGACCCGTGGCTTGCGTTCCAGGCATGCGTAATAGGCCCTGCTGGCGTGAAGAAAATCGCTGATTTCTCCGGCCACTTCAACACCGGAAAAACCACCGCCAACCACGACAAAGGTAGTGAACCAGGTGCGCGCCACTTCATTGTCAGCCAGTTCGGCCTGTTCCAGATGGGCAATGATGCGATTGCGCAGAAACAATGCATCGCCCACGGATTTCAGTGGCAGGGCATGGCGCGCCATGCCGGGCGTCAATTCCAAATTGGCTTGGGTACCGTAGGCTAGCACCAGGTGGTCGTATTCGAAGACACCGCGACCCTCGCCGTCATAATGTACTTGTTTCGCCGCCAGGTCGATGCGGGTGACGCGCACAGTACGCACACGTGCATGTCTGACCATCTGCCGCAGCGGTGCAACCACATGACTGGGCAGGACGGATGCCCCCACCACCTCCGGCAGCAAGGGACTGTAGGTGATGTAGTTCTCCTGCGACAGCAGGGTGATGTCAGCATACGGCAAACGCCGCTCTAGCTTGCGCGCCAGGGTGGCCCCGGCGAAACCGCCGCCGATGATAAGTATGCGCGGCTGGCCTGCACGGACTGCCAGCGCAGCGGGAAGTGGCGGGGTACATCGCTGGCTTACCCCCTGGCTTGATGAGTGATCCATGACCTTTTGGTTCCTTCATTGATGTGCTGGCCGGGCCTGCGGTTACTGCCTGCGGGGCTGGAGCAATTTGGCTACCAATCCGCTCCAGCCTGTTTGATGTGAGGCTCCCAAGCCGCGTCCACTATCGCCATGGAAATATTCATGGAACAGGATGTAGTCCCGGAAGTGGGGGTCGTTTTGAAATTTGGCCTGATCGCCATAGACGGGGCGCTGGCCTTCGGCGTCACGTCGAAACAGGCGGGTGAGGCGTAGCGCCAGTTCATCGGCGACTTGATGGATGGAGAGATACTGGCCGGAACCGGTCGGGCACTCAACCTTGAACTCGTCGCCGTAAAACTCGGCAAATCGGCGTAGCGAGGTAACCAGGAGATAGTTGACCGGGAACCAGAGGGGGCCGCGCCAATTGGAGTTGCCGCCGAACACGGCCGATTCCGATTCCGCCGGCTGGTAGCTGACGCTCATTGGATAATCTATGCAGTAAAAGACATAGGGCAGGTCCCTGTGGGCGCGGGAGAGCGAGCGTATACCGTAGTCGGAGAGAAATTCTGACTCGTCCAGCATGCGCCGCAACAGCCGTTTCATGCGGTGGCCGCGCAACAGCGAGAGCAGGCGGCGGTTGCCCCGGCCAGGCTCCTGCCAGTGGGAGACAAGATCGGCCAGTTCCGGACGATTTTTCATAAACCATTCCAGCCGCCGCTTGAAATCCGGTACGCGTTCGAGCAGCTCTGGCTCCAGAATCTCCACCGCATAAAGCGGGATTAGTCCGACCATGGAGCGCACCTTGAGCGGCATCATCTGGCTATCCGGGGTGCGTAACACATCATAGAAAAACTGGTCCTCCTCGTCCCACAGTCCAACGCCCTGGTCACCAATGTTGTTCATCGCCTGGGCGATATACAGAAAGTGCTCGAAAAACTTGGTGGCCATGTCCTCATAGGTGTGGTTGTGCTGGGCAAGTTCCAGCGCGATGCGCATCAGGTTGAGGGAATACATCGCCATCCAGCTGGTACCATCGGCCTGATTAATATAGCCACCGGTGGGCAGCGGGGCACTGCGATCAAACACTCCGATGTTATCCAGCCCAAGAAAACCGCCCTGGAAGATGTTGTGATCATCGGCATCCTTGCGGTTGACCCACCAAGTGAAGTTGAGCAACAGCTTGTGCAGTTCGCGTTCGAGGAAGTCCAGGTCGCCGGCACCGGCGTTGGCATCGCGCTCGGTCTTATTCTAAATCGCATTAGAAATAGAGTTAATTATGTACTCCCATCCGGCGATGGATTTCACCCGCGCATGGTCCGCCTCAAGGGCGCGAAGGCCGGCGACCAACTGGTCTTCCAGCGCCCCCAG
>JAJYPA010000373.1 GCA_021795795.1 Pseudomonadota bacterium | reverse complement strand
TCGCCAGGAAAAAACAGAATCAAAAACCGGGGCAGCGCCATGCAGCTGCGTGTCAAAGGCTACCCTCTTAAACTCAATGAATTAGTGTCTTGACTGAGGGGTCCATTTTATTTCGGGGGTTAAACCCCGATTGCAGTGGAAATCGGCTGGGGAGGCCGAGGCAAATCAACTAGAAGTGAAGATTACCTAGCAGCAGGTTCGACATACCATCAAGTCGGGTTTTAGTTTGCTCCCAGTTGGGCATAACCTGACCCATTAGGCGGTAGAACCGCTCACTGTGGTTATGCTCGGCGATGTGGCAAAGCTCGTGCAGTATCACGTAATCAATACATTCTCGGGGTGCTTTGACCAAATGGGGATTCAGTGTCAGTTGCCCTCTAGGTGAGCAACTTCCCCACTGGGTTTGCATGGATAGAATCCGAATGGGCGGGCGTTCTTCTACCCACAGTGCCTGCGCCAACATCGCGTCCAAACGACGGTTGAATACTTCCTGTGCCCGTTGCCTATACCAATCTGAAAGCAAGTTTTGCACCTTGGCACTGCATTTCTGCCGCACCAGCACTTCAAGCCGTCCTCTGAGCAGCTTAACGCCTTGATTCTCGTTAGGAGATTCAATCACTTTGAGCAAATAGCGCCGCCCGAGGTAATGGTGGCTTTCTCCACTCACGAATTGACGCGGGGTGACATGTTCAAGTAGGGCACGAAATGTTCGCAGTTGCTGGTAAATCCAACGCCCGCGTTTCTGTACTGCGGCCATCACTTCTTGGTCATCGCTGGAAGCGGGGGCGGCGACTTCGACACGGCAATTGGGATGAACCTTGATCAATACGCGTGTTGCACGGGCATGTCGTGTGACTCGATCAAAAACGATCTGTTCATCCCCATAGCGGAAACTGAGGTTGCGTCCACCTTTGGTTTCTTCTCGATGAATAGAAACGCTCATCGGAATCAATGGCCACTCAATCCTACGCGTGTGATCTGCACGATCATTTCGACCATCTTTTTGGCCTGATCCATGCCGCGACCAATTCCTTTGCATTCCCTGAACATCATGGGCAGGAGTTTCTTGCGGATATCTGCCTCAATGTTGACCGGATTGATGGAGTGCTCAGCAACTGATGAATCCACCGCGGTATCAATCTCAAAGGCAAGATTGATCCACCGATCCAATACCTGCGGATCTTGAATATCAAAGACCTCAGGCAAGATTTTTTTAAACGCGCCAAAGTAGGCCTGTGCATGGCGATTGTTTTTAAATGCATCGGGAATTTCTGGCAAGCGACGGGTTTGCACCTGCTCTTCGAACTCTCGGAACAATAGGTACTGTTTCAGCGGGTGATCAAATAACTTGGTCGCTTCCTCAATCGCCTGGCGCAACAAGGCTGAAAAAGCCTCTTGCGCATACGGATCATCCCGCAGATCCTGCTCGATCATTTTGGTGACACGGGTTTTGATGATATCGGTTTCGTTGCGGGTTTTATCCTCGCTCCAATCTTCCGGTGCTGGCTGCTTGCCCATCTTGCCGACTTCATACACGCCTTGGGGCTCTTTAACTTCAACACCAACAACATGTTTATCGAGCAGCTTTCGGACCTGTTCAGCGTACTCATCAAAGTCCACGCGCTCGCCCGCATCCTGCTGAGCCAGTTGGCGAAGACTGGAGAATTGCTTCACCGCCTCTTTGTAGTGACGGCGGTCGTCATCGGTGAAGCTCTTATCGTCGTAGAAGGTGGCAGATTGCAAAGCCACTTTAAGGCAGCTGGCGAAGTTCGTTAGTGCCTCGTAAAAATCCTCACGTACTTTTAAGTGAATATCGACCAGCTCGCCGTCTTGCTCCTCAATCTTCGGTACCAAGACTTGCCGTAACTGCTCAATGTCGTTCCTGTTTTTGACCCCGGAAAAAATACCCCAGAGTTGTTTGTATAACAGCGGCAGGCGTTTGTACTCGGTACTCATCTGGTTGTATAGACCGGCCAGATCGTCAATATCGAATCCGCCTTGCGTGCGCGAAGCCAAATCCTGATATTTGGCAATCGTGGTATCAAGCTCAGACAGAATGCCGCGATAGTCAATCAAAAGACCAAACTTCTTCTTGGGGTGGAGTCGGTTGACGCGGGCAATCGCCTGGATCAGATTGTGTGCTTTAAGCGGTTTGTCGATGTAGAGCACCGTATTTTTCGGTTCATCGAATCCCGTCAGCAGCTTATCGACCACAATTAATAGTTTGAGGGAATCGTCATGCTCAAAGCGTTGGATTACCTGTTTGGTGTAGGTCTGCTCATCCATTGAGCCCACATGCTCTTTCCACCATTGAGTGACTTCAGGTAGAGCCGATTCGTCTACGGCTGTATTTCCTTCCCGCGTATCCGGCGGGCTCATCACCACCGCCGATTCAAACAGCCCGGCCTCATCCAAGTACTTCTTGTATCTGATTGCCGATGCCTTGCTGTCGCAGGCTAATTGCCCTTTCAAGCCGTCATCGATGTTCTTGGTAAAGTGATTGGCTACATCCAGTGCAATTAAATGGATTCGGTCATCTGCGCTATACACTTGACCTTTCCGAGCGAACTTCCGCTTGAGGTCTGATTTTTGCTGATCCGTCAGCCCGTCTGTGATGCGTTCAAACCAGCTGTCGATCACGCGTTCATTCACGTCCAGATCAGGAATGCGCTCCTCGTACAATAACGGCGTCACGGTATGATCCTCGACCGCACGTTGCATCGTGTAGGCGTGAACAATCGGGCCAAACTTGTTGGTTGTCTTATCATCTTTAAGCAATGGCGTACCCGTGAAGGCCACAAATGCGGCATTAGGTAACGCTTGCTTCATCCGGATGTGATTTTCGCCACCCTGACTGCGGTGCCCTTCATCGATCAGCACAATCATGTCTGCGCTATCGTTGTGGCATTCGGAAAGCTTTGTTGCCGTGTTGAATTTCTGGATCAGTGAGAAAACGATGCGCTCAGTTCCCCGGCCAATCTGCTCGGCAAGTCGTTTGCCCGATGTTGCCATCGCGGCCTCGATATCTTTTTTACCGGAGAGCTCCCCGCCTGACGCGAAGGTGCGGCTCAGCTGGTTTTCCAGATCCACCCGATCCGTCACCACCACGATACGGCACTGCTTTAAGGAATCGTGCAGGATCATCGCCTTACTTAAAAACACCATCGTGAATGATTTGCCAGATCCCGTGGTGTGCCAAATCACACCTCCTTCACGCCCGCCATCCGAGCGGCGCGTATTGATGCGATCAATCAAGCGTTTAATGCCAAACACTTGCGGATAGCGGGCGACGATCTTGCCGACTTTTTTATCGAACAGCGTGAAGTATCGGGTCATCTCAAGCAGCCGATCGGGGCGGAGCAAACTGATTAAGGTTTGATCCTGCCCCGTCACAGCCAGCGCACCGCCAGAAACCAAATTTTGATACCAAACCCGGTCACTTGCCTTGCGATGGTTAAACAAACCAGCCACTTGGGCGTCAGAGAGCGGCGTGTTTTTCAAGGCAGCCATCTCAGCCGCGCTGATGTCTTCCTCGCGCCAGCTCGACCAAAAAGTCATCGGCGTACCACACGTGCCGTAACGCCCTTCGTTACCATTGATGGAAAGCAGCAACTGGCTATAGGCAAACAAACGGGGAATCTCATCTGGGCGCTGGTTCCGCAGGCTCTGGGAAATGCCTTCATCAATGGTTGGGCCTTTCTTGGCGTGGCCATCGGGGCGCTTGGCCTCAATGACGACGAGTGGCATGCCATTCACAAAACACACCATGTCCGGGCGGCGCGCATCAACCCCGCCGGAACGGGTCACGCTGAACTCCTCGGTGAATAGAAAACTATTGTTTGCCGTATTCTGCCAATCAATCAGTGCAACCGTCGGGGTCACCTTTTTGCCATCAACAAACTCGGTGACCGAAATGCCGTACAACAGGTGGTTATAAAGCCGCTCGTTTGCGGCGAGCAAGCCCTCATTCAAGATCGGGCTGCTCACTTCAGCAATCAAGTTATCAATCGCCTTTTCCGAGAGTGGGTAATCTTGCCCTGCAAAGGTGAAGCGGCGCTTTTGCAACTCGCTACGCAATACCTCACGCAAGACCACCTCATCCTGCCTGCCACGACGAGCGGCCAACGCTTGCTCGGGAGAGAGAAACGACCAGCCAAGTTGGGTCAATAACGCCAACGCCGGTAGTTTGGCGCTGAACTCTTCCTGAAATTTAGGGGCAGGCTGCATCGTGTTTATTCCTTGGTAGGTAGCCGTTTTTGACTGACACTGCGTTTGACCTGTCGTTTGCCTTCGGTTTGAACCTGTAAGTAATCTTTACAGGTTGCATGCTGATCCAGCTCACCCTCGTCATATTCCGCCCGCACATGCTGGGTAATCGCCTGCGGGGTCACCTGATAGAGTTCAGCAATCATCGCCTGCGATAGCCATAGCGTGTCACCTGCAAAACGGCATTCGATACGCACTTTGCCGTCGTCGACAGCAAACAGCACAAATTCGCCCGCCGGGGGCTGCGGTACGTCTTGACCCGTCATCCACGGCTCCTGTTCAGTGCAGGCAACATTGCTTGAACTTCTTGCCACTGCCGCAAGGGCAGGGATCGTTGCGGCCTATTTTAGGTGCAGCGCGAATCGGGCTTGGCGCGGACGCTACCGCCGGGCTGCGTTGTGCTGACCAATAGGCATGTAAACGACCCACAGCAGGTTCAATATCTGCCACCGTTTGCTGATGTTCTTCGAGCGTCAGCGTCTCCAGCACCGCAAAGTTTTCTTCCCGGCCATGCAGGCGGATGGCCTCCAGCGAGGTGTCCATTTCTTCCTGCAATTCGGGCCATTGCCCCAAATCCACGCCACGCATATAGCCAAAACACCAATCCTCGACAATCAGAATCGGTTCTTCGCTTTGCGTGTTCTCATTAAACATGGCCACGAAATCCTGAGGGAAATTCATTAACACGAAGACAATGCTGTTCATGTGCTGCATAACACCTTGCATGAATCGCTGAAATTCCTGCTCGCTTTCCCAAACGGGTTCATTTCCAGCACCGCCCCACAAGGCTGGCAGCCAACGGCTCGGCATAATTACCTCGGGCCCCGAGATAATCGCCGTTAAAAACCCATCCAGTTCAGACAGGCTCAATATGGCGTCATCGTTGCCGTATTTCAGGAGCGTTTCATCCAGAAAAACCAGCTCGTCTTCGCTCAAAGGCGCGGAAGGCATCGGTATCATATGGTCACCTCAAGCAAAAGCCCGTCAAAGACAATGTTACTGTTGGGCTTGTTTTTCACCGGTCTTACCCTATAATCATTTGCGGGTTCACTGCCCATCGGCAGCTGAATTTACCGAGGCTTCTGCCTGCTGAGCCAGCGTAGCAAATCAGCGGCAAACTTAATTCCCCAGCTTTTCCAGGCACTTTGCTAAATCCCAAATTGGTGATTTCTCTATCTGGCCAATATTTCGGTCAGCAACATAGCATGTGACGAAATTGCCTTTAAGCACGCCCTTGTTGTTTTTGCTCAATTCAATCACAACGACAAAACTTTGATAGACAACGCTGACACGACGATCTTCTTCGTAGCATTTATCTTCTTTGTTCCACCCCATGTAAAGCCTTGCGTTTGGGTTTTCTAGGGTCGCTTTTATCCAATCCATCCTTTGAGCACGCTCTGGTGAAAACACGTCTTTTGGGCCTTGTCTATGTTGTGAATTTTCATAGAAGGCATGCCCAAATTTTTGAGGCTTAAAGTGCACACGTATGCCATCGAATGTGCATATGTCAGCCCGCTGATAGCGCTGTTCATAGTGTCTTTTGTATTCAGCAACAGAGCCGCACACAAGCAGTGGTGGTAAATCCATTACCAACCTCCACTCAGATTTATCTTGAATACATTAAATTTGTGTTCAGATCGATAGGTAGGCCCAAGCTGACGATTCAGTTTCTGCTCCAGATAGTGCACTAAGGCTTCTTTAGCACTACCTTGTGTCAATGTTTTATTGAGTCGTGCGGATGCCATGCCCAATAGCAAATCTGACATCTGCACAAGCACAACCTCACGGGAAGGAAGAGCTTGGATATTTTCGACGCAGGATGTGATGTTGGCGTTGTTCAAGCAATCTTTGAGCACCTTTAAGCGCGTTAAATCCCGATTGGTTTTGATATCACAAAAGATACGGTACTGGTTGAAATCCAAAATCCAGTGATGCAGCACTTGATAGTAGAACTTGTAAAATCCCAGCTCGTCATCACCTTGGCACCAGTTTCGATCAAACTGCGAATGATCAACCGCAATGCAACGAAATCGGAGCTGCTCTCCGTGGCTTTCAAATAGATCAATGAGCGATTTATAAAATGGCAGGCTTCCTGCACCAACCTTCCGCCATTTAATTTCTCCCCAAACTTGGTGCTCATTCCGTAAAGACCAAATCCGAGCTTTGATTTCATCACGCAGCTCGGCGGGTAGCCACAAACTACCAATCATTAGGTAATGCGCTGTAGGTTTTTGTGATGTAAACAACTCTGGATGATTTTCATCACAGTAAACTTCAAACTTCATTAAGCCGCCTCCTCAACCTTCACGCGTCGCTTGCCCGTCATCAATTGCTGCATCAGGGCTTTTTTCTCTTGTTTTAAGGCATCGAGTTTTTGTTGCAGGGCGGTTATTTCTTGATCGGCAGTGGTTAGCACGGCGGCGATTTTTTGTTGCTCATCTATGTCTGGAATGGCTAAGTTGTATATCTTTCTTATTACACTTGGATGAGCCTTCGACTGATAATCAAAATCTAGTTTTGAATGATGCAACTCTAATTGAGCTGCAATAAACTGATAGTGCAGTTTTTCTTTAGTGATTCGCATGTACCCGGAAACGTTTGTAATCGAAAACCTGTGCTTTGGCCTATAAAAAAAGTTTCCTCCACCATCAACAGACCAAGATATTAGTTCTTCTTCAAACATATACTCACCGTACATGCCCATTAATCCATTGTTCTTAACTGATGATGAGTAAATTGGGTAATTTCCTGGGATTTTCTCAATATCCTTTTTCGATATGACCTTTCCTCGGCCTAATTCCACCCACCCCAATTCTTCTAGATCTTCTAGCAAATACTGCTTCCACTTCCCACCAAACCTAATCCCATTTTTATCCAGCAAGCGTTTTTTTCCGGTGAGCAGTTGTTGCATTAGGGATTTTTTCTGCTGCTGGCTATTGGCGAGCAGTTGTTCGGTGGTGGTGATGGCTTTATCCCAAGTGGATAAGATTTGGGCAATTTTCTTTTGTTCGGGAAGTGGGGGAAGATTGATTAATATCTCTCCACAATCAGGCACTCTCATATGCGCCACTGTTCCGCCATTACTAAAGTCTTCGATCTGCTTTTGGCAGAACGAACTTAATAGGGAATAAAATAAATAATAGTTATCTGAGCGATTAAGATCCGCTCGATACATCATTGTTCTTTGACCTAGAAATATCCCATCCGCATCCTCTAAAACACCAACTTCACCTACAGGTGCTTCCCGCGTGAAAATAATATCGCCAACTTGTGGTTTGCCTCGGCGAACCCACTGCTGATAAGTGTCTTCGGTAACATATCTAACATCCTCGGTATTGACCCTGCCATTACGCACATTCGTAGTACGAATCATCTTAAATGGGGTTTCATAGTCTACAACTGGTGCTGTCTTGTTGACGCAGTCAATTATTGATTCGCAAGCGTCTTGGATTTTAACTCGCCTCCACCCCTTAGGCACCATAACCCAATTCCTCCAGATAGTTGGTGACATCTTTCTCTAGCCCTAGCGCCCACCAGTAGGGTGCAAAACTTTGCTCCACGCAATCGGCTATTAGGGCGATAAAGTCGGTGTAATCGCCGCTGCAATGGGCTTTATCGAGGGCTTGGTAATAGGGCAATCGTTGCGCCACTT
>JAJYPA010000372.1 GCA_021795795.1 Pseudomonadota bacterium | reverse complement strand
CCAAGGGAAGTTCAAGACCCTACTGAAGCACTATGTGGGTGGCGCCATTACGCCGACTCCGAACTGGCTCCTTTATGCCGATCCGGAAGTGGCGCCATTACGCCGATCCCAAGGTGGCGCCATTACGGCCGACTACGGTTTGGCTCCATATTGCCGATCCGTGACACCGTACGCGCCTTGACGAAACCTTGCCGCACCCGATGCAGCGAAAGAACCGCTTGCTGCTCTACATTCTTGACCGGGACGAATCGCATCGAAGGGCGGCTAACTGCCTCGCAGATGGCCTCGGCATCAGCCGCATCATTTTTGTTGCTCTTCACATAGATCTTTACGAACTGGGGCGCCATCAGCTTGACCGTGTGACCCAAGGATTCCAGTTTGCGTGCCCAATGATGCGCGCTGCCGCACGCTTCCATACCAACCAGACACGGCGAGAGATTCGCAAAGAACGTCGCCACCCGATCGCGACGGAACTGCTTGCGAAGGACAACCTTGCCCCGGGAATCCACGGCGTGCACCTGAAATACGTTCTTCGCCAAATCTATGCCAATCGTCTTAATCTCCATTTGCAGACTCCTATTGCGCGCGTAGTGAGGAAAACCCTTACTATGGCACATCAATGCCGCTATAGGGTGGGGACGTCCATCCCATTGCTTACGGCCGAACGGCGAATATGAGTTGAAGGTGCCCTATGACACCGACGACGAACTGGATAAAGCCGTGAATGAAGTTGCTGACCAACATCGCCAGCAGTGCAGACGCCCGGCACTGCTTCTCCGAGAGCGAGGCTCGCATGGAAGGAACCGATCGACACTGGTGATGCTCGTGGCTTAAGTCGGTTGGCTGTTCCATTGCTCCCCGGACCTCGTTTCCTGCTTTTTAACGTCACCTGATGGTGCACCAAAATGGTTCAAATCACATGATAATGCACCATCATAAATTCATAGGACAAGAAAAATAAAAACCGCATTATTAAAAATCAATTATTATTCAAGATCTTAATTTTATTTAAGAACTGGCACGATATTTGCTTACTTTTCGGTGATGTTAAATATTGCACTAATCAGGAGAATTGCATTTGTCTGCTATCAGAAAACCCTTACTCAGTAAATTTCGTTGCTTGCCCAATTAAGGTATCAGATATGAGTTATGTTGAGAGGCCGCAGCCTATTGACGCTGCAGTTACCCCTCGTTTCGTCGGCCCCGCGACGTTTATGAGACTTCCCTTGTATTCTTCCCCAATTGGGCTGGATGTTGCACTTACGGGTGTGCCATTTGATGGAGGAACAACCAATCGCGCAGGAGCTCGTCAGGGGCCACGCGAGGTTCGCAACCAGTCAACTCTAATTCGACGGACGCATCATGCTTCGGGGATTTCTCCATATGATCTTATTAATGTCGCTGACATTGGTGACGCTCCCACAAATCCGTTTTCTATTGAAACTTCTTTGCAATTAATCGAGGATTTTTTTAAAGATATAAAATCATCTGGTGCCATACCCATTACTGTGGGTGGCGACCATTTGATCACCCTGCCTATTTTGCGTGCTTTGGCCCGGGAAGCGCCTATCGGATTGATTCACTTTGATGCCCACTCGGATACGAATGATTCTTATTTTGGCGGTAGTCGCTATACCCATGGAACCCCTTTCCGAAGGGCTATCGAAGAAGGTTTGTTGGATCCAAAAAGAGTTATTCAACTTGGAATTCGTGGTTCCTCCTATGATGCTAATGAGCTCCAATGGGCCAAGGAGCAAGGCGTAACTATACGCTATATCGAAGATATCATGGCAACTGGTCTGGATGCGATCATGGACGAGGCGATCGCAGTGGCGGGAGAGGAAAGAGTATATCTGTCTTTTGATATTGATGTAATCGATCCCTCCATGGCACCTGGAACTGGCACGCCAGAAATTGGCGGTTTAACCACTCGTGAAGCGCAGTTGATGTTACGGCGGCTGCAGGGAGTAGACATTATAGGAGCGGATGTTGTTGAAATTTCTCCTCCTTTCGATATGTCGAACATGACGGCGCTTGTTGGGGCAACGCTTATGTTTGAGATTTTGTGCTTGGTTGCAAGTCGACATCAGTCCGGCTCTGGATATGGTCATGAATGACGGACATGAATTCGATGCAATCTTGGGATGGATGACGAATGAGCAGCATCTCGCGGCATTAAAAGAAGAGCAGACACAGGAGGGGGGGCGTTTCTGTGGGAAAACGGTGTTGGTAACAGGGGCTGGGAGTGGCATAGGATTTTCTGTTTGCGAGGCTTTTGCCCGAGAGGGAGCCGCAATAATTGCAAACGACCTGCCAACCCAAGCTAACCTTATGGTACTGAAGAGTAACATTGAGGCACGGGGAGGCATCTGCACTATCCGGACGGGTGATGTTTCAGATCCGAAAACGGCTACAGAAATTTTTGCTTCTATCGAGAGGCTTGATGTCCTGGTAAATAATGCTGGATATCTGGATGAAGTCCCGCTGAACGAAATGACAGATACACAGTGGGACAAAATGATCAAGGTGCATCTATATGGAGCGTTCTATTTTGCTCGTTGGGCGGTGAAACTTATGCGTCTCCAACGATTTGGCCGCATCATAAATATTGCCTCTGATCTTGGTCAAATCGGCTGCAAGAATCTAGCGCATTATAGTGCTGCTAAAGGTGGGATTATCGCCTTTACTAAAAGTCTCGCACGAGAATTAGGAGGGCAGAATATTTTGGTAAATGGTGTAGCACCAGGAGGTATTATGACACCTTTGGTTGCCCGACTTGGAAACGAATATATTGAGGAAGAAGCAAAATTATACCCACTAAATAGATTGGGAACTCCTTCTGAGATTGCTGAGGTGATTTTGTTTCTTGCATCAAGCGCGGCGACATTCATGACCGGTCAAATTATCGGCGTAAACGGTGGTGGCGTAATGAATGGTTGAAGATTATGAAGAATTAAATAATATTAGCTGGAGAAAGATATGGGATTCTTAGATCTGATAGGTTATGACCGCCATGGTGCGGTAACTGAAGTCGCAACAACACTGAATAAGGGTCGTTTAAATACCTATGGCGTTACGCTTGCTGCACTAGGCTTTAATGCGCCAGCCTGGGTAGCAGCATCGTCGATGTCAGTGCTCTACGCAATGGTGGGACATGCGGCACCACTCGCGATCGTTGTCGCATACTTTTTCCCAATGTTGATTCTAGCATTTTGTCTTGTTTATCTGGTTCGTGAGGCTCCGTCTGCGGCTGGTGTGTTTACTTATGTCGAGCGTTTCCTTCATCCTGGCATGGGAACTGTTCTTGGATGGACCTATACGGTAATGGCTGCGACAGTCGCGCCCATGACTGCGGTGATAGGAGCAGAATACATTCAAGCGTTATTTCCTTCCTTAGCAGGTGATATTCAGGCGCGTATCATTGGTACTGCTATGTTATTGTTGTTTTTTTTGATTAGCTTACGTGGTATAGTGCTGACAGCAAAGATCGCTGGACTTTTTTTGGTTTTTGAGATAACTGTTGTGTCTGGTCTCGGCCTATGCGGTATTTTTGACCCGCAAGTGCACAATCTGTCATTTGCTAGTCTTTATTCTGTTAAAGCTGCTGGTGGTTGGGGATCTCTGGGCGCTGGCTTATTATTTGGCCTTTGGATGCTTGCAAATTTTGATTCTGCAATAAATTATATAGAAGAAGCTAAAGTCCCAGTCCGTACAGTGCAGCGATCTCTCTTGCTGGTTTTATCTTTGGCCTTTTTAATCTACAGTTTAGCAGCTATTGGTTGGCAATATGCTGTTCCTGTTGGTAAACTTGCACAAATTGTTGAAGATGGAAATAGCGGACCTATTGCCGCGATAGCAAATATTTATTTGCCACAATCGCTTTCTTGGATTGCGCTCTTTGTTGTTGTTACGTCAGCCTGCGCTGGAATGCAGATTTCATTAAATTCTGGTGCAAGGACGATGTACAGGATGAGTTCAGAGGGGCACTTACCTGAAATGTTTGGCAAAACAAACAAACACAAGGCGCCTTTTGTATCTGTTGCAAGCATCGTTGCTTTTGGTATTTTGATGGTCTGGATCAAGCCGCTTGCCAAAATTATCTTTTATTATGATGCAGTCACTATAACTCTAGTTTTAAGCTATGCCTCGATGTTGGCCGCTGCGATCAGGCTGTTCTGGATGAAGCATAGCGCTGGTGTAGCTACTATGCTTTCTATTCTTCCGGTATTTTCAATATTCATTATCTTGTATGTCGGCTACAGCGCTGGAATATCGCCGGGAAATCTTTATGAGGCTTGGTATATCGGTGCCGCCGTTATTGTCATTGGTACTATCTTGGCCTTCATGAAGAAGCGTAATCTTCGGTACAAGAACAGAGTTGTGATGGGAGCTGCGGATGATTGAAGTTGACCTCAGTGGGCGTGTAACCGTCATTACTGGCGGAAGTAGGGGGATTGGTCTGGGCCTTGCGCGCGCATTCCGTGATACCGGTACGGATTTGCACATTGTCGCCAACGACGATTCAATTAGTGGGGTCGTGCGAGAGCTTGGTGTAACTGGTCATCAAGCCGATATTGCGATTGAAGCCGACTTACAGTCCTTCATGCCTTCTATTCCGCAGATTGACATACTAATTAATAATGCAGGTCTTGAGAGATTAACACCCCTCACAGATTCCAGTGCCGAGAATGAGGCAATATTCCGGCGGATCATTGATGTAAATGTTACAGGAACATTTCTGGTTACTCGCGCAGCGTTGCCGAAGATGTCTTCAGGAGGACGAATTATTAGTACTTCCTCGGTTTGGGGGCGTATTGGGGAGCCTCTATTCAGTGCATACGTTGCGTCAAAACACGCCATTATAGGTATGACTAAAACTTGGGCTAAGGAGTTGGGGCCGCGTGGGATTACCGCCAATGCGATTTGTCCCGGTTGGGTACGTACAGAAAGCTCACTTCGCTCGCTGGCGAGTTTGGCCGATCGTTCTGGCGTACAAGAAGAAGTGCTTCTTGAAAGTATCTTAAATAACCAGGCGTTACCAGGGATTATGGAGCCATATGATATTGCAGGCGCCTATATTTTTCTTGCCTCAAAGCTTGCAAGTAATGTAACAGGACAAACGTTTTGCGTCGATCGTGGCGAGGCACCATGGTAAAATTACAGTCTAAATAGATAAGGAAGTTAATGATGATTGATAGTGTTTTCATGGCCGATCTAAGCTGGGTAGAATTCAAACAGAAAATTGAAAATAAAGCTGTTGTTCTCCTGCCATTAGGCGCGACAGAGCAACATGGTCCGCATTTGCCGCTCAGCGTAGATGTGTTACTACCAACTGCTGTGTGCGAGCAGGTTGCTCGTGAGGTCAATGGCATTGTTGCACCTGCTTTGCCCTATGGGTGTCGCTCACAGCCAAAAACAGGTGGCGGTGAGGGATTCCCTGGAACTACTAGCTTGGATGCAAATACATTTTCACTGGTGGTTCGTGATGTTGTACGTCAACTCATTAAATCTGGAGTAAGGCGTTTAGTTTTAGTAAATGGACACTTTGAGAACTATGTTCCGGCGACGGAAGGAGTAGACATGGCCTTGCGGGAATTGCACCACGATGGCATCACCGATGCTAAAATTGTGCGACTTGCTTACTGGGATTTTATCACGCAAGAGACGCTTGATCGGGTCTTCCCTAATGGTTGTCCAGGCATTGAACTTGAGCATGCCAGTTTGATGGAGACCTCGCTGATGCTTTTACTGAAGCCTGCTTTAGTTATGATGGAGAAGGTCCCATCGGATGGCCCAGCCTGTTTTCCACCTTACGATATTTCCCCTGTGCCGGAGAATTTTGTGCCTGCATCAGGTGTTCTGTCCGTGGCGCATGGTGCGAGCTTAGAGAATGGTCGATTGCTATTTGACGAACATGTCGAAAGAATTGTTGATTCTTTAACGCATATTTTTCAAGAAAGCTGATTTTATAAATAAAATCACTTGAATTGGCTCTTCGTCAGATTGAGTGGGTAGGGGGTAGGATGCAACGGCTCCATTGCATCCCGAATAGGAGTTAGCTGATGGTCCCGGAAGAGTTGTTTTCTCTGGCGTTAGGGTTGGTACCGCCGTGGTTGGTGGACGATGTGACCTTCCAAGTGGAGGAGAAGCGCCTGGATCTGCACATCAACTTTCCCAAGGGCAGTCGCTTTGCTTGCCCCGTCTGTGGTGAGGAGCGTCCGGTACATGACACCCGTGAACATACCTGGCTGCACATGGATTTCTTTCAGCATGAAGCCTATCTCCACGCCCGTGTACCCCGTGTGATGTGCCCGGAGCATGGGGCGCATCAGATCCCTGTTCCTTGGGCGCGGGAAGGCTCGCGTTTCACCCTGCTCTTTGAAGCGCTAATCATGACCCTGGTGCGGGAGATGCCGGTATTGACGGTAGCCCGCCTGGTCGGCGAGACCGACACGCTCCTGTGGCGGGTGATTGACCATTATGTGCCCGAAGCCCGTACCAGAGTGGATATGGCCCATGTCCATGCCGTCGGCGTCGATGAAACCAGCAGTCGGCGCGGCCATGACTACATCACGCTCTTCGTAGATCTGGAGGCTAGGCGACTGCTGCTTGCCACCCCCGGCAAGGACGCCTCCACCTTTGAGCGATTTGCCACAGACCTCGAAGCCCATGGGGGCAGCGCACAAGCGGTCACGGACATCAGCATGGACCTGTCTCCCGCCTTCCAGAAAGGCGCCAAGGAGCATCTTCCCGGTGCCCAGGTGACCTTCGATCGTTTCCACCTCATGAAGCTTGTCAACGAGGCCGTGGACGCTGTGCGCAGGAGCGAAGCATTTACCCAGCCAGACCTCAAAAAGACCCGCTGGCTCTGGCTCAAGAATGAACGGAAACTCAAGGTGAAGCAGAAAGAACAGCTGCAGGAATTACTCAAAGACCAGCACCTCAAGACGGCACAGGCCTACCAGTTCCGCCTGACCTTTCAGGACATCTTTACGATCAAAAATCGCATCAGGGTGCTGCGCTCTTGAAAGCCTGGTTGGAAAACGCCAAGGCCAGCGCTCTGCCGCCTATCGTCAAGGTTGCCTACACCATCATGAACCATTGGGATGGTGTACTCCGCTGGTTTGAGAGCCAAATCAATAACGGCATTCTGGAAGGCTTCAATAGCCTCATCCAATCCGCCAAGACGAAAGCTCGGGGTTACCGTACCCACAAGAACTTTATCAATATGGCTTACCTGATCTTGGGTAAGCTAGATCTCAGGCTACCCACTTGAAATGACGAGGAACCCTTGAATTTTTGTCGAGTAGAGTCTTTATCACGATACTAATTTTGAAAGATTGGAGTAAAAATGTTAATACTCGGAGCTAGCAGTCCATCGGTTTTAGCTTTGTACCGCCGCCAAATTTCCCCCAGATTTTGTTGAAAAATGATTATTTTATCTGGTTTCGGTCATTATTGTGTTCCGTGTTATAAGGGTGCAAAACGCGATATAGGAAATTTCCACCAGTCCAATCTACTCCCAAAAATGTGGTTCACCCCAATTAATTCCAATTCCATAAAGGACTCCCTTTAGAGGTTAACGTAAAGTCGGCGGCACTGTCGGTGGAGTCACAAGAGGATATACCGGATAACATGAGGTGTCCCCTATGGATTGTGGATTGAGACAGAATGCATCCTTCTGTCTCGTGGGATCGGCACCCTGAGCGGCAGATGGTCCGGTTTTGCTGGGTTCTTCTGCCACTCAGGAAGGCGGATTATGGGACATTACGGTGAGGCTGCTTATTCTGGCCACCAGTTAGCCAGGATTTGTGTGTCGATATCCCAAGGTAAGCGGTAACTGAGCGGCGTTGTATTCTGGATTTTTCAGATGTGCAGAATGGTCTCCCGGGACATGGACTGAGGAGATCATGGGTGATGGCATCGGAGACACAGAGAAA
>JAJYPA010000371.1 GCA_021795795.1 Pseudomonadota bacterium | reverse complement strand
TCATCGCCGCTGGAGGGATATCTTCCTTTCAAAAAATGCGGGAGATATTTTCCCTTGGCGGGAACGGAGTTCAGTTGGGCACGCCCTTCGCTGTAACCACCGAGGGTGATGCGCACATCAATTTCAAGCACGTCCTCGCCGATGCGACACCTAAAGACCTCGTGACATTTATGAGCTCGGCAGGGTTGCCCGCGCGCGCTGTGCTGACCCCCTGGTTGCGCCGTTACCTGGGGCGCGAGGGGAAATTACGCGCCAGCGCTAGTCCGGATCGTTCTCAATGCCCCAGTCGGACGGAGTGCCTGGTCCATTGCGGGTTCAAAGATGGCCATTCGTCTTCAGGGCAGTTCTGCATAGAGGCCCAGTTGGCTGCTGCGCAACGCGGGGATGTGCAACACGGGCTGTTCTTCCGGGGCGCCGGGGAATTGCCCTTCGGGCAACAAATCAGAAGTGTTCGCGAACTTTTTGCGACACTGCTGGGTGAAGGCGCACGGACCTCCGCAGAGGAGTGCGTGCCGGGAGTGACCGGATGAGTCTACAGTCCCTGTCAAAGGGCGGACCGGGGCAGTGGTTGTATTTTTTTACAACAATATATCAGATAATTGACAGATTGTTGTATATTAAAAAACTAACCATCACGGCGTTCAGATAGCCATTCGGGTGGGAGCACAACGAGATGAAGGCACGCGCGTTTCAGCAGGGCAACATGACACGGCTGTCCGCGCGCAAGTGCGTTTTTAGAAGGATCGTTACATTAAATGATTTCGGGCCGACAAGACGTACCTATGGGCCCACAAGAAATGTGAATTGTACGCTGGCACTCATCGTCTATATAAAATACTGACAAGATCACGCCTGCGATATGTAATAAATGGTTTTATTTATAACCGGCCTATAACTATCGAGAGTCTGCATACGGAGCGATAGTTGCCAGACCTAACAAGCAAGGTGCCACATATGCCACAAAAAAAACCGCTTTTATCCGTTATTCCCCTATTAACAATAACTATAGCCATAACGTCAGTGGCCCATGGCTCCACTCTCGCTAAAACGGCCTCCGCTGCTCCTGTAGCCGCCACTGCCAGCGCCGTGAGCGTTACCGCGGCGACGGCATCCGTCACCGCAAACGGCATTCCCACGGTGGTGCAGTCCACCTGTATGGCCTGCCATGGCATGCAGGGCATAGCGGCTGATGGGGGCATGTTCCCGAATCTGGCGGGACAATGGAGGCCTTACCTTTTGCGGCAGCTCGATCATTTTAAAACTCATATCCGCGCAGATCCGCAATCGCCTATCATGTGGGGGATGGTGGCTCCATTGACCACCGCGCAGATACTACAAGTTGCCGACTACTTTTCTGCTCAGAAGCCCGCGTCGGGACATGTGTATGATCCCAAGCTCGTCGCCGAAGGGAAAAAGCTGTACTTCGGAGGGTTGCCCAGCAAACAGATGCCGGCGTGCATGGCCTGCCATGGCGCAACGCTGGCCGGCCTGCCCCCGTATTTCCCCAGGTTGGCGGGACAAAAGCGCACTTATGTGATCAATCAACTGACCTATTTCAAATCCGGGCAGCGGGTCGCCACCCACAAAGGCATCATGCAATACGTGGCCTCCAGGTTGAATCCGGAGCAAATTACCGCGTTGGCCGCTTATATCAGGTCCCGGTGAGCATCATGACCGAGAACGACTATACCAAAGCGAAGGGCGACGGCATCCTGAAGGGCAAAACCATACTAGTGACGGGTGCTGGAGACGGCATCGGCAGAGCGGTATCCCTTGAGTATGCCCATCAGGGGGCTACGGTCATCCTGCTGGGCAAGACGAAGCGCAATCTGGAGGGCGTCTATGATGAAATCACCGACTATGGCTATCCCGAGCCGGCCATCCTCGTGGTGGACCTGGCCGACCCGACCGGCGACGCATTTAAAACCATAGGCGCCGCCATTTCCAGCGAGTTCAACCAGTTGAACGGCATTGTGCATAACGCCGCAGAACTCGGGATGCTGACTCCCCTGGAAAACTATGATGGGGCATTATGGGACCATGTATTTCAGGTCAACGTAAAGTCTCCGCTACTGGTGACGCAGCAGTGCCTCCCGCTGCTGAAAGAGGCGCCATACGCATCCATTATATTCACAACGGATGAGTCCGGCGCAAAACCCAAAGGGTATTGGGGTGCCTACGGCGTGAGCAAGGCCGCCATATTGCACATGGCCCGCATGTGGGCGATAGAGTATGCCAACACGCATCTCCGGGTGAACATTATAGACCCTGGCCCTTGCAGAACAGGACTTCGCCTGCTGACGCATCCCGGCATGCCGATGAAGCGATACATACCCCCTGAAGCGATCACCCCTATTTATACAAGATTAATGGATGGTGAGGTACTGGCTCATAACGGCGAGTTGTTTTATGCCCAAAATTTCATCAATCTTGATTTGGATGACAGAACTGAAAAGGATTTGGCAACTTCTACAATATAGCCCATCAAACAGCAGACAGGAATCAATACCATGTCAGACGAAACGCAAAACGACAAGCATGCTCCAAATGTAACACGCCGCCGCTTTCTCACCGCGCTGGTAACGGCATCCGGCGCGGCGGTAGCGGGCACCATCGTGGTACCGATGGTGAAATCACTGGACCCAACGGCCGCCGCCGCGGCATTAGCCACCACCACCATTGACCTGAATCCCATCGAACCCGGTATGCAAATGGTGGCGTTATGGCAGGAGAAGCCCGTTATCGTGGTAAACCGGACCCCGGCAATGCTGGCTACTCTGGATGAGGCAGAGCAGAAGGGCATATTAAAGGATCCCAACTGCAATGTTCCGCAGCAACCACCCTATTGCAAGAACAAGTACAGGTCGCGCATCCCGGAATGGTATGTCGGTATAAAAATATGCAACCACCTGTGTTGCATTCCGCACTACCGGCCTAAAAAAGCCAGTGTCGCTCCATGGTGGCTCGGCGGATTTCACTGCCCCTGTCATGGATCCATGTACGATCTTTCAGCACGTGTCATCAAAGGATCACCTGCCCCCCACAATATGGCAGTTCCTGAATATGACTTCGATGTGGCCCAGAAAACCGTCGTTGTCACCAAAATGTACCCGCTCGCCCATTTGTGCTGAGCGTGGTAGCCGAAAAAAGGAGGCTGATATGAGTTTCAAAGACTGGTTTGTCAAACGCTCGCCACTGCCGGAGATGTGGCGCGAGCACATGGCTGAATACTATGCGCCAAAGAACTTCAATATTTTCTACTACGCCGGATCGTTACTTTTACTGATGGTGGTGCTGCAGTTCCTGTCCGGGTTTCTGGTGCTGGCACACTACATACCAACCGCGCGAGGTGCATACGACTCTGTTTACGGCATCATGTACGACGTGCATTACGGCTGGCTCATGCAGTACATGCATGTGGACGGCGTATCGCTGATATTCGTGCTGCTGTATGTGCATATGGCGCGGGGCATGCTTTACGGCTCCTACCGATCACCACGGGAGATCGTATGGATTATAGGGTATACGACCTATCTGGCATTTATGGCAGAGGCATTCTTCGGATATATATTGCCTTATTCAAACCTGTCCTACTGGGCTGGAACGGTAATTACTTCTTTATTTAAGTCCATTCCATTTATCGGGGGGTGGGTTACTACCCTGGTACGCGGTGGCCCCGGCATGAGTGGCGATACGTTAAACCGGTTTATGGCGTTGCACGTGACTCTGGTGTTTATGATCATTGTCGGGCTGATTGTTTTGCATATCCTTTATCTCCACAAAGTCGGCTCCAACAATCCTGATGGCATCGAGATCAAGGCTAGCAAAAGACCGGATGGCCATCCCGTGGACGGCATTCCTTTCCACCCCTACTATTCCGTAAAGGATTTGTTTGGATTCGGTGTATGGCTGATCATATTCGGTGCGATCATTTTCTATGCACCGACGTTTCATCATATTTTCCTGGAGCGCACCATGTCGACGCCCGCAAATCCTCTAAAAAGTCTGCCGGACGTTACCCCACCGTGGTATTTATCGCCATTTTATGCAATGCTGAGATCCATACCCAACAAAAATGCGGGTATTATATTAATGGTGGTGGCGGTATTATTTCCATTCGTGCTTCCATGGCTTGACAGGAATCCGGTGAAGTCGACACGATATCGCCCCATTACCCGTATCATGCTTCTCATATTTTTCATCAATTTCTTCGTGCTGGCTTATCTTGGAGAGCAACCCCCGCTGCCAAAATACTTTTTCGCGGAGCGCTTGGGAGCGTTTATCTATGTGGCGTTCTTCATTTTATTGCCGCTCGTGAGCAAGTTCGAACCGACCCGGGCCCCGCCGGCGCGCGTCCGTTTCCGTGCCCACTAATATTGGGCAGAGAGGAGGAGTTATGAAAAAGTATGTTGTATGGGCAGGCATGACCCTGGGACTGCTTGCTGGCGGTGCTCCTGCCGCATTTGCGGACAACGGGCCACAATTATTGACGCCACATTATACCTATAATGCAAAGACCATTATTAACGGCGCACGGTTATTTGCAACCAACTGTATGGCATGTCACTCAATAAAATTCATGCGTTATGAGTTTTTAACCCATGATCTGGGTATGTCAAAAACTGACGTGCACAAGTATATCATGTTGCCGACGGGGTCAGCATTCAAGAGTAACATGATATCCGCCATGCCGACCGACATGGCGCATAAATGGTTCGGGCTTCCACCGCCGGACTTAAGCCAGATCGTCCGGTATAAGAGCCAGGACTGGATCTATACCTATTTGCTCTCTTTTTATCGTGATCCAAAGCGTCCATCGGGGTGGAACAACCACCTGTTTCCCAATGTGGCCATGCCGGATGTGCTTGCTCCGTATGGCGGGATTGTCAATGAGCGAGGGCAGATCCTGCGTGCAGGCGACGAGTCACCCCCAAAATTTAAGGAGCAGGTAACGGACATCGTCGCGTTTTTACGGTTTGTGTCCGATCCGTCCGTTGTGCAGCGACACGACGACGGACCCTGGGTGCTCGGTTTGCTGGCGTTTTTTACCATAGCGGCCTATTTCCTTAAAAAGGAATACTGGAAGGAGGTAAAATGATGGAGTGTCATTGGAGTCTGTGAGGCGGTATCCCGCCCGATCGTGGTGAGCTAGGCGTAAAACCGTCAATCCGAAGGAGCGATATCATGAGTGAGAAACTGAAGGAAACCGAAAGTTCAGAACCCGGGAACATAAGCCGCCGTGACATATTGAAAGGCATCGCCATCACGGCTGGCATCGTAGCTGCCGGAACAGTGGTCGGGGTAAATCCCATCGGCGCAGCCCATGCCGCCAACAACTGTCCGGGAACCACGCCAAAGGCCGAGGTGCAGTATCAGCCTCATCCCAAGGGTAAGGAGCAATGTTCTGGTTGTGCCAATTTTATTGCGCCGAAGTGCTGTAAAGTGGTAGCCGGACCCGTCGCGCCTGACGGATATTGTATCGCGTTCACGCCAATGCCGGCATAGTCATTATGCGTACGTGAGTTCCTTTTGCTTCTCCCCGTCCCTGAAAGGAGAGCTTTTTTTTCTCCATACCGCGTATTCTGTGGCCTTGAAACGCGCTGGAATAGCCATAATCGTTAGCGTACCAAAGGTGTTGGTGGTACCCTACGCTTATCCGATTGGATACGGGAGTAAGGCATGTCCGGGCAGCAATATGATCTGAAATCAAATCCTGCCACGGTGTTCGCGGATGTTACAGTGGCACAGTCTGCATATTTTTTGTCGCTAATCATTTTCCTCTGCAGCATTCCTTTTCTGTTTCTCGGCACGGGATTCTTCATAGTGATTGGCGCCGTTCTCATTGTCTTGGCATTTATTGATGCGGCCAACGTAGCTACCTTAACATTTACCACGAACTGTACCGCCGATAATGACCAGCTGATTATCAGATACGGACTGATTCGCCCGGTAAGGGCCACTATACCGGCCTCTGCTATTCGTCATATCGCCGTCGATCAGAGTTGGATCGGCTCGAAGTTTAAATATGGCTCGATAATCATTCTTGGAGACGATCTTGGTATCCGGTTGCAGTATATAAAAAATCCCTGGCTTGCAGTGAATGCCATCAAGGACTCCATGGGACTAGGATGATCCGTGGAAAAATCTCCGGACGACCGCGGGAGCGATAATCAGGTTGGTCTACAGTTAGTCGCAGCCGTTACTTCCATTCTGAAGACAACAAGCAGAGGCAAAAATGTCACTGGATGAAAATGGCATTACCGACAAATCCAGTAGAAGCGGATTTGACAATATCACCAGGATCATACATTTAGCCATGGCCGTAGTCCTGACACTACAGATGTGTATCGGTTTGCTGGTTCATGATCCGCAGACGAGGCTGTTTCTATATCTACATGAGTATGTTGGCATACTGTCGGCGTTGGTTATTTTTGTGGAGTGGTTATGGATATATACCGCATCGCGGTTTTCCGTTTTATTTCCGTGGAACCGTGCCGGAATATCATTCATCGTCAGAGACCTTAAAAACCTGGGGAAGCACATCCTCCCGGAAGGCGGTGATACCGTGGGTCTGTCCGGTTTCTGGCACGGGATTGGCATATTATCATTTACGTTTATGGCGTTAACCGGGATCATTTTGCTTTTTGTGTTGCCTGGTGGACATTCCATACTCGGGCTGCACTCGACCGATTTTGTGTTATATACCCGCATCTCATTATATCACAAGCTACTATCCTACGTCGCATGGATGTATCTGGCCGGACATGTCCTGTTTGCGATCCTTCATCAATTGGCCGGTAACAACGTGTTAGGGAGAATTTTTCTCTTCACCCGGAAACAGTGATTTTGGCGCCGCTGACCGGATTTTATAGGCGGGAGAAAACATGAGAATACCGAGGACACCTCGAAAAACCGGTGCTCAGAATATCGTAGATAACCACCACCACGGTCAGCGCAGAGTCGGCCCGCGCTTGACTGAACCGCCCCGACTTTCCGGAGGCTTGTTTTTAAGCACATCCGGCCTTATCCGGCTGGATGAGTTCCATGTCTCCCGGCATCGAGATCGGTAGGGTAATGCGTGGCGGCCGGCTGGGAATTCCCCGCACATGCACAGGTACGATCATCATAGTGAAGCCATCATGCTGCAGCCGGTCCTGGACGATGAAGCTGACCTCATCATGCAACAGTCTCCAGAATGGACTCTGATAGGCCGAATCAATCACTCGGCCGGCGAAAAAAGTGCTCTGCGGGAAGTAACGAACGGCCACATTCGCGAGTTCCTCCATGGCTTGGATCCGGTCTGTCGAATAAGTCGCAAACCAGGTGGCCGCCAAGCCTTCATTACGGCAAAAGGCTATGTACTGATTAGCCTCCGTCTCGACATAGACCTTCAGTTCTTCGAGTGCCGTGATGCCCTTGAACTCGCCCTGACCAACAACACCCGCTAGCAAAAGCACATAATTTTTTACAAAACTACCGATCATCCTGTGTGCCGTCAGCAAGGTATGCAAGCCAACGCCGTCAAATTTGCTGACAAAAACCACCGCCGTCGCACCGCGGGGATCCATGGGCAGGACTGGGCCCGGCTGTAAGTGGTCGGGTACCATGTCCAGCATGGTTTCATCCAGCTCCTCGGCCATTTTGCTGATACCCATGTAATGCCGGTAAATCAGATAACCCATAATGGTGGCGATGCTGGTCACCAGCAGGGTAAACCAACCGCCCGCGTCAAACTTCTCGAAGATGGTGATGGCGAGAATGGACGCCGTTACCATAAAGCCGAGCGCGCTGATCATCAGGCGGTGTTTCCAGGGCTCACCACGATGGCGCTGGGAAAACCAGTGACGCGATAGGCCCGCCATAGTCAGGGTGAAGGTGATGAACACGTTGATGCTGTACAAGACCACGAGAATGCGGACATGACCGCCGGTCGTCAAGAGAATGG
>JAJYPA010000370.1 GCA_021795795.1 Pseudomonadota bacterium | reverse complement strand
ACGCTCGAGCCGCAACAGGTGCTCGCCGCTGTCGAGTGAATTTCGACAACGAACGGACTAACTGTTTTTATCCATAATGGTGGGGACGGCGGGATTCGAACCCGCGACCCACGGCTTAAAAGTCTGATGTTATCCCGTCCGATGGAATCCGCTGCTATCCCCGAAAGTCTTGTAACATGCTGATATGGTGCCTATACTATGTCCATAGCAGTCTGAAAGATTCCAGCACAAGCCGCCGACAAACGGGGACAGAACGGGGACAAGATATGAAACTCACGGTAAAGCAGCTCGAGGCACTGCCGCGCAAGGCGGCACGGGAAGGCAAGGACGCCATCTACGTCACCGAAGGGCGGCGTGGTGCCGGCATGTTACGCATCCGCGCCCAGGCATCCGGCGTTATCCGCTTTTTCTTCCGCAGCACAGACAGCGACGGCAAGCGGGATGATCTTGCCATTGGTGCCTACTCCCCAACTGGCGAGGGTGGCATGACGCTGGAGCAGGCCCGAGATGAGGCGGAAAAGCTCTCGGCGATCTACCGTGGCGGCATCAAGGACATCCGCTTGCACCTGGAGGCAGAGCAGAAAGCAGCGGCGGCAGAGCTGCGGCGGCTGGCAGAGGAGCAGGAGCGCCAGGAGGCCGGATCGTTGGCCGCGCTGCTGGATGCCTACTCCAGCTATCTCCAAAGCCGTGGCAAGCCGTCTTGGAAGGACGTGACTAGCATTTTCCGGCTGTACATCATCGAGCCGTTCCCCGATCTGGCCGAGACCCGCGCTAATGAGATCACCCCTAGGGACCTGCGGGCCATCTTCGACCGGCTGCAGGCCAAGGGCTACACCCGCGCCCTGGGTAAGACGCGGGCGGCCATGCACAGCGCCTACAATCTGGCCGCAAAGAGCGAGTTCGATAGCACCATCCCGCCAGCGTTCCGACTGTTCAAAGTCACCACCAACCCGGTGGCCGTACTCCCGACCTACTCGCAGCTATCCAAGCCTGGCGAGCGCGTCTTGACCACGGCAGAGCTTCGGCACCTGTTGGGGGCCCTGCACGAGAGCAAAAGCATGGCAGCGCAGACATTGCTTGCGGGGATCTATCTCGGCGGCCAGCGTCCCACGCAACTGGCGCGCGTGACGGCCGAGGACGTGGACCTGGAGCGCGGCACCATCACCTTGCGGGACGGGAAAGGCAGGCGGCAACACCCACGGCTGCACATCCTGCCGCTGGAGCCGGTGACCGGGATCGTGGCCGGCCTACTGGAGATCAACAGAGACGCGCCGAGCTTGTTCTCGAGCGACGGCAAAAGCATTCCCCACATGACCACCTTGAGCAAAACGATCCGCGAGAGCGGCGGCGGCAAGTATCAGCTCCGAGACGTGCGCCGGACCTGTGAGACGGAGCTTGCCCGGCTGGGGGTAGCAAAGGATATCCGGGCGCAAATCCTGAGCCATGAGCTTGGCGGCGTTCAGGCGCGGCACTACGACCGGCACCAGTACCTAGACGAGAAGCGCCAAGCTCTTTTGACCTGGAAAGCCTATCTCGACGGACTCATGGCAGGGAACGTGGTATCCCTGCGCGGGGCGGCATCGTGAGACCGCTGGAGGAGATCAGAACCGATCCGCGCTTGTGGCAGTGGGGTGTCCAAGCGAAAGGCGCGATCATTCACGCTTGTATCAACTACATGCACAAAGGGCAAAAAGACAGACAGAAAAAACACGAGGCCCAAGCAAAAACACTGTTAGAAGCCCTGGCAATCATAGAGGAGCACGGCGAGTTTCTGGCGCACAATCTAGCGGGGCGCGTGATTGACGTTCCCTACCCTGGCGAAAACTTTCCTTCGTCTTTTGGCCTTGGGAACCCTGCTAATGCCTGGTCAGTCATTCGGACTTTTGAGGCAGTCGTCAAAGACTATGCAAAATGGCTTGAGCATCCGCATAACATTGACTTCACCGAGCGCAATAATCGCAGCTTCATGACGTTCCTTGGGAAACACTGGAGAAGATACGGCTTGACGGATCACCCAGGCATCCAGGCGCTACGGGAGATCAATATCCTAGTCATGGGAAGCGACGCCCCCCAGGAGGATGCAGACGTTTTGAAAGCCTTCCGCAGCGGTTGGCAAGTTTCGGAAGAAGTCGCCTAAAAGTCGCCAATCCGTAAACCGTCCTATTGCATTTAATAGGTTCCGTCATCTGAACGGAGACCTTGCACATGGACGCGAAAACCCTACCCGTTGTTGATCTGAAAGGCGTCAAAGCGATAACGACGCTATCCCGCAGCAGCATCTATGCCCTGGCAAAAAACGGGATGTTCCCCAAGCCCCTGCGAATTGCCGGGACGAGTCGCACTGTGTGGCGCACCACTGAGGTTCTGGATTGGCTGGATAAGTCTCTCACCGAGGAGGCTCCCCAATGAAAAAGGCCGCCCCCACGAATGAGAACGACCAGTTCACTCAGCGAACAAATCCTACCACAATCCGCACGTTAAGGCACCTGCTGGCCGCCCTGGCGAATCTGCAGAGCTTATCCGCTGTCACCCCATGGGAAGAATTGCTCTTGCGCCACGTCGCCCAACAAGTCGGGATCGAAACCGAGCGGCTGGGGGTGAGACCATGAGTGACTATCTGATGGCCTTTCAGGAAGCCATGCGTGCTTCTGGTGTCTTTCTGGCGGCAGATGCCCATATCACCCCAGACGGGCAGCTACACCGTGCCCGTGCCGCCGATGACAAGGCCGGGGCACTTTCAATCTGGTACAACTTCCACCCCGACGCGCCTTGCTCTGGTGTCGCTGGCAATTGGCGGACAGGGGCGCGCCTGACATGGTGCTCCAAGCGTCTGTCAGCCCTCACAGCGTCCGAACGCGAAACCCTGCGCCGCCGCATCGAGCAGGACAGGCGACGCGCTCAGGCCGAGACAGAGCGCCGCCATAAGGAAGCGGCAAGCCGTGCCCTTCGCGTATGGAATGACTCATCGCCAGCAAATCCGAGCCATGCCTATCTGCTGAAAAAACAGATTGGACCAGGGATTGCCCGCCAGTCTGGTGGCAATCTCATTCTTCCCGTGACCGACTTCGCCGGGCAGCTTTGGGGCCTGCAATTCATTGACGGGCAAGGCGGCAAACGATTTATCAGCGGCATGGCAAAGGCTGGGCACTTCATCCCTTCTGGCGGCACCCCAGACGGAACGCGCCCGCTCTGGATTGCCGAAGGACACGCCACCGCCAGCACCCTCAGCGCGTTACAGCCCGGCGCCGTGGTTATCGCGGCCTGCGACGCCGGGAACCTTGCCGCGGTGGCCACACAGGGCCGCAGCCGCTGGCCTGGTCTGGAGATCGTGATAGCCGCCGATGCCGACCCCGTGGGCATGGAGAAGGCCAAGGCGGCTGCCGTTGCTAGTCGCGCCAAATGGATATGGCCGAGATTCCCCGCCGATGCCCCCCAGGGCTTAACAGACTTCAATGACTGGGCCTGCTGGCGCAAGGGTGGTGTCGCATGCTAGCTGATGAAGATTGGACAGCGAGCATTCCGCCTGCTGGGGATGAATTCGAGCAACACACTGCCGCACCGTCCGGTCCGTGCCCTGCCGCTGGTGGCGAATTGCCAGAGCCGGAAGCCGCCTTTGACTTCCCGCGGGTGGACGTTGCCGGAGTGTTCGAGAGCCCCAGCCCTGAACCCGCCTTTATCTGGGCCGGACGCATCCCAAGGGGGCACGTCACGCTGCTAGGCGCTCATGGTGGCGTGGGCAAATCCATGCTTGCCCTGCAGCTCGCAGTCGCCGTCTGTCTTGGCGCTGACTTTCTGGGAGCGTCTACCGAACGCGGCAAGGTGTTGTTTTTCTCCGGTGAAGATGCCGGGCCAGTTTTGCGCCACCGGCTGGGGCACATCGCCGCCAGCTTCAACGCCAGCCCGCACCGACTGGCCGAGTCGCTCACGATCTTGGACGCCAGCGACGAACCGGCTCTATATCGAGAAGTCGCAACCTTCGGGATCCGAACGGGAGAGCCTACGCAGGGATTCAATCGACTGGCGGAGATCATCCGGGAAGTGCGCCCGTCTCTGGTTGTCGTGGATAACGCAAGCGATGTTTTTGAAGCAAGCGAAAACGATCGCGCATCCGTCCGGGGCTTCATGCGCCAACTGCGCCAACTGTTCCCAGACGGCAGCGAACCCCCCGCCATGTTGCTGCTGGCGCATATCCAGAAGGCGGCTACTGGTGGCCGGCATGCCGAGAGCTACAGCGGCAGCACGGCATGGCACAACTCGGCACGCTCCCGCTTGGCGCTCACCGCTGACAGGGACGACGCGACGCGGTTAACGCTCAGTCACGACAAGCTGAATCTAGGGCCGCGCACCGCCGCACCGCTGCACCTGGTGCGCTCTCTGACTGGCTTGCTCATGGTGGACGAGTCCGAGCGGGAACCCGATGGAGAGCCGCCAGAAATGGCGCTGCTCAAGGTGCTGGCCGACTTCAACCGGCGCGGGGAGCATGTATCGACTGAACAGTCGGCACACGCGAACGCATGGAAGTTATGCCGCCCTGAGCCGGGATTCCCCAAGCGTGCCTATCCAGTCGCCGGGCCGCTGTTCTCTGCTCTCCGCCAAATGGAACGGGATGGGCTTATCGAGAAGGGCACCTATACCAACGCCTACCGGAAGGAGCGGCAGGAATGGCTACTCACCGCCAAGGGATGGGATCGAATCGGTGAATCTGCGCCAACCGCGCCAACCGCGCCAACGTATGATGACGGCGCACTTGACGCAGACGGCGCACGGGGGCCGGTGGCGCTTGCGCCAACCGCGCCAACGTATGGCGTAGGGGGTACGGGGGATTTTTTAGCGCAAGACGTTGGCGCAACTCTCCCTGATTCCACCATGGCGGAAAAACCAACCTGCCCCCGCTGCGACGGTGAAGGGTGCGAGTTCTGCCAGCCGGGGGGCGAGATATGAACGCTTCCCCTATGGCGGCAAAACAGTCCGGGATGGGCATTGACACCACCCCAGCCGCTCCGATGCCCCCACGGGCTTCTGTGGCCCTTCCAGAGCGCGTCACATGCGCGGCCTGCGCCGAGTTCGAGCCGGGGCCGCAGTCGGAAGGTTTAGGCCGCTGTTCCCGCACTGCAGGCGGCCTCCCGCCAGTCGCCAGCCGCGGCTATGGCTGTTGCTTTCCCCATGCACCCCGCACCTGTCAAGATTTTAAGGAGATTTGAAATGACTATCATCTTTACCAACACCCCGAGCAGCAAAGAATCCCCCCTGGCGCTTACTCTCATGCTGGCAGCGGAAGCACTCACCTTCGACTACTGGCACGCCGGACGATATTCCCGCGCATCCGTACAGGCTCTCTGGAACCACTTGCCGTACTGCTGGCATCCTGTAGCAGATTCCGACGATCTGATTCTGCTGAGCCGGAACTACAAACCCATTGGCGCAGTCCCCCGACGCATCCATGTGCGGTATGAAGATTACCCGCACCTGATGGCCCCGCGTGAAGTGATCCACAGCGTTGACGGATTCCACTGCAACCGAAACCACGAAGAACCGGCCCGATGGTTCTATGACGACGCATCAGCGCCTTGGAATGGCAGGCGGTATGCAGAAAACCTTCTGAAGCTGATCCAGGCCAACGTTGCGGCCTTGGAGACGAAGTCATGAGCGCATCGCAACGAAACAAGGGCGCATGTGCCGAGCGCGAACTGTTCAAGCTGCTGAGTGAGCAACTCGGCATGGCGGTTGCACGAAACTTCGACCAGACATGGAAGGGGGGCGCTGACACTCTCAGCGTCGAGGGATGGGCTATCGAGGTCAAGCGTGTCGAAAGCCTGGCTATTGCGTCATGGTGGAATCAGGCCACCCGGCAGGCAGAGCGGACGCAGCGCAAACCGATTCTGTTCTATCGGCAATCGCGCAGGCCGTGGAAGGCCGTGGTGGACTTGCACCATGTTCTTCCGGGCACGTTCCCCGCTCCCGGCAATCTGGCCGAAATCGCGCTGGATACGGCCTGTCAGATCATCCGGGAGTCATTGCCATGAAGCGCCGCAAATCAGTCCCAGCAGGCTATATGGATGCCCTCGGCAAGCTCTACGGCAGAAAGCCCATTGCTGGGCCGGAAATGGCCCCAGGAGCGCCGCAATCAGCGCCAGCGGTATCATCGCACCATTCAGCAAAAGGAGAACGAGCATGAGCACTAACGCACTCGCAGAACGCATCATCGACCACCACCAGAAGGCCCAAGCATCGGCAGCGAATGCCGTTGCTCATGCCATCGCAGCGGGGGAATTGTTGGCCGAAGCTAAAGCACACCTGGAACATGGCGCGTGGATTCCCTATCTTGAGAATATCGGCATCGCGCCCCGGCAGGCTCAGCGGTATATGCGCCTTGCACGTCACTTGCCAAATGCGTCACGCGTGTCGTCTTTGAGCCTGAGATCGGCACTCGCAGAGATTACACAGCCGCAACCTGATCGCTCGATACTGAGCGGCCCCAAGGAACGGATCGCCAGATATTCGCCTTGGTACGATATGCAGATGGCCCTTACCCTGCTGCTGTTCGCTGATGGGCTGGATGCCGATGCCATCGCTGAACGGACAGGATTCGACCCGCACGAGATAAGCTGCACCGTCGCGCCGCGCACCCATTCCCTGAGCGAGTCCGCCTGGTACGTTGTGGCTTCGATAATGAGCGATGCCATCGACAAGGCAATCTGGCGGGCACCAGACGAGCGCATGAGCCATGTGGTGCCGATATTGAGAGTCCTACGCAATCAGTGGACGCACCACCTGCCAGATCCGGGCGAGATGGGTATGGCGCTCACGGCGGGGCGGCAGGCCGTGGGACTGGACAGGCATCTTCCGCCAGCGCCAGGGCTAAACGATCAGACAGGAGAGTGACTTATGAGCAATAAACAAAGGGCAAATATCGTGCAGCACCCTGGCCCTGGCAGGCCCAAGGGCTCAGTGAACCGCACCACGGCAGCACTCAAGGAAGCCTTGCTCGAGGCCTTTGACCGCGGCGGCGGTGTCGATTGGCTACTGGCACTCATGAAGAGTGAGCCCAAGACCTTCGCCAGCCTGTTGTCGCGGCTGATACCCACGGAAAGCAAAACGGAGATAACCACCAATGAACTCACCGACGATGAAAGACGCGATCGAATCACTGCCTTACTTGACGCCGGAAGAACGCGCCGAGATGGACATGCTCCTGGCGGGGATGCCGGAACCGATGACGATAGTCTGGGAAGTCATCCGGCCTGATCTGAGCGTGGAAACCTACCTGATGCAAACGCCAGACGGCCCCGTTGAGATCCCTGCCGATCATCCACTCTTGGCGGGACGTACACCACCAACGCCAGAAGTGAACGGCGGCTTTCGCCAGGGGGAGCGGCCATGACCAGTAAAATGCTGGAATTTACAGGGAAGCGGCTGCCACCCAACGCGGGCAAGGGCAGGCCCAAGGGCTCACCCAACAAAGCGACAGCCAGCTTGAAAGCCGCTCTCGAGGCCAGCTTTACAGAACTCGGCGGGGTCCAGTGGCTTGTCCAGCTTGCAAGGTCCAACCCTGATGCCTATGTCCGGCTGCTGCTGCAAATCCTGCCGAAAGCCGCACCAGAGAGCGCGGATGGAGGAGATAGCGGAGATATACTCGACGACCCGGACCCAGACCTATGACCGCCATGCCCTGTCAGCCCCCGTCATGGGGGCTTTTCTTTGGGCTGGTGCTGTCACCGTGGCGGGTGGAGATCCCCAACTTCCCGCCTAACGGGGACACAACGGGGACAAAATCTGATGTTGCGAGAAAAGAGAGTCGGCAAACACTTCACAACTCTCTGTTTTGTATGGTGGGGACGGCGGGATTCGAACCCGCGACCCACGGCTTAAAAGGCCGCTGCTCTACCGACTGAGCTACATCCCCCAAGGCAGGCCCTGGCGAGACAACCGCCAGGGCTGCGTATTATCGGGTG
>JAJYPA010000369.1 GCA_021795795.1 Pseudomonadota bacterium | reverse complement strand
TAAGGAGATCTGCATGAGTCAGTCCACGGGCACGCACGTACCCCAACTCAGTGTCATCGATTCCCTCAACAACGCCCCTATCAGTTTTTTTCACCTGCGCGCCGCATTCACCGCGGGGATGGGATTTTTCACGGACGCCTACGACCTGTTCATCATTGGGTCCGCACTCGTTTTTCTGAAACCGGAATGGCACTTAAACGATACGCAGATTGCCTTTCTCGGTAGTATTTCGCTGATCGCCGCCTTCCTCGGCGCCTTTATCTTTGGACGCCTGGCCGATGTGGTGGGCCGCAAGCGGATTTACGGACTAGAAGCGCTGCTGATGGTTATCGGCGGCTTGGCTTGCGCCTTCGCACCCTCTTTCGCATGGCTCTTAGTGTTCCGCGTCATTCTCGGCATCGGCATCGGCGGAGACTACCCCATGAGCGCCGTCCTCATGTCAGAGTATGCCAATGCCAAAAAACGCGGCGCCCTGACTTCGCTGGTCTTCGGCATGCAGGGGCTCGGTCTTGCCTTCGGTCCGGTGGTCGCCCTGACACTCGAAGCGTCTGGTCTGCCACCGGATTCCATCTGGCGGATCATGTTCGCGGTGGGCGCCTTGCCGCCTATGGCCGTACTGTACTTACGCCGGACCATGCCGGAGTCCCCCCGCTTTAAAGCTTTGGTGCGTGGCGACGTGGACGATGCCGCCAGGGACATAGCGATCTATTCCACCGGTCAACTGGAAGCTCGGGTGGAGCAAAAAACCCAGCCTAGCCGCATCAGTCTCGGGCAGATGTTGTCCAACCCACAGTATCTGTTACTCATTCTCGGTACCGGTGGAGCTTGGTTTCTGAACGACTATGCGTTCTATGGAAATGCCATTTCCACTCCCGAAATCATCAAAATGCTGGCGCCCTCATCCTCTACCATAACGGGAAGTGCCTGGGCGCTGATCATTTTTTCCATATTTGCCGTCCCCGGATATCTGGCCTCCATTTTCTTTATGGATGCCATCGGTCATCGACGGTTGCAGTGGATTGGCTTTGCCGTGATGGCCGTGGCTTTCGGCGCCATGGGCCTGATGCCAGATATCACCCATGAAGTCGCCCCTTTCCTCTTCCTCTATGGGATCAGCTTCTTCTTCATCGAATTTGGTCCCAACTGCACCACCTTCGTGATCCCCGCCGAAGTGTTCCCTACCAGTATCCGCACCACCGGTCATGGCATGGCGGCGGGTATCGGCAAGTTTGGTGCCTTCGTCGGCACTTTTGTCTTCCCGTTTATCAGTGCCGAGGGCGGCATCAAAGGGGCGATGCTCTTTTCGTCAGGTGTCGCCATTCTCGGTGTCATCCTCACCAAGCTCACCCTTCCGGAACCTAGCGGTAAAACGCTGGAGGCACTGGGCGGGGAGGACGCAACCGCCCACGTTGTCGTCGGGTCTGCCAGTCGTTCTGGGCAACTGGTTGAGAGTAGCCCGCAGTCCTGACCGGGCGAGAAGCATCTGCTATGTTCTGGATATTATTGGGCAGTATGATGTACACGTGCCTATGCTGCAGGCGGCGGCAGCCCTTGGCGAATGTTCCGAAAAATATGTTCAATGTGGGCCTGGACTGGGGATACCATCATTTTCATGCGCATGTCGATGGAAAATACATCTCCAGCCAGTATGTCAACCAGCAATTTGCCGGCACCTCGACCAGCCAGACCATACCGCCCTACTTCCTGCTGAACCTGGGTGTAGAGGACACGATACCGGTCCATGCCGATTATGTGAAAAATGTGCAGTTGGCGCTGAATATCGACAACCTGCTAAATCGCCGGTATTTTCCTAAGGGTTCCAGCAATACCGATTATTATGGCAATACCTACCTGTCCGTCCTGGAAGGCATGCCGCGCTTCGTGTTCGGCAGCGTGACGGTGAAGTTTTAGCATGGGAGTGGTAATAATATGGACGCCGTTGATGTGGCGGTGCATCTTTCCGCCCACTCTCGATAAATGATCAGGATATACTGACGTGAAAAAATGGAATTTCATTGTAGCATGTGCTGTTGGTTCTGCCTTGACGTTTTCGGTGCCAGCTTTCGCCTATGTGGGGGTTTCCAATACCCGCAACCTTCAAGGCCCGATACAGATCAATCCAGGCAATAAAGACTGGGTAACCCATATACTACCCACGGGGCGGATCGTCAGCCCCGTGGGTCTTGTCAACGGCACCCCCAATTTTGTGACCGCAGTCGTGCCTGTGGGGCACCATGTGGCGGCCATGGCAAACGGCGCGACCCGGGCGCAGACCATTACGCTTTACAAACAGAAGACCTTGAAACAGGTGGCTAAGATCGCCGCATACAAAAAGGGTGCCAAAAAAGAGGCCCCTTTGCCTACGGACGTCACGGATCTGCACGACAACATCATTGGCCATCAGAGCTTTTTCCAGGGCATGGTGGTCGGACCTGACCATGTGCTCTACGCCGCAGGCGGCGACAGCGGCGATGTGGCGGCGTTTATCCCGAAGGCGGGCGAACCGATCCTGTTGCGCCGCTATCCCCTGGCCTGGCAGCCTTTCCCCAAGGATCAGTATCCCTATACATACCAGGGACACCATATCGGTAAGCCGCGACTCTTTTATCCGGACGCCATCGCCGTTGGGCACCGGGGTAGACACCTCTATGTGACGGGTATGCTGTCCAACAGTCTGGCCCGTATCAATCTCCAAACTGGCAAGACCGATTACCTCAATGTTGGACCCTATCCCTTCGCAGTGACTTTTGCCGATGGCGGAAAGAAGCTGGTGGTCAGCCTCTGGGGTGGTAATGCCGTAGCGGTAGTTGATCCCGGAACCATGAGACTGCTGGGTACGGTTCGTGTCGGACCTCCGACAGGCCCTAACAATACCCAGGCGGGTGTGCATCCGACCGCCCTCGCGGCCGTTCCTCACAGCCCGGATGTCTTTGTGGCCCTTGCCAATATCGACCGCATTGCTGAGGTGGATACCGCTTCTTTGCGGGTCAAGGGTTTCATCGACGACAGCCCCTATCCCGACGCGCCGCCGGGCAGCTATCCGGACGGCCTGACCATTACGGAGGGCAAGCTCTTCGTGGCCAACGCCGGCAACAACGATGTCGCCGTCTACAACGATCAGACGGGTAAGGGCCTGGGACTGATCCCCACGGGCTGGTATCCCACCGCCATCACGCACGCGCATCATGCGCTGTACATCGCCGCCGCCAAGGGGCTTGGTTCCGGTCCCAACGTGGAGCATCAGTGGGTCGGCAACATGATGGATGGTCTGGTCCAGAAAATTGACTTGAACGATCTGTCCCAAAAGCTCCCCGCCTGGACGCAGGAAAGCCTTCTCAATGATGGCTTCACCCCCGCCCAGCGCGCCGCGCGCCATGCTGAAGATAGGAAAACAACGGCTTTCCTGCGTAAACATATTCATTACGTGGTTTTCATTCTGCGTGAAAATAAAACCTTTGATGAAGATCTGGGCGACTATAAAGCGGCCGGTGCCTGGGCCGATCCGCAGTTGGATTTATATGGCCCCGAGGAACTGCCCAATCTCTATAATCTCGCCAGGCATTATTCACTCTTCGTGAATTTCATGGCGGATGGAGAAGTGACCGCCCAGGGCCATCAGTGGACCACGTCGGCATCGGACTCGGATTTCGTGCAACGCACTTGGCCGGAGTACTACTCAGGGCGGGGACTGGTGGCCAATCCCGGCTGGACCCAGTCTCTGGTCCCCGGTGGGGCGACAGGTACGGGTGGGGTGCCCCAGGGGGTCGACAACCCCTATGCCATCTACGAGAACCTTTCTGTTCTCGGCCAGTGGTCCAATCCCTGGATCAGCTATCCGGCCCGTCTCTTTCTCTTCAACGACCTGCTGAGTCACCAGGTATCGTTCGAGGACTTCGGGGAGTTTGTCTCCCGTTCCCAAGCCGGCAACATCTCCAAGGCCATGGACCAGCATCTCGCGACGGGCTTCCCGGGCTGGGACCGGATGATCCTCGACACCTATCGGGAAAAGATGGCGGTGAACTGGCTCAAGGCCCACCCCGGTTCGAAATTCCCGCACTTCATCTATATCTGGTTACCGGATGATCACACTGCGGGACGCAAATCCTGCTACTACACGCCGGATTACTATGTGGCCAATAATGACTATGCCACGGCAAAGTTCATTCATTATCTTTCCACGACACCCGAGTGGAGGCATATGGTGGTGTTTTTGACCGAAGACGATGCGCAGTCCGGCGCCGACCACATCAACGCCCACCGAACCTTCGCTTTGGCCATGGGACCCTGGGTGAAAAGAGGCTATCTCGAAACCAATCTCTATTCCCAGGTGAACATCCTCAAGACCACCGAGGCCATCTTCGGCCTGCCGCCCATGTCCCAGTGGGATCAGAATGCCGGCGTATTCTCGGGGATATGGACGAACCATCCGGACTTCGCGCCTACCCGGGTTTTGTCCATGCAGGTGCCGATCACCTTCAATGCGGGGAAATGCAATCACTACACTTTGCTGCGCCGCGAAGCAGGGGCTTCCGGGCATTACCTGCATCCCAATTCCAAATGGTATGCCTGGTACAAGGCCCATCAGACCAAAAACGGGGCCGGCTTGCCGCCACCCGGTAAGGCCGATGCCTACACCCCAACAACCCTTCTGAAAGTGCCGGGTCCCGAGCAAATGAAGCAGGAATGGATCGCCGCTAAAGGCGTAAAGGCCTGGCACAAAGAGATGGCGTATCTCAAGGCTTATGCCAAAAAGCAGCACGCACCCATTGCCGCCTATCAGGCCGGAGAGGTGGAGTAATATGAAACATAGATGGCTGACGGGACCCTGCTCGGGCTGCGGGTGCCGATGTCAGAATGTAGCTTTAACTGGTGGATGTCACACGATGGAAGATGGAAAAACGGTCAGGATGGGCCGACCGAAACCAATGGCGGTTTCCGGTCCTCCGTCCGCTGATCCTCCCTCGCCACCGAAGGCATGACTACCGGTACGGGTGCGGGCAACACCTGCTCCAGGTGGAGCTGCAAGCTTTCCCTCCCCTGCCAGCGGTTCACCTGCAACCGGGTATTGGGCGCGCACCCGAATGCCCACCGGGGGCTGTTCCTGGGCGATCTCCGGCCGTTCAAAAAATGCACGGCACCAAAATGGTTCGGGACGATATTAGTCAGGATGTTCTGACCATTCGCGCAAATAACACCAGGGTACAAAAATCCGTACCGCTCCTATTATTGGCCCGTTGCGTCGCTGGCTGGAATATATACCGCTTTCCATATCTGAAGAAGGACTCAAAACAGGATACCGTCGAGCACGAGAAAAAGCAGGAATGCCGTGGCTGCATTTTCACGATCTGCGAGTTGGTTGCGCATCTGTCCTGTTAGCCTATGGCTTTGATCTTTATACCATTGCCAAGGTTTTTGGTCATTCCACGATCAGGATGACTGAACGATATGCACACCTTCAGGCGCAGCGTGAAGCTATGGAAAAAGCCTTTTCCCAGATAATGAATGGTGGGTCGTAGTGGTTTCGAACCACTGACCTCCGCCGTGTGAAGGCGGCGCTCTACCCCTGAGCTAACGACCCCAATTACTATTGATGCTGCACCGAGAACTGCACCGGCATTTTTAACCTATTGATTACAATATAACAACATCTGCCGTGCAAAGGCAGTGCTCAACCGCTGAGCTAACCGCCAAAGGTGTTCCCTGCTCACCTGGGGAGGGAACAAAATACCAATCAACGGCATCAGGGTCAACCATTTTCCCACCTTCTCACATGGTTTGTTTCCCGTTAAACTGCCAGCTCTCGCAACTCCATACCAGCAGACGCCCAAGCGCAGACGGTCACCTCCATCCATGATGTTTCTGAAATACTTGCCGACGGTACAGGAACCCCGGCTTTACATGGCCTTGGAACGAACCTACTTGGGTTATTTCAAGCTCCTCTTCCTGTCGATCGGTACCGGCCTGCTTTCTGCACGCCTGGCCATTCTCTTCAAGGCACTCCACTACGCCACCCTGGGCCACTTTTTTACCGAACTTTTCTACTGGCTGAGCTGGCCCGCCATCGCCCTGATTTTTGTGGTAGGATTTCGTTTTATGTCGGACCTGGAATATATCGAAAAAGGATCTCCCGTGGCTGAGAAAGAAATCATTGATCCGCGCGTTTACATGGCCGCCGAGCGTACCTTCCTCGCCTGGGTACGCACCGGCATCGGCCTGATTGCTTTCGGTTTCGTGATCGAAAAATTCGATTTTTTCCTGGAGCAACTCTCCATCATGCTCCATACCAAACTCGTGATGGGCGCAGGCTTTTCCGGGATGGGCATCGTTTTCATTCTTCTCGGGGTCACCAATCTGGTCATCGGTGGCATCAACTTCATTCGCACGGTCAAAAAAGTGGACGAGGGCACTTATCATGTCCACAAATTTCTCTACGGCCTGTACGGAGTCATCCTGCTGAGTATCACCATCGTGCTGGCTGCCATGATCATCCATGTATCGCCCTGAACACGCCATTGCTAAAGCATCCGTACGGGCGTCAGGTGGTCATCATAAGCGCAACAGCAGGCATGAAACAGGTAGTTAACTGATCCTTTCCTGCCATTTCTCCAGCGCCTGGCTAGAACATCATTTCAGAGTCCATATTGGGGAGATTTTCATGCTGAACCAAGCGCTGCGATGGCAGTTGGATCGTGTCACCACACCATTGGGTGTCATGCTGCTGGTCACCGATGCGCAAAATACCCTACATGCACTGGACTGGGCGGACAGCGAAGCCCGCATGCTGGATCGACTCCGCCTGCTCTACGGCTCTGATGGGGTAACGTTGACATCGGGAATAGCTCCGCAGCCGGTTCGCAACGGTCTGGAAGCCTACTGGGCGGGTGATCTCGACGCCGTCTCCGCCATTCCCATAGAAACCGCAGGCACCGAGTTTCAGCGGAACGCCTGGGCTTGGTTGCGCAGCATTCCCGCCGGAGAAACCCGCAGCTACCAAGAACAGGCGAGGGGCATGGAGCGGGCATCAGCGGTGCGCGCCGTGGGGCGTGCCAACGCCACGAATCCCATTGGTATTGTCATTCCCTGCCATCGCGTCATCGGCACCAACGGCACCCTGACCGGGTACGCGGGCGGAATAGAGCGCAAACGCTGGCTGTTGCGGCATGAGGGCGGCGATTTTTAGGGCTGCGCCCACAAACGCATGGCCGCATAGGCCCGCCAGGGCCGCCATGCTTCGGCGAGCATCAGCATTTCTGCGGGGTTGGGGCGCCCACTCTCCGTTTCCAGTGCGCGCAGTAGTCCCAGGTCAGAATGGGGGAAGGCGTCCGGATCACGATATCCGCGCATGGCGATGTAGTACGCCGTCCACGAGCCGATACCCGGCAGTTCGCAGAGGTTTTTGATGATGCTGTCGAGGGGAGGCGCCGAAAAAGTCAGGCGGCCCTCTTGTCTGGCTGATAGGCCTTAATGCGATAAAAACGCTGCCAGTGAGTGATAATGAAATGGTCCACCACCAACGCTTCGAGACTCGGGCACAGGCTGAATCAGCTATTCGGGAATACATCGAGATTTTTTACAATCGCCAACGCCGGCATTCACGGATTGCTTATCTGGCTCCCGCTGTGTTCGCACAGTCCTTCACACGGTTGGCCGCTTGAAGTGGGGTTGTCTACTATTGTCAGGACACCTCAGCTGTGGCTACGTTTGGTCTGATGGACAGGGAAGATTCCGATGGTGTCCCTCTTGGAAGGAAAAAGGGCGGCCAAGCCCGGCAAAAATGCTGACGTAATGTTGGCGAACTGGCGCCAAAACAGTCCAAAAACACCCCAAAAAAAAAGCCAGCATGCGCTGGCTCTTTCCTTACAAATCAACAGGTTATTGGTGGAGGCGGCGGGAATTGAACCCGCGTCCGCAGTACCTAGACCACCGGATCTACATGCGTAGTTTGTCTTTTGG
>JAJYPA010000368.1 GCA_021795795.1 Pseudomonadota bacterium | reverse complement strand
CACCTATGCGGAACAGCGGCGAAAATCCTACCTTGGTGGCTACCACCAGGTAAGCTGCAGCCGATGCGGCAAACGCGGGGATGATCGTTTCGATATCGAAATCGTGCTTGAAAAATATTTCACTACTCGCGATTGCTCCCGCGAGAGGCGCCTTAAACATGGCTCCCAGCCCGGCGCCGACCCCTATAGCCAAAGCTTCGCGCACTTCATGGGGTTTTTGCCGGAGCAACTTGGCAATGAACACGCCGACGCTGCCGCCCACCATGCTTACCGCGCCCTCGCGGCCGGAAGGCCCGCCGGAGCCAAGAACCATGGCTGAAGTAAAAAGCGTGGTAAATGCCTCCTTTAAAGTGAGGGATTCAGGGTTCTCATGGTAAGCGCGAATCGCTTTGTTGGCACCAAGACTCCCCGGATTTTTAATCATAAAGTAGGACAGCACCCCGGAAATGAACGCAGCTATTCCTTCGACAAGAGGAATCATGAAAGGATAGCCCGGGGCGGAGGTGTAGTGCGACTGGACACCCCCGCCAAAACCGGACGAACGCGGGGGGATGAAATGCGCAACGACACCCAAAGACAATCTCGTAAAAAAATCCATTATATCAATAAAAACTAGAGATAATACCCCAACAATGATTCCAATAATAACAGGGGTAATAAAGTATCGCGCCTTGTTTTTACCTTTTGCAGGCGGTTCAAGTATATTTTTCCAGCTATGTTGAGGTGCCTGTTCATCAGTAGATTCGATATGGTTCACGACAAACCTTTCATTTTCCATGGATTATTCCGTGGGTAACCTATAACCTGACCGGTCGCCCTGTCCGATTTCAGCAGGGGGCCCGTTATCAGCCCGGGTGTTCCTCCAGCAGTCTTTACCGAGGCGGTAGTGTTAGCGCAGGAAGTGTCACCGCTTGTTTACTAAAAAGCAACAGCCCCTCCTCAATACCGGATGAGGCACGCCGTTCGCACCCTTAGCAGGCGCATCGCTGGCAAAACGCTCTTCGAGAATGTTTTTGCCAGCACTCGGGCGAGGCTTGCCGTCACCGCGCTCAATTTGTTACCGACGTGCCCCTGCGTATACCTGCTGGAAGGCTGGCAACCTGTGGCACCTGAAATTCAGCGAAACCTAAATCTGCCTAGAGATCATGACCCACTAAATGCAGGGCAAAGCGTGACCCATGTATCCTGCACTGATCACCCACATAGTGAATTATATCGTTTAGCTACTATGTTATGATTTGGTATGAAGACTTTTTGCGATGGTCTCTCCTGTCTCTGCATCTGTGCCGGGCTCGAGCGCCTTAGTCACCGGTCCGCCCGCTTTTGGCGATCCCGGCTGTTCCTCTTCCTTCATCGCCTGCCGGAAACTTTTTATGGCGGAGCCTAAATCCCCTCCTATATTCTTTATTTTTGATGTCCCGAAAAGCGCCATAACAATCAACAACAAAATAATCAAATGTGGAAGACTGAATATATCCATGGTCATATCCTCACTGGCTGATTCATTCCCTTACTCTGATTTATCCAACCCGGTAACGACTCCTCTAATAGCGCCAACATTAAATTTTATTAACACGTCATGCCTGGCTGGCCATATGCACTAAATTCACCAACCATCGATCATGATATACTAATTCTGACAGGTTGAACAAGGTTAATGACCGTGGGTCGGCGGGCGCCGGTGCGGCGCCGTGCCAGCGGCGGTCACGGGCATGCGGGCGCCGGGGTGGTCTCAACGGGGAAAACGTGACATCCTCCTGTTGGGGGGCTACGAGCAGCCTATGATACCTTCCGGGTCACCACGCTTAGACTAGGCATATGGAGCGTTTTTATCACGAGCGCCTTTGTGGAACTTTCCCATTGAATATCAGGAGATGCTGGATATCTAACGTCCCTTATGGAGTGATCTGTGCATGCGCTGCGGCCTGATCCACTACCTCTGGTCCATAGCGCGCAGATTGTGGAATTGGTCGTTCACTCCTGGCGCCAGAGAGTTGCGCGACTTGACGGCTTATGGGGTTGCCGGTGCGGCGCTCTGTGGTGCTGCTGCCTATCTGGTATTATCCCATGATACCCTGGACATACTCGCAGCGGCAGCGAATGGCCTTCTTTGGGGCATTATCATTGGTTTGAAACTATGACCAGACATAAACTCACGAACCATGACGACGATGAGTCTTTGCAAGAAGACATCATACCAGTTAGCGGCCCTGCCGTCCTTTAAGAAACCACCCAGGCCTGCGAAAAAACTGGACCAGCCGGGCAAAGAAAACGCGTGCGACCACAACAAAAGGCGGAATGCGGGTCACCCTGGCAAGAAAATGACCGAAGATGACCATCCCCACCGCGGGCACGAGAAAGAACACAATGATCCCCCATACGAGCCACGTCGGAACGGTTTGATTGTTGGCCTGCGCAACCTGTTCCACCGGTGACGGGGGTTCCCATTCTTTATTTTCATTGATGGGCGTTGTATTCATCCGGGCGGGCAATGAACCGTGCATACCGGTAAGTCTCTCCGCGCGCATCGCCCTGACGATGGCGACATTCTCCAAATCCATGTAAGTGGTGGTTATCGGCCATCCTCGCCAGACCTTGACTTCCATACCACCACCCTCTTTCCAGCGGGCTATGACTGGCCCATGGTTGATGTCGCCGGTTATGCTGCTTGGCCGTCCATACTTGAACGTGACCATGGTGATAATGTTTTGGACCTGCCTGGTGTCCCCGAAGCTGGGGAATTTATACTCCGCAAGCGCAAACCGGTTATGCCTGTCATACTCCACAGAAAACATACTTGCACCTTGCAGGTGTGGCAACTGCCCGTTTATCCGGTAGCTGTCGGACCATTGCTGGGGGCCGTTCGGAATAGGGGGAAGGCCTGCTTTCTCTAAAGCCGGCGTCAGCGTCGTGCGCGTCGCGTCCTGCAGAGGAGCACCAAAAAGCAAAAGAGGCGCAGCCATCGCGCTTCCGAGCCAAGCCCATAGCGATATGGCCACCATAAAATACATCCTGATCACCTGTTCACCCTCCCCTACTATGGATATACCCGACTGTACATACTCCGCATGATGTCCATTGCTGCTTCACTGCATTCAACAAGCGGGATGACCATAATCCCCCGGATTCCATACTGGCGCAGAATCGGCGCAGATGCACTAATCAGTGGCGCTAATATAGCAAGAAACCGGGCACCATCTTTCATCCTCTCTGCTGACAATGTCACCGTCATTCCCTGACAGCACCATTATGAACAGCATTTGTCCACCCGCCAAGATGTGGGGCCGACTTCGACCGCTGTACGACCTCCCCAGGACCACCAGGGATATCACGGTTACCGCCATGAGCTTCGTAGTTTTGCGCTCCCGCGCCGTCCATGATGTTGTGTGATCTGGTAATGGCGAAAGGCCTGATGACCACAATCTATAAGGGTTTACTGTATAACTTGATCATCAACAAGACCGCACAGCGGTATTGCGTCACCACGACGTATCGAGGGTTATTCAGGGTACCGGGCAAGCCCACCACCGATGGTTTTAGCAACAACCATACACGGACTTGATAAATTTCTTTTTCGTTCCTGTGCTCTGCGAATCCGGAAAGCTTACTTTCTGATCGCAATATTTGTAACTAATAATATTATAGTGTTCGCATATATTGCTGCTCCGTATTTTTAGATGCCGCTGACTTTGATGTCCCGCTCTACTACCTCGACAGATTTGTCATTGCGTGACAATACCTGATATGATCAGACTTCATAATAGCTGGGTTAGTTCATTCTCCTGTGGAGCACCTAGGCTTTGCTGGAGGCAGCACCATGCTGCATGAGTCAGGCCCTATGGCGCCGTCAACCACGCTTTTACGTTATTCATGACCTGGTATGTGGAGAAATTTCTCGACATCGTTTATTTACTTTCGGTATCTTTTATAAAGATCCATAACCCGTCACCTACGGTGTATTTTTAATATGCATTCCACCAACCACGCCATGTCTCATGGCGCCTTGAACCTCCAGCGCGTTTTGCTGCTGCGCGGAATGGCTGTCATCGGCCAATGCATGGCCATAGCCGTGGTTACGATCATTCTAAAGTGGCACATACCCATATGGCATTTGGCGGCGGTAGTCGCCATAGAAATACTCCTGACAATGGCCACCACTGTTCGCCTTACTTTCCAGTGGCCTATCAGCAACCATGAGTTCTTTGCGCAGATCCTGGCCGATGTTGCCATTCTGGTGGCCCTCTTATATTTTTCCGGGGGCCCTACCAATCCATTTATCGCCTTACTGTTGTTACCATTAGTTATTACCGTTGCCACCCTCCCAAAAATATACGGGTGGTCAATGGCGGCGATAACCGTATTGTGCTATTCAGGATTGATGGCTTCTTATGTACCGCTACCACTACATGCTCTTGCCACTTACGAAATGAAGTTGCACATATGGGGAATGTGGTTTGAATTTATTATAATTGCCGGCGCTATCAGCTATTTCGTCAAACGCATGAGCGACAGCCTGCAGGAACGGGATCAGGCTATCGCCCACGCGCGCGAAGAAAAACTGATGATGGATCGCGTTGTTGACCTGGGTGCTTTGGCGGCCGGTGTTGCTCATGAGCTGGGGACACCTCTTGCCACGATGACCATAATAACCAAGGACCTGCAGCAGGACTATAAAGAAACCCAGAATCTTTCGGAAAGTCTGGATATTTTGTATGAACAGCTGCAGCGGTGTAAACGTATCCTCAGCACAATGTCTGCTTCCGCCGGCCAGTTGCAGGCATCGAGCGGTTGCCAGCTACGCATCGAAGACTACCTCAATGATATCATTACCAAATGGGGCGATGCTCGTCCTGGTATTCACGTCGAATTTCGTTCAGATGGCGCCGGATCGGCTGCAAAAATTGTTGCGGAGCATACCTTGACTCAGGCGCTGACCAACATTTTCAATAACGCCGCCGACGAATCGCCTGATTATGTGGAAATAGATGTACACTGTAGCGATCACGATGTCGTCATTGATGTCTGCGATCTTGGTCGCGGGGTTGCTCCGGAGATAGCCAGGGAGGTGGGACAACCTTTTTTCTCTAAAAAAGAAGATGGTCTTGGTCTTGGGCTTTTTTTAGCGACTACCATTATAAACCGTTTGGGTGGGAGCGTCTCCCTGTTCAGCCGGAGAGAGGGAGGATCCTGTACCCGTGTGGTGTTTCCCCTGACCTCATTACTGATAAGCATCAACAACCAATGACCGTAGGAACTATGGAAAATAGTGCGGATATCACCGTTACACCAGTTTCTAACATTATGGTAGTGGACGACGATGTAACCTTTTGCCGGGTGCTGTCGAACGCGTTTTCCAGGCGCGGTTTTGAAGTATGCACTGTGCATGATAGCGCCGATATAATCGCAGTTGCGGAACTTTACGTACCGGACGCTGTGGTTCTGGATCTGCGAATGCCGGGGGTTTCCGGTTTGGAAATGATAAACCCCCTACGGAACATCAACCAGGATATCAGAATCCTTGTGCTCACCGGTTACGCCAGCATCGCGACGGCGATTGAGGCCATAAAGCTCGGGGCGGTATATTATCTGACAAAACCCGCAGATGCTGATGAGATTATCGCCAGGTTACATGAAAAGGATGGCAACCCCACAGCTCCGGTCAAAAACGAGTTCTTGTCAGCGCGCAGAGTTGAATGGGAGCATATCAACAAGGTACTGATGGAGTGTAATGGCAACATATCCGCTGCCGCCCGCAGACTGGGAATGCACCGACGGTCCTTACAACGCAAGATGAATAAGCACCCCGTACGACGCTGACTGTTGAATGTGCCTATAATCATAGGGCAAATCGGTGAGGACGGTCAAGTATCGGATATCACAGTGTTCTACGGATAATTTGACTTGCCCGATCGACAGATGGCGTTATATATGGGTTCTCTCGTATCCAGATGGAGGCTATCCATTTTTCTCCATGGGTAACCGGCAAGCCCGCATGTAACGACTCCCGCAGCTGTCGGTTCTGCACGTCTGTATTCCTGAATAAAATACCAGATCCCGCGTTGGGCACTATATTTGCCATGATGTGCGGAAATTGTGTCCATCCACCATATTCCACATCATTCAGATACAGCAGTACCGTTAACAGCCTGTTCCCGCCATTTTTCAATTGAGGAGATCCGTCCGAAAAAGCATCATAGTGTATGTCATACTTCCCGCCACGGGTATAATGCAGAATCTGCAATGGTTCCTGATTTTCCTGCGAAATCCCGGATAATAGCTCGATACGCCGCCTTATCTCCGGAATGATTGGATACGCATCGACTGATGGCGCCACCACCGTACTGCAGCGCCCGGGTGTTTCATATGCAGCATCGGAAGCACCATCAACCACCACCGAAGGTTTTGCCTCGGATACACTACCAATCGCTATCAATTCGGCGCACTCGTCAAGACTCAGAAGCCCGTTGAAGTGAACCAGACCTATGGTATCGTTCACAGAAAGTATTTTTAGTTCCATGCCCATATCTCCAATAGATGCGAGGCGGTATTGGCAGCAGCAGGCACAGTTTGTGAGTCTGTATACCACAGTGATGCTTGCGTCCACGCGTCCCCGTGTTGCCACGGATCGGGGGACCAAGACAAGCGTAAACCAGAACCAAAGTACAACCCGCGCCTACACGCCGTGCCCGCAGATCAGCGATGTCGCCCGATAACCAGGACAGGAATTGTATTTTCAGTGCATGAGACCCATCTGCATGTGGATCATCGCCTCATATTTGCCATCCGTTTTTATAACCCCTTCAGGAACACTGACCCTATAGTACTCGTTACCTATAGAGGCGCGAATGCTATCGTATCCTGTTCTTATTTGCGGCCACTCCTTGGCCAGACTCATGGGTGTTGGTGACCATGTGAATGCGATGTACCCATTTATGATATCTCTTGCCGCGTTAACAATGGATTGCGACTTTTTGACGTCAGCGGAATCGGTCGGGATTTTGCATTGCGACAGATTCTTTTTTGCGTACAGTGCATACAGCCAGCTGGTTTCATCAAAAGATGCCCCCGGATTTTTATTTTTAAAAAAGCTTACGTCCGTGGCCATATGTCCGGATGCAACGACTGCATCGTGATACACTGCCAGGGTCGGGGGCAATATACAATCATAAAACGATTCCATCTGGGTTGCAGGCGCACACCGTGCCATCACCGGTACGGCCAGTGCTAGTACTATCGTAATCAATCGTAAAATATTTGTCATAACGACTCCTACCATTGGATGGATTTCCCCATCATCATTTCAGGGCACCTGTCTTGCTCTAACCAACAGAAAAGCAGACCGCCAAAGAACGGAATCCCGCGCACCCAAACGGGCCTAACACTGCACGGCGGACGTCACCGCATCAACCCAAAACATTGCCCGCGATATCGCGCCAACGGTTTGCCCCCTTAAAAAGCCTATTTCACGGTCTTTGATGGCCTCCCATTGTGGATGCAGAGGACAGGGGATAGCGTTTTTACAGTCATGGCCCAGTATGCAACGTATCTCCAGCGGATGCCCTTCGGCAATCTCAATGACGTCAATAATATTTAGGGCATCGGCACCAGGGCGCAACATATAGCCACCCCCCTTCCCTTTTACGGAATACAGGATTCCGCGCTTGGCCAGGCAGCGCAATACTTTGGTAACGCATGGTGCGGAGCCTCCTATATAGTCAGCAATCTCCCGGCTCAGCACTGGCCTTCCCGATGGCTGGGCGGCCAGATAAATCAGACTCCGCAGGGCATATTCGCTAGTCTTGCTCAACATCATCTGGCGTACTCATTTTATGATTTTTGCGAATAATCCGGTTCCAGCAATAGTGCCACGCGTTTGCCGTTCCAGCTTTGCAGGGCGAGGAGCAATCCGACGACGGCAAGGAGATAAAAGACACCCTGCTCGCCGGCCATGCCCAGCCCCCAGCCACCGACCA
>JAJYPA010000367.1 GCA_021795795.1 Pseudomonadota bacterium | reverse complement strand
ACTCGATCCTCTACAACGCCTGCGCATTCGCAACGCCATCAAAAAATACGGTGGCGAACAATCCCTGCTCGCGCTGGCGGATGATGAACTGGATGGCGCCCTGGGGCTTTGCCGCGAGGTGAACGGCGTTAGGCGACCAACTGTTGCCGGCTTGCTAATGCTGGGAACCGAGGAACTGTTGCGCGCGAACCTGCCCGCCTACGAGGTCGCCTTTCAGGTGCTGCGCGGCACCGATGTTCGGGTCAACGAATTCTACCGCAAGCCGCTGATTGAAACCTTTGAAGAGGTCGAACTTCAGTTCAAACCCTGGCTGGTAGAAGAAGAGATTCAGGTCGGCCTCTTCCGTGTGCCGGTTCCCAATTACGATCGTCGCGCCTTTCGTGAAGCATTCGTCAACGCACTGGTGCACCGCGACTTCAGCACCCTGGGTGCGGTGCATGTCAAGCTGGACAATGACGGTCTGAGCATCAGCAGCCCAGGCGGCTTCATCGAAGGGGTCGGCCTTGACAACCTGCTGGTTGCCCCACCGCGCTCGCGCAATCCCCTGCTGGCCGACATTATCAAGCGGATTGGTCTGGCTGAGCGCACAGGTCGTGGGATCGACCGCATCTATGAAGGCATGCTGCGCTATGGACGCCCCGCGCCTGATTATTCTATGTCTAACCCCTATACCGTAAGCGTCTTCATGGCGAATGCGGCAGCCGATCTCGATTTCCTCAAGATGGTGGTGGAACAAGAGGACAAGCTGGGGAACATGCCCATTGATTCCCTGATCATCCTGTCCCGCCTGCGTGAAGAACGCCGCCTGACGACCGCCGACCTCGCACCATCCGTCCAGAAACCAGAGGCCACCGTTCGGGCAACGCTCGAAAAACTGGTCGAAACCGGGTTTCTGGAACCTCATGGGATCGGCCGCGGCCGAACATACACCCTCAGCGCCCGCTTGTATCAAAAGGCCGGAAAGAAGTCCGAATACATCCGCCAGGCCGGGTTTGCCCCCATCCAGCAGGAGCAGATGGTGCTCAACTATATCGACAAGCACGGCAGCATAAAACGAGCGGAGGTTGCTGAACTTTGCCATTTAAGCCTTCCTCAGGCCTATCATTTGCTCAAAAAGCTTCAAAATGAGGGTGTTATTGCTCAAGAAGGAAAGATGCGCCATGCATTCTATACACGCAAACCATAGTCTACGCACATGTGCGATGAAGCCTACGCACATGTGCGTAAAATCGTGCATAGAACGGCCGAAATATACGAGTGCCACACGTATCCGCTTGTATCGAAGCTTGCTCGTTGACAAGAAAATGCGCCAATGCGCAATTATATGCTCTCCGCGCATAACTTATGCGCCCGGCGTATAAAAACGTGTATAGCAAGTAGCCCTTCCGTGCTTTCCGCGTATTCCGCCATCCTGTGCGTGCGAGTCAGCTCTCAGACAGATGGTTAACATTATTCGCGTGGATTCGTGTCCATTCGTGGTTCCAAAGGATTATGAAGATGAAAGAAAACAGTTTGTTTGACTCACTGCTTGAAGAACCGCAGAAGCCATCAGGCCCTGTGACTTGCCTCGGCATGACATTCGAGAACGACGAGGCCCGACGTGCCCACTTTACCGAGCAACTGCGCAAGAAGCTGCAGGACCCGGAATTCCGCAAGATCGAAGGCTTTCCCATCGGCAGCGACGAGGACATTCTGAACCTGAGCGATCCGCCGTACTACACCGCCTGCCCGAACCCGTGGATCGCCGACTTCATCGCCGAATGGGAGGTGCAGAAGCCGGAGCAGTCCGAGGGCTATCACTACCACCGTGAGCCCTTTGCGGCCGACGTGAGCGAGGGCAAGAACGACCCCATCTATAACGCGCACTCCTACCATACCAAGGTGCCGCACAAGGCCATCATGCGTTATATCCTCCATTACACGCAGCCGGGGGATATCGTGTTCGACGGGTTCTGTGGAACCGGTATGACGGGTGTGGCCGCGCAAATGTGTGGTAGCAAAGAGACTGTACAGTCATTAGGTTATCGTGTCTTAGGTGATGACTCAGTATTGGATTCCGAAGGCCATTTGATTTCATGTCTTGGCAAAAGGAACGCTGTTATCACCGATTTAGCTCCTGTTGCCACTTTTATCTCGAATAACCTAAACAACCCCATCAGTAGCACGAAATTCAAGGTTGCTTACCGCAAATTATCCCAAAAAGTCTCTGGTCTTGAATCAGAGATATACACCGCATACACCGATGAAGGCTCACGTTGTGGTGTCATTAACTACGTCATCTGGAGTGATGCATATATTTGCACCGAGTGCTCCCATGAGTTTGTCTATTGGGACGTTGGTGTTGACCTCGATGAAGGGGAAGCCAATAAAATATTTGACTGTCCTTCTTGCGGTGCTAAACAGTCGACAAGATCGTTGCAAAGGTCCTATGAGACCACATTAGATCCACTGACCAAGCTTCCTATTAAAATTTTCAAGCAGAAGCCGGTGAGAATTAGCTACATACCTTCTGGGAAGAAAAAGCTTCAGAAGGAGTGGAGTGCCGGAGATGAAAAGAGCCTCAAGACTATAGCTGCGGACGGTACGACCTTGGCCAGTTTCCCAATTATTGAAATGCCAAGAGGTGACCGTTGGCGCAGGGATGCTTTTGCAGACAAGGGCGTAACCCATCTTCATAATTTCTATACAACTCGAACTATTGTTGCACTGTCGAAAATTTTAGACAGTATAAAAAACGGTGAGTTTGACTATAAAGAAAAAAACTCCCTCCTCTTTCTATTCACTTCTTTTGCTGACAGAAATGCGACCAAGCGCAATCGCTTCATAATTAACAAGCACAATCCACAAGGCCGCGTTAATGGCCCAATGGCGAACTGTTTATATCTTCCTAACCTCTTTTGTGAAATGAATATCCTAAGGCTGATGGATGACAAGCAGAAGGACATACTCTCTGCGCTACAAAGTCATGGATTTAGACAATATGGTCGACCAGTCCTCAATACGGGATCATCGTCAAATCTGGTGAATATCCCAACCTCATCTGTTGACTACATTTTTACTGATCCACCATTTGGTCATAACATTCAATATTCAGAGCTTAACTTTGGCTTAGAAAGCTTCCTTGGCGTTAAGTCACGTGGCGACTCTGATGCAGTCGTGAATGAGGTCGTCGGTAAATCTCTCTTGGTCTACACCGATATGATGTCCAAGGCTTTCTCTGAGTATTACAGAATACTTAAGCCGGGAAAATGGATGACCGTAGAGTTTCATAATTCTAAAGCATCAGTTTGGAACTCAATTCAAGAAGCAATGGGAAAAGCTGGTTTTGTAATTGCGCATGTTGCCACTTTGGACAAGAAGCAGAAAACAGTTCACCAAGATACTCATGTCAGCGGAACAGTTAATCAAGATTTGATCATCTCTGCCTACAAACCCAATGGTGGTCTTGAGGATCGCTTTAAACTTTCTGCTGGGACAGAAACGGGGGTCTGGGATTTTATTAGAACACATCTTTCACAATTGCCTGTTTTTATTGCTAAGGCGGGCAAGATGGAAATCATCGCCGAGAGATTAAATTACCTTCTGTTTGACAGAATGGTAGCTTTCCATGTGCAAAGAGGGGTGTCAGTTCCACTGTCTGCAAGTGACTTTTATCAGGGCCTCTCGCAACGTTTTTCTGAACGAGATGGTATGTTTTTTCTGCATGACCAAACTGCAGAGTATGATAAAAAACGCATCAATGTTAAGTCTGTGGAACAACTCTCCTTGTTTGTTTCTGATGAAGCATCTGCCATTCAATGGCTACGGCAAAATTTCAAAGAAAAGCCGCAAACCTTTCAGGAAGTGCATCCCCATTTCATACAGGAAGCACAGAGAGCTTGGAGTAAGGCAGAAATCCCTCTAGAGCTTTCAACCTTGCTGGAGCAAAATTTCTTACGTTACGACGGCAAAGGCCCTGTGCCCGAGCAAGTCCACGCCTATCTCTCCACCAACTGGAAAGAGCTGCGCAATCTGCCCAAGGATGATCCAACCCTGATCGCCAAGGCCCGTGACCGCTGGTACGTGCCTGATCCCAACAAGGCAGGCGACCTGGAGAAGTTACGCGAAAAGGCACTGCTCAAGGAGTTCGTGGAATACAAAGAGGTCAAGAAGAAGCTCAAGGTTTTCCGTCTGGAAGCTGTCCGCGCCGGATTCAAGAAGGCCTGGCAGGAGCGTGACTACGCCGTCATCGTCGCCGTGGCCGACAAGATCCCCAACAACATCCTGGAAGAAGATCCCAAACTGCTCATGTGGTACGACCAAGCGGTAACAAGAATGGGAGGGGAATAACCCATGATCACGAAATGGAAAGTCTTCAACTTTAAATCGATTCGCAAGGAAACCGAGCTGGATCTCGGACCGCTTACGATCTTCGCCGGTGCGAACAGCAGCGGCAAGAGCACATTTATTCAATCAGTCCTACTTGTTGCGCAGACATTGGCGCACAAAGTCGGCTCACGCTCTGTCGTATTAAATGGATCGCTCACCAGTCTAGGCCAGTTTGATGACCTGAAATCCAACGGTGGAGAGTCGGACCAAATCACCATCAAATGCACATGTCGACCATTGCCGGATCAGGAGACTGCAACCCCGAGGCGGTCCCAAATCGCCCCTCGTGGTGCAATTTACTATGGGCCGCGCTCCAATCAACTTCAGGAAATCGCTTGTGAGATCTCATTCGACGCTGATCCTTCAAGCTCTCAGCGTGACCTGTTTCAAATTCAACCTCGGCTTTTTGCCACCCAGTTGTCCTGCGTATCCAGAGACGAGGATAACGTTGATCAGAAAGCAGGCATCTCTATTCATCAATCCAGCAAAGCTATTTCCGAGATTGAAGGAGCTGATGGCGTAAGTGAAATAGACGACCAGCTACGTGCAAGTTTGGCTTACGCAGTTGAACTGGACGAGAGCTCCATGACTGAGGTCAAGGAAGACTTTCGCTCGGCCGAGCCTATCGGCTGCATGCTGAGACACTTTCTTCCCGAGAGAATCGTATACGCCATCGATACCATTGAAGAGGACGCGAACGCCATCACCATGGCTCTCCAGGACGATGGCCGTCGTTCCATGGGTTTACGGCGCAGCATGGGAAGGGAGATTCTTCTTTCCGAAGAAATCATTGCGGTCTTGCGCGAAGTCCTCGAAGGCACCATCGATTTTGATCAGGTCTTCAAGGCCAAGTATCGGCAGGAGTCACTGTTTGGTGCCGAGTCCGAGACACTCACATTCAGAGCATGGCACGAACGACTACGCGGCCTTACACGCGATGAGCGCCTGAGGGTTCAGCAGGTACTGCGTGAGCGTGAGGACATTTTTGACCGCATCCATGCAGCCATGAAGGCATCAACAGCAGAGAAGTTAGAGACCCATGCCGTTGTCCAAGCCAGGCCGCCTCGCTTAATAACGGAAGCCACCTGGTACCTGGACAATTTCTTCGCCTCGTCTTTGAAATACCTCGGCCCATTGAGGGATGCTCCCAAGCCGCTGTACCCGCTCGCACCAGCAGCCGATCCACATGACGTAGGTTTACGCGGGGAACATACGGCTTCCATTCTTGAGTTGCACAAAAACAAAAAGATCCGCTACATCCCATCGGCAAATTTCAAAGATCCGGTAATTGACCGCAATACGGTTACCCGGACACTCGAAGCGGCGGTTACCGACTGGCTCCAATATCTGGGTGTGGCCAGCTTGGTAAAAAGCCGGGATCAGGGGAAGTTGGGGCATGAGCTGAAGGTAGGTCTTTCCAATTCGGATAGCACGCACGACCTTACGCATGTGGGCGTAGGCGTCAGTCAAGTGTTGCCAATTCTCGTTATGTGTCTTCTGGCCGACACGGACTCCACTCTGGTTTTTGAGCAGCCGGAGCTGCATCTACACCCAAAGGTTCAGACCCTGCTGGGCGATTTCTTCCTTTCGATGGCGTTGTGCAACAAGCAGTGCATTGTTGAGACCCACAGCGAATACTTTATTGACCGCCTCCGTTTCCGAATTGCAGCGGCATCACCCGAAAAAGAGCTAAACAGTCAGGCCAAAATTTACTTCGTGGAAAAGCCATCGCAGGGTTCATCTTTCCGGGAGGTGGTGATTAACGAGTATGGGGCCATTTCAGACTGGCCGGAAGGGTTCTTTGATCAGTCTCAACAGCAGGCCGAAGAAATCCTGAGAGCTGCGGCGATGAAACGGAAAGCGAGCCGGAGGAATAAAGATGCATAGCCTGCCCAGCGTAACAATTGACGCAGGCGTGCTCGCGGTTCCTCATGCTGATTGCGCCAAGGATGATGCTTTCCAGTATGTGGACACGCTTTTGGACTGGAGCAAGTTGCTTGATGAGCCCTGGGTCGCCATTTACATGAGCGAGCGGGCTTCTGAGGCTTTGATTGATGAAGAGCTTTTCCCTCTAAGAAACCACCTCCGCGAGCTCTTCAATAGACATGGAATTGTGGAATACAGCGTAAACGACATCGCTACGGTCGCGGAAAAACTGCTGTCGCTTACCCCTTCCTTTGAGACCTATTATCGGGTCAAGGATGTCTTGTCGGAGCATTTGGAAACAGATCCGGATGTTATTCGGCTTACAACGCATGACGGTCTCCGGTCCGATCTTGCCCGATGCATCACGTTGATCGCAGTTCTGCGTAAGCACTGTTCTCAACCTCTTGGCGGCCATTCACTCATTCTGAGAGAAGCACCCAAGCAGGTGATTCAGATAAGAGCACAGATTCACGAGCTCGAACATACCAGAGGCGATATTCCTGCCTTGCCATGCCCGCCCGAGTTCTTTGAAGGCGATGTATTGGTCTGTGACGATTTTCACGGGCTAATCGAATGTCTCGATGAGTCGGCAATACTAGTCGGTGCCTCTGACGACCTTGGGATTGAACTTGCCATCCGAATTGCCCTGTTTAAGTACGCCATTGCGCAAGGCGACGCTACTGACTGGGGCGGCGTGCTTGTTCCAACCATCGGGTCCAGGTTCCGGGAGTCGTGCCGGCAGGTTTGTGCTGACCAAAGGAATTCTGTACCACCCAAGATTCTCCGATCAATCGTAGAGACTATCAAAGGACACAATCTTTCAGCCGTACACGCTTTGCGAACAGGGCCTGGCGGGAATGATCCGCAAAGAATCCGAGGCTCCGATAAGGCGCAGCGTCGCGATATCGATAGGGAGTTCCATCTTCATTACTGGGAATGCGTCGACGGGACAGTCGAGTTGGCATCCGTGGTTTATCACAACGATTTTTCAATTCCGGGATGATGCCGATGCAGGATGTTTGGCAATACAGCAACGTTCATAACAGCGCGTGCAAGGTCATTGAAGAACAGACCTTGTGGGGGCAGACGGTTTGCCGTGTCTGGTTGCCGAACCAGGACGCGGTGGTGCGTGTGCCCCGCTCCGCCTTGCGGCCGCTGAGTACCGACTTGCAGCCGGAGATCGAGGCCGGGCGCATCGCCTATGTGGCCGCCGCAGCCAAGGTGGCCGAGGTGCTCGAAGGCTCCACCAGCGCGACTGACGGCCATGTATTGCTGGCTCCCATGGAGTCCAATGTCATTCCGCTGCCGCACCAGATCCACGCCTTGTCCCGAGCCATCTCCGGCGACCGCGTGCGCTACCTGCTGGCCGACGAGGTGGGTCTCGGCAAGACCATCGAGGCCGGTCTGGTCATGCGCGAGCTCAAACTACGGGGTCTGGTGCGCCGAACCCTGGTCGTCTCTCCCAAAGGTATCGCCACCCAGTGGGTGGCGGAAATGCAGACCCATTTCAACGAACAGTTCCAGCTCGTGCTGGGCGACGACATCGGCACCTTGCAGCGCCTGGCTCCCAATTTAGACAAGAGCGCAGACCACCGGAGTTCAGCCTGGTCGATGTTCGATCAGGTCATCGTCTCCCTGGATTCGGTCAAGCCCATGGACAAGCGGCGCGGCTGGACGGCGGAAAGGGTCGCCGAATACAACCGCAGCCGGTTCGAGGATCTGATTACCGCCGGTTGGGACCTGGTGGTGGTGGACGAAGCGCACCGCCTGGGTGGCAGTACCGACCAGGTC
>JAJYPA010000366.1 GCA_021795795.1 Pseudomonadota bacterium | reverse complement strand
CGATCTAGCATCAGGGTGAATCTACCGCTTTCCCTTGTCGCTCGGCAAGCAGCATCGCGTCCCAGGTGGTTGCCTTGCGCAAGGACAGACATCCTTGCCCGGCATTGTCGGAGGATCCCATCTGATAGACTCATCAGGTCCGGCGAGGAGTTTACCGATTGTCCAGCCCAACACCGGAGCATAGCCCCAATCTCCGCAAGGTCATCCACGTGGACATGGATGTCTTCTTTGCGTCGGTCGAGCAACGCGATCGGCCGGAGCTCCGTGGTCTACCGGTGATTGTCGGTGGCGACCCCAATGGCCGGGGCGTCGTCGCGACGTGCAGCTATGAGGCGCGACGATTTGGTATCCACTCGGCAATGTCCGCAGCCAAGGCCCGTTCGCTTTGCCCCCAGGCCATCTTTGTCCGCCCCCGCATGGATACCTATCGAGAGGCCTCCCGCCAAGTGATGACCATCCTGCGCAGTTACACACCGTTGGTGGAACCCCTGTCTCTGGATGAGGCCTTCCTGGACGTGACTGCCGCCACTGCTGGCGGAACCCTGGCAGTCGAGATCGCTCGGGATATCCTGGATCGCATCCATCGAGAAACGGGGCTGACGGCTTCAGCAGGGGTATCCTACAACAAGCTGCTGGCCAAGCTGGCCTCCGACTGGCGTAAGCCCCACGGGCTTTTTGTTATCCCACCAGAGCGTGGCCTTGCTTTCTTGGCGCCGCTGCCGGTAGGCAAGCTGCATGGTGTGGGTCCGGTCACCGTCAAAAAGCTCTCGGCAATGGACGTGGAAACGGTCTTGGATCTACGGAACCTCTCGCTGGAGTTTCTTGTGACCCATTTCGGCAAGTCGGGAGGCTGGTTTTACGACGTAGCGCGGGCGATCGACGAGCGGCCAGTCCAACCGTCCCGCCAGCGGAAGTCGGTGGGGACTGAACACACCTTCTCCAAAAACTTGGAGGATCGAAGCGTCATGCTGACTACGCTACAGGAAATGGCCGCGCAGGTTGTGACCCGGCTCCAGGCCTTGAACCTGGTGGGCCATACCGTGAATATCAAAGCGCGCTTTCCCGATTTTACCACGGTCACCCGAGCATATACGGCGACCGAAGGTATTGGGAGCGCGGATACTATTGCGGCATTGCTACCAGAGTTACTCGACCGAGCCGTTCCCCAGGGCGCGTCCGTGCGCCTGCTGGGGATCACCGTGAGCGGCTTGGACCACGTCCTGGTAGCGAGTTGGGTAGCGCACCAGATGAGCTTACTGGACGAAATCCTCGACCAGCGGTAAGCATATCGCCAGGGAATGGGCGGTGATGCAGCGATAGAAGTCGTTCAGTTTTCCAATATAATTACAGACGGTTTGCTACCACTGTCACGAATTAATCTGAGCCAGTTCATTTATTGTACGGACGTATTGGTGCTGCAGGAAATAAGATTTAAAACTATTAGTAGCAGGTTCGAGTTTTTTCCTTTTCGATGTGCTAAATGCCACATTTTTGACAGAGGTAATCCTTCGACTTTGATCTCGCGTAACTAACCAGGCTCAATTTGCGTAAGCACGCTATGTCGCGACACCGCAGCAACTCTCATACCTACTTTCACAGCCTGCTTGATAGACTTTGTTTGTGGGTTAAATGAAGACCGATATGTCTTGCACCGCGATCATATTCGTAGTTGAAAAACTCGCCATATTGGCTCGCAAAGTGACGAGTTTTTCATGTGCTTTCTCTCAAAAGCATCCGTTCTTCCGACTATGCTAATTAATGCTTCCTTATTGGGCCCAACGCCAGCCGTCACCGGCGCATTTGTAGTGAGCGCAGAGAACGAAAAGTGCGTCCTCGTTTACGGCATTATTATACCATAAATGTATTAAGCAATGGAGCCTTATCACGAGCCACATCCTTTTCATAACTACGGAGCAGTTTGGTTCTTAAATTTTTGATCTTAGTCGGACTTTTTAAGTCGCCCTTATAATCAAATTGATCGCCCATTTCTTCCACTTCATAGTTAAGATCAATAACAATTGACCTGAGAATAACCTCAATGCCATCCATAAATTTGGATAACGCACCTGAAGCAAAGAGCGCCGAAGGGTCCTGATAATATGCGACCGTATCTTTGTTTGCTCTGATAAGGTCAGACGCGACCGATAACAGGAAGAAGCGAGTAAGTCCGTATTTAGCTAGTGGCCGATAATTAATATTTTCCGCAACTTTCTGAATGCGCTCGTTTAGTAGATATAGAAAAATCACTCTGTGTGCGTTGACCTCTGGCCGCGCAAAAATATCGGAATATCGATCATCAAACACCTTGTATACTTGGTGGCACGACTCTGGGGACATTAGATCAAACGCCAAAAGCAGGCGACCGGCTTCTTCATTAGTAATCAAAATCTTGCTACTGTCAATCTCTTGTCCTCTTTTTATCTCGAGATCATATACACCACCCTCTACCCTTGAAAATTCTTCGCGCAGTCTGAGTTGTATTTCGTTATTTGATTTAAGATCACGAGGTTTAATTGCGTTTTGATTGTTGCTATTGATTGTGATCTTTTTTGATAGATCAGGATCTTTTATTTGAATAATCTTTGCCAGAACTCGAAGATCGGGAGAAAGGGAACTTCGAGCGCGACGAAATGTTGTGATACTTTGCGCGCCATTGACAACTACGTAATTGCTAATTACCAGCTTTTCGTTTTCTTCGTCGAGTTGCGCGGAATCGCAAAGTATGTTTACTCCGTTATGATAAAGCAGAAAATTTTCATGCTCCGTTGGTTGCGTGACGCTACTTCGCAATGCTTTGTTTACCTTGGTGTTGCCGAGAGACTGCCTGACATTTTGCGTGAACAGAGTGCCGTCATCTATCCCGTCCATTCCCACTAGTTCTAGTGCTTGCACTGGAATTACATACGTCGTTGCGCGAGTGCCAGTACGAATAACCATGGGTGATACATAGCTTGTATCAAATGTGTAACTTCCCGTAATGCCGCCCGCTTTTTCTATTTCAATAAATTCATTCGCAATTCGATTTCTGTCATATACCAATATTCCTTGGTGTGAATCAAGAAATTCCTGACCATTAGAATCAAGCGGTTGATTTGATACGAACAAACCAACCACCTCATAACCTTTAGAGATTAGATCCTTAATATTGTGCCGAACCAAAATTCGCTTTAACTCTTCGTTAGCTCCACCGTCAATTAGTGCTTGAACAGATTCTGCGTTTTTCATCTGCGTTAATGTGCCCGCCAATTCTCTTAGCGGCGCGTCACCTATAGATGATTCTTTTTGCTTTAATTTGCCCTGAAGGATCTGAACTTCTTCTAGTGTATGATCCACATAAATTCCATCAATTCCACGGTCGTTTGGACGATCACAAATTGAATCATCAGCGCTAACATTATCTAGCCTAAAAATATTCTCGAGAAACCAACTCAGAAAGGCGATCGATTCTCCCCGTCCCCTTGCCTCATACTGAGCCAAAGCAGGTTTTAAATTCTCGTATTTCAACGCTTCTGGTTCCATTTATTTAACTCTCCTAGCGAATGACCGCTCCCAGTCAATTGTGTTGAAAAACTCTTTTCTACGGGCATATGGATCCTCGGGCCTTACATCTTGCCTCGTAGGAAGCCCCAAGATCGACGATAATTCTCTGGGTAGGGGGGTGAAGACCCCCAAATGACAGCGTGATCCGGGTTTGTAGGAGTTTTTCAACACAATTAGTTTTTTGCCGCCCTTCAAGATCTCGTCAACTCCGGATATTCAACAAGCCTCCAGCCCTGAGCGTAGTACAAGAGTCCAGCGTCCGCAATGTACTGCGACCGGCATGTACTGCGACCGGCGATCATTGCTGGTAGACACCTAGCATAGGGCAATCGCTGAATCTACCGCCATACGAAAGGCCAGGCAGAGAACCGAGCCTAGCCAGAGGGGATGGAACGTGATGGTACAGCCTCAAGGTCCCGGTGGCGCCTTGGTAAGCACGCACACGTAGTCCTGGCCGGATTGGTGGCAATACCGCTTGCCATTGGTGTACTGCTGGATGGGTTCTGGTGCGATCCGGTCGATGGCGTGCAGGTACGCGTCGTTGGCGATCCAGCCGGTCACGATCAGCGCCAGAATCACCGCCCCGGTAGCTGCATACGACCAGTTGAGATCTGCTCGCACGGCCGCTTGGGCAGCTCTCCTCGCCTCGTCGGTGAAGGTGGCCAGCGCTTCTTGCTTTGCACCTTGTATGTAGTGTTGTACGGCCTCTCCCGAGAGCCTGGACGCAAGCGCCTGCTCTGCTTTCTCCAACTTGAGGCTGCCGCTCTGCAAGGCCTTTTCCAGAGTATCTTTCCCTTTCTCCATTGACCGGTCGAGTAAGGGCTCCACCTCCGCATAAAAGTTCCGGGCGAACTTGCCACCTCCTGCCTCGAGTCGCGTCATAAAGGCGTCAGATTGCCCCGCGATGCTTGCCGACACCTCGTTGGCCGCTCGTTTCGCTCCCCGGTAGATGACCTCCGGGATTTTCGCCACCTGGGCGGAGAGGTCGGTCGCTGCCTCCATGGATACTGCCGCTGCCTGGTAGGAGATCTTTGTCGCAAGTACAGCGCCCCAAATCGGGTCGTCCGGGCCGATCCGAAATCGCGCTGACCAGCCGATGAATCCACCGAGATCATCCGCATTGATGCCCTTCAACACCTGGGACATCGGCTCCGAGTTTGCGGTTTGTTTTTGGGTCACATCGTTCATGATTCATTCCCCCTCCAGCAAGGGGATCACCGACCCTTGCCAAGATTTTTGCAGCCAGTGCTTGATGATCTGTCGCTCGACGATGAAGAGTGGACTTTCCGGACCCGCCAACGAGGCAAAAGACTGGCCTTGGTATTCCTTTACCCTGGCCCCGACCCGCGAGGCCAGCTCCGGGATTTCCCCGGTCAAACCACCGGATGCGACCCACTCCTCCCGATACTGCGGAGCCGTGAACCAGTAGTAATCTCGGTCGAAGTCGGATTCGTGGCGATTGACCACAGCCATTTTGCGATCTGCCAAATGGCAGATGGCGGATTCGTTCGCCATCGTCGCGCTGCTGGATTCCCGCCCGATCATCCACGCCACACAGATTTGCAGTCCAAGCTCCTGCGCAACGGGTGCGATAATCTCCGCGTAAGCGTCAATCGCCTTGTGGGAATTGGCAGGCAGGTTCATCACCACCAGATCACTCTGCAGCGCTTCCAGATGGCTAAACAGGGTGGCTATCGCGTTCTCGGCGTCCTTGCCGCTTTTGTCCAGGTTCACCGACAGGACGGAAACCACATTCTCATAGCGTGCCTTCACATCCCCGATTTTGGTATCGCCCTCCACAATCGCAACGTTTCGTCCAGAGAACAGTCCGAACTCGACTGCGAGCATGGAAAATATGCTCTTCCCCACGCCGCCCTTATCGCCATGGCTGATGACCAGATGTTTCATAAAACCTCCTTTACGGTGTATCCAGATCAATGGAAAGCGATTTACGTGGTTCCTGTGGAACCGGTGTTTTGTGGATCTGGGATCGATCCACAGGCTTGTGCGCCATGCCGAGCAGGGACCGTTGCTCGACCCACAGCCGTCCGTCGTCCACCCCTTTGCGGGCGCGCCGGACTGCATTTCCGAAACAAACGGGCGATCCGAATTGCACATCTATGGTCGCTTCCACCAGTGCACATATATCCCTCCACGATTCGCCGGCCCGGTGCGCCGCCTCGATCGCCTCGAGGTAGGGGAGCACCTTTGCGGTGAGCGTTCGCGCCATGCCATGTCCTCCTGAAAGCAGCATCTGCGCCCCGTGCCAGATTTACGCCGCCTACCCATAGCTGGCGCGATGTCAACTCAAAACACGGTTTGATTTTGGGTTGACACGGAGTGGCACGGGAAGGCTTCACATGGAGCGGTGATTCACACGCTTTGCCGTGCACATACGATATCTTTCCATGTGTTCACGTTGGGTTACGCCCACCCTGCGGGTAGGCTTTTATCCGCACAAACGCACCCTGGCGGGATGTGGCGTTTGTGCTGTCGAAGGTGTCTGGCGGTCGAGCGGGTTCATGCTCGTTGCCGCCAGCATGTCGGCAGGATCGCAGGGCTCGGCCAGCGCCGTCGTTACCAGCCTATGCCCTGGTCGTAGGCAGGACTGCGTTGCTTATTGGCGGTGAGGGTGCCTCGTGCCTTTTCTCTTTTCGGGTTTTCACGCTGAGCTTTCTCTTCGGCGCGGGTATGGGCCGGCTGGTAAGAGATAACCTCCCGGGCTTGGTCTCTGGCAGTTTGCAGTGTGCCGCGCATCGCCGCGTCCCGTGCGGATTCTTGCTGGACGTATTTTCCCCAACTCTCGGCGAGCTTTTCCTTATCGTCGGTCAGGATTTCCAGGTGGTGTTTCTCTCGGCTCAGGGCGACGTAGCCGAGATTTGCCCCAGCGCGGCTACTCTCGGCGATGACGATCGCCCGATCCACCGTGGCACCCTGGGAGGCATGAACGGTGCGGCAGTAGCCGTAATCCATGACTTCGCTGGCCTGCAAGGGCACCCTTCTTCCATCGCGCAGCGTTGCAAACGCTTTTCCGTCACGAATGGCAATGACGGCATCATCGCCGTTGCGTAGATCGATGTCTCGGCTCTTGTCGTTCTGTCGGAATAAGACTTGGTCGCCCTCGCGCAAATCCATCTGCCGCGCATCGTACAATTGCAGTTTTGTGGAAGGCTTGAGATTCACGGGCGCGCTCCGCTCTGCCTGCAAGGGGACGACTTGCAGCTTGCCATTTTCGGTGCCCACGATCTTCCAGCGGGTACCACGCTCCCCAACGCCGGGCTCCGTGCGGCCAAGTTCCACCACTTGTCCCGGCCGATAGAATGCCGCTTGGCCCTGGTGGGTGACGCTCAGGCTAACCTTGTCGAGGGCGGTGATCTGCACGGATTCCCGGCCTAATTCCCCTCGCTCGATGAGACCCCTGCGGATCTCGGCATTGGCGATTCGTCTGGTGCCATTGCTGGCGGCGAGGACGAGCGTTTGCCCCCGCTCCTCGGAGGACAGCCGAAGGTAGGATGCCGCAGCGGCCCTCGCCAACCATTCCTGCTTGGCGGCTTTGTCGAGCTTCTTTTGGCCTGGCGCCGGATCGGGCAGGGGAATCTCCCGCAGGTACGGATCGGCCAGCTGCAATCCTTTTACGGCATCCCCGCTCGCAAAGGCTTCGGCAATGGCCAATAGCGACTTGTCCTTCTGCCGGTTGATCTGGGTGATGCTGGCCTGGCGGAAACCGTTACAGCGTAACAGCTGCTCGAAGGGATTGCCGGCCTGCACGGCCTGCAATTGCCGAGGGTCGCCCACGGCCAGGGTCCGTGCCTGATCCTGCTGCGCGCGCCGATAGAATCGCAGCAAATCCCGGCGCGAGACCATACCCGCTTCGTCGACGATATAGAGCACCTTACGGGAGGCCTCCGTCGGTTTGCTGCGCAGGAAGGACTCCAGGGTCAGAGTCTCGCAGCCCGCCGACTGCAGTTCAGCGGCGGCCTTGGCCGAGGGGGCGAGGCCGATGACCTCGTATCCAGCCTGTCGGTACTGTTCCACGATGACGGCCATGCTGGTGGTTTTTCCTGCACCAGCGGCACCGACGATGCCCTGATGTTGCTCCTTGCCGGTCAGCGCCATCTGTATGGCCTCGATCTGCCCGTCGGAGTAGTTCCAGCCTTGCACCTGCTGTCTTTGCGCCAGGAGTCTCGAAACGGCTTCCGGAGATTGTAGGGCTTTAACCTTGCCTTGTGTGGCGATCGTCTGTATCGCCAGCTCTTCCTCCACTGCTAGCGTGGTGGTGTGCATTCTTCGAATTTTCCCAGTTCCATCCCGGTCTACGTTTCCACCGTCCAGCAGGTCTTGCGTCGAACGCAGGGCCGCATCAATTGCCTCGATGGAAAGGCCTTCTGCCATACCCTGCCGCAATGCCTCCGCGCGGACGGCCGAGAGCGAAAATACCGTGTCGTGTTCGCTGCAATGCTCCAGCGCCCCCTTTACGGCAAGCGTTGCGCGGTCTGGGGGCAGCATTTCCCGCTGTCTGGCGCGTTCCAGGCTCTTCACCAATAGGTC
>JAJYPA010000365.1 GCA_021795795.1 Pseudomonadota bacterium | reverse complement strand
AACGGGCCATATATTCCATGGCGAGTTTGCTCACGGCATAATCATTGGCTGGCGCCGGCGGATACGTTTCATCCAGTGCACCGGATTCGGTGTTGCCGTACACATTGGCGCTACTGGCAAGCAACACTTTACGTGGTTTGTGTTTGTTGCTTGTCAACGCTTCCAGTAAATTTCGGGTGCCTACCACATTGGTGCGATAAATAGCATCGGCATCGCCATGCACCACAAACGCAATGCCCGCCAGATGCACGACGAAATCCGGTGCTGCCTGCGCAACCACTGCCGCCAAGCCAACACGGTCAAGCAGGTCGCAAGCCAACATTGTGATTGAATCAGAAGAATTTGCCGAAGATGCGCCATGCGTCAAACCCAATACGTTATAACCGGCTTCGCTCATTTCCGCAGCCATATGGCGCCCCGTAAAGCCTTGAGCGCCTGTGATCAATATGTTTTTACTCATTTGAAACATCTTTGCGCTGTTGCGCCAACACAGCACCCGTGAGCGGCCACGGCGGCTTGCATGGCGCAGTATCCAAAAAATATACGCAACGCTGAATCGCTTCCAATAAATCTCTCCAATGCATCTTTTCTGCTAACACCGCATCAGTGCTCACAATAACAGTCTTCGTTTGTGCGCGATAAGCCGAAACCCGGTTTGAACAGCACCGCGCTGTATGCAGACAATGTTCACAGGCATTGCCAAACGGGCTTCCAGCGCAAGCTGGAACCGTGCCCGTCGCAACAATGAAAGTTTGGTCCCACCCTCTCAAGCAACACATCCAGGCTTCCCTCTCGCGCAGGATCATCCAGACGTGAGCCAAACACATGGATTCGCACAGAAGCATTTGTTATGGCCGCTGCTGTTTCACGCACCGCCGCTCGCTGTTTGGCAGTAACACGCATTAGAACGATACGCCCTGTTCATTGCGGCGAACATCCGCTTCCACCATCATCTGGCACAAGTCTTCCAGCGTGGTCTTGGGTTCCCAGCCCAGTTCACGCTTGGCTTTTTCCGGATGGCCAATCAGCAATTCAACCTCGGCGGGGCGGTAAAACTTAGGGTTGACGCGCACCAGCGTTTTGCCGCTGTTGCGGTCTACGCCTATTTCGTTTTCAGCTGTGCCATGCCATGTCAGATCAAAACCGACGGCTTTACCCGCCATCGTCACAAAATTCCGCACCGTTTCGGTACGATTGGTTGCCAACACATACGTGTCTGGCTGATTTGTCTGCAACATCAAATACATGCCTTCCACATATTCTTTGGCATAACCCCAATCGCGCTTGGCGTCCATGTTGCCCAACTCCAACACGTCCTGTTTGCCCAATTTGATTTTGGCCATGCTGTCGGTAATCTTGCGGGTCACGAATTCCAGCCCGCGTAACGGCGATTCATGGTTGAACAATATTCCGCTGGCAGCAAAAATATTGTAACTTTCCCGGTAATTAATCGTCATCCAATGCGCATACAGCTTCGCCACGCCGTATGGACTGCGGGGATAAAATGGTGTGCTTTCATTTTGCGGCACCGCTTGTACCTTGCCAAACATTTCAGACGTGCTGGCTTGATAATAGCGGATCGCCGGATTCACGATGCGTATCGCTTCCAGCAGATGCAACGGACCGAGTCCGGTAATCTCGGCCGTGGTGCGCGGCTGGTCGAACGACACCGCCACGAAACTTTGCGCTGCGAGGTTATAGATCTCGGTCGCCTGGGTTTTTTCCAGCAGACGCAGGGTCGAACCCATGTCCGTCAGATCGTATTCTACAAGATGCATGTTGGGATGCTTATTGACGCCTAATTCTTCCATGCGCCAGAAATTGACCGAACTGGTGCGGCGAAAGGTGCCGTAAACCTTGTAGCCTTTATTGAGAAGTAGTTCGGAAAGATATGCGCCGTCCTGGCCAGTGATGCCGGTGATAATTGCAATTTTAGTCATTTTAAATATATTCGATCAGGGTTGAACAAATGGTACGCGATACAAAATAATTACAATTCTGTTGTGTGAATACTACTTACATCCTCAGCAATCCGCGCCAGCACTGCCACACAACAAGCTATTGCGAAAGCCAGAAAAAGATCATCTAATGCCGTAATTTTGTGACCCACATCAAGCAGACGCTTCACTATATGCGAACCTATATAGCCGCAGCCGCCAATAACAAGCAAAGTTTTACCACTCTTCATTTAGTTTTTTCGTAACACGAGTCCGAATGACGTAATTGCAAACTTCTCTATCATCAGCTTGAGATGAATCTCTTGTTTATATGGCGGAAGATCAATATATTTATCTTCAGGTAGATCACCGCTGTAAAAATTCATAGGGAGGACCGAGCAGCCAATATCAACAAGCCGATTCTGTAAGTCCAATAAGTCTCGCCTCCTATAGAGTGATAATCCTGGTGACTCAAGAGTTTCTTCGTCACTGGACATATTTATTTCTGTAGTATGAATTGCTATCCCCCCAGGTTTTAGACATTTTGTTGAATTAACTATGAAGTCCATCCCTGCTTTAAGAGACCCCAAATGCTCAAGAGCGCAGCACGACCAAACAAAATCATATAAACCCAAGTCATTTGGAATGTTATTCATATCAACAGCACGGAATGACACATGTTTAACATATTGCTCCTCCGAACAGATGCCCCCGTAAAACAAATCCATAGCAGATGAACTTCCCCAATGGGAATCTGATGTGTCGAATGGCGGAATGTCAGTAACTGTGATATTTAGTCCAAATTTCGCCATCACCACGGCCAATGGTTCCTTGCCACAGCCAAACCCTATACCCGTCTTGTTGGGATGTAGCAATCCGAATTGCTCGAGGGCACGCAGGATATATATATATTCCCACTGTTTTCTGTGGAACCGAGGTTCTTGTTGGATCTCTCGAGCAAGGCGGGAATAATGATCTTCTTTAAATTGTGATGCTGTACATGTTTGCGATACAACTTGGTCAAGTGTAGGACGCCCCAAGAACGCCTCTATTATTTTAGAATGCATGAAATATCTCTTTTCGAAAGTTAAGTTTTGAATGTTACTCAGTAACACGGCATAAAATCTGATTACACATATCGCGAATTTTTAACCACCGCTAACACCCTGCTCAGAAAGAATATCAAGCTTACGGATTGAAACATTGGCATCTGCGGCAACCCAAACTCGAACTTCAACTTGTGTCGACGTATTCAGGATAAAGTCAACTGATGCCAATAGGTCATCATCCTTGGATTCGGTAAGCACATGTGATGCCAGCCTGGTCACACCTGAGTTAATCAGCACCTCAATAACTGCATTTGGTGTCCCTGCCCGTTTTACTTGACCATAAAGATTCGCTATATATCGTCCCACGGGTAAATCAACATACGGCCCGTAAAATAGAAAACCTTCAACGCCCGTTGACTTCATTTGCCCAGCATCTCGTTGCCCACATTGCGTTTGTAAACTAGGGTGGGATCCTGAGTACGAAGAAGAGTGACTGCTGCTGCCACCATTCAGATTGCCTGCCACCTCATGCTGTTTAAAGGCACTTGGCGGTTTTTTCTTTAACAAAAGACTTGCATAGAGCTTGACCGTATTTATGGCTGAGTTTCTAGAGCTAAAGTGACGAATTTGCCTTCTTGCCCCAGTCGAAAGTAGGTCACGCAACTGCGGTTCAGTCAGCAACCTCGTCACACACTTTGCCAGAGCTTCCAAATTTCCGGGCTCAAACAGTAATCCGCATTCCTCATCGAAGACAACCTCGGGTATTGCACCCGCACGTGATGCAACTACTGGCACGCCGTGCACGAAGGCCTCCAGAGGAACCAGGCCAAAAGATTCATATCGCGATGGGAATACGACGCAGTAAGCAAAGTGAAGCAATTTATCGCGCGTAGCATCATCAACTTCACCAAGGAAATGAACACGATTCGCCAATTCACTTGAGAGAATAGCTTGTGCTTTTTGTGTCCAGCCTTCAATGTCGCGGCCGGCAAACAATAGATGCGCCTGTGAATCGCCAGCTAGAAACTCATTCGCTGCAGCTAGAAGTACATCCACGCCCTTGCGGCTCTCTAGCCGGCCTATGAATAATATGAGCTTCGCGTCTCTCGGCACAGCCAACGGCTGCCCATTTACGGCCTTTAGCGCCGAATACTCGAGTTTACTGTCGAAGAACGGCCAGTATGCGATGCCACAGTAGGACTTTATCCAGCGCATATCGCGGCTAATACCATACTCAGCTTCGAGTGTGCATGCTATTGACTCGCTGATTGGTACTACTGCATCTGCATTCGCAATCAACGTTTTTTCCGCTGCCCTGAATATACTCTCTTCGTAATTGGGAACTGACCAACCATTAAGACGGGCTGCCACAGGAAACGGGGTGACTAGCCGAACGACCAAAGACGGCCGTTGATTGTTCGGGATCAACGATAGCGCGAGTACCTCGCTGTCCCAAAGCGCTGACTCAATAATGTCCACTGGATGGGTTGCATGGAGTGCGGCGACTGCCTGAAAAGCACTGATTGACCAGTTTATGTTGTTGATGAAGCCAGGTGTACCCATAGCATCCGAACAGATTGTCTTTAACTTTGTATACTGGATGGCAAACCTCCCACGTCGATGAATCGACCCAAGGTCACCAGGCGCGACAACTGTGACGTAGTGCCCCATCAAAAGCAATTCACTCGCCAAGTTATAGTAAAGCGTGCCGATGCCGCCACTTGGCACAAACGGGGGAAACTCCTTTGTGACAATACAGATGTGCAACCGTTTAATATCACGACCAACTAGCGGGTAGGCGGCAGCGCATGTGAAGACACGGAACACTCCTGGGCCCGGGCTCAAAGCACGTGTTCGAGGGAACGCACGCGAATCAATCAGCCCCTGCTTGGCACCTAAATGAATGGCGTCGACGTACTCCTTGCAATCCTGGTGGGAAATCTCCCCGGCATCACGTGCGACCTCTAGCGGTCGAATTCGTTCAACATCCATCCGCTGATCGATATAATTGGATAGCTCCTTTTTTTTCAGGCCGGAGTACGCAGCAATGTAGTAGGCGGTATTCTTGCAGATGGTGAACCAGTTGTACTTGTATTTGCCACCACGGTTATGGCTCTGCGCAAACTCGTGGCGAAGAAACAGATCAGGGCAGTAGCCGACGATGTAGTTCCTCGATTGCAATCTGAAGCAGAGCTCAGATTCGTCTAGGAAATAATCGAATTGCTCGTCGAACCCTTCAACGTCGCGAATAACGTCGGCACGGAAGCATGTGTTCGTCCCGAGTAATGAACGCTCCCAGCCGTTTGTCCCGATCTCGGAAGGGTCAATATTGACCTTAGCTTCTGCAAGCTTGTTGATACCTATGTCTTGCGCCTGAAATTCTAACGTACCTGCGTAGAACACCGGCCCTCCGAGCCCAGCGAGCGTCAACGGTCTTCGACTGAACTCGCGGATAAGCGTGTCGACCCAGTCGTCAAAGGGAAGAGCATCGTCATCGATAAAAGCGATGATGTCGCCGTCAGAAAGCTCGATACCCATATTTCGAGATATCGATAGATTTCTTTCTGGGTTCCGGCCGATCTTGATTCTGTGCTTGTTGTTTTCAAGAATTTCATCAGTGTTATCGGTTGATGGTCCGTTAATAACAACAACTTCGAAATTCTGGTTGGTTTGATACTGCAAATAGTCCAGGGCTCGTTCCAAAAAATTACTTCTGTTATACGTGCAAATTACAACTGAGACAGTTGTAAAGCGAAATCGATCGGGCAGAACATGTTGCACTGCATCAGTGAGCAGTTTGTTTACTGCCTCATGAGAAAAACGCATTGCATTGCGTTTTTGGTTATCAAGTATTTGCTTGTAACGGTTCTCGTCGGTCAAAATTTCTTTAATAAGTTGAACCAATTCCTCTGAGGAGTTTGCGAGACCAGTACTTTCCCCCATAGTCTCACTAACCGCACTATTACGTAGTGCAACCACCGGAAGATCATGATGCGCAGCTTCGACAAGTGGGACACCAAAACCTTCATGTTCACTCATTGAAACATAGATAGACGCCCGAGCTAGGTAATTTTCTACATCGGCATCAGAGACCTTGCCTGTTATGACAATATGATCTGTAAGCTTTAGTTGATCGATCTGACTCCTCAATCTCTGGTAGTAGGGTTCGCCGGGGTCGAATCCACCTACAATGTAAAGCTTATGGGCACATGTTGGATCGTCGGCTCGCACGCGGGCAAATAGCTTCACAAGATTGATGTGCCCCTTATTTGCTGCGACTCTGCCAAGAAACATCCAAACGCCTATTTCACGTGAAATGGTCTCAGCCGCTGCAGAGATCACTCTTCCAACCACGATGGGAACTACCATACAATTTTTTGGGGCCGCGCCCAATTCGATTAGCTCTTGAAGATTGTACTGGCTATCACCCCAAAAATAGTGGAAATCGCGAACAACCTCATGCAACTGCTGCCGTCCCTTCAGGCAAAAATCGTAGAGTGCGGTGCCCGGCTGGAAAAATATATGGGGAGTAATATTGTGGTATACACATATCTTCGTACAACGAAATTTTTGCACATATGGCAGAACGTACTCAGAATAACCAGGGTAATGAACGATAACCACATCTTCATCAGAAGGCTTTAAAGTTTCGAGATCGACGCAAAAATCTTTCACCGACTCGTGTCGAAACTTAGCGTGAATCGCGGTAGAAAAGCCCATCTGTTGCAGCATCTTGTCCAATTCTATGGCCTGATTGGATACGGCATCACCATAATCCAACGCTTCGATAACTTGGAAGATGCGACCTTTGAAGTTAGTATCAAGTAACATATAGATATTCTATTTATTGGCGGAGAGAAAGTTGCTGCGCTTCTTTTGATCCGACCAGCAATTCAGCGAGCTGCTCGATCACATTGGTTGCAGGTCCCTCATTGAAGACAATTGTTTGTGACAAGATCGACTGTGTCCTTAAGGATGCTTCGGGTACGGTGTGACTGATTGGCAAATTTGTCGTGTTAACAAAATATTGACTCTGGCTCTTAAGTTCGATTATTTTCCTCAAATCGTCTATACCTCGTTCAATCTGAGCAAGGTGCAAATCAGATTGCTGACCAAGCAAAAATACTTGCTGCTCAACGGCACGTAAACGGCGCTCAAAAACAGAACTCCCCTCTGTGTCAATAAAGAGTTTTAGAACAAACCCAATCAGTGGCAGCCGTCCGATTTTATAAAGGTTTACGGCCTCATGTAATCCAGGAAGCGTGACCATACCCGCATAAACCTCCCGGGAATCGATCAGTTGACCGAGTATCTGTATCTTTGGCACACCAGCACGAAGCCGACCGAGGTAATAATTGAGTCCTTCAGGGTCTGGATAGCGTTTTAACAGCGTCAGATAAGCGCACTCGACAAACTGACGGTCTTGATGCTGCAGTAGTGCCTTCAAATTTGTGGCTGTGCCAGGCAAAGTTGGTTGCGACGCTGGAACAGTATAATTACTTGTCATATTGGTAGTTTCCGAAAGAGAGTGGTTTCTAATAAATTCTTGATTGTCGGTCGTAACTTGATTTGAAACAATGGGTAGCGGGGTCGCAGCACCTCGTTGCCTTGTCGAATTAATTGCGATTTCGGCTTGTGTATGTTTAGGTTTGAACCAGCCGACAGCCGCACGCAAAGGAGCCGCAAGTCGCCAGGCAAATGTATTACGCATGGCAGCAAGTTCATCCTGCAAAATGGTGAGTGCCTGCTGCAATTCTTGACCAACATCACGCTCTGCTTGCAACTGCGCATTGAGCTGATGCTGCATATCCGCTCGCGCCTGTTCAAGATCATGAAGTTGTTGTTGTCCAGCCCGTAATTGCTGGTTGAAAGCCTGTTCCCGTTCTGCATATTCGTGCCGTAAGGTGTGGATTTGCTCATCATGATGGTGAGACTGTTCAACTCTTTCCTGAGCGGCTTGCTGCTGGACGGCCTGCATCTGCGTACTGAAATCTTGTTCACGCTGTACCTGCGCGCGCAGCAACTCAGCCAGTTCGGCTTGCAGTGCCGCTGCCTTTTCAGCGTGATGCTGTTCTCGTGCAACAGCATCGGCTTGTAGTTGTTG
>JAJYPA010000364.1 GCA_021795795.1 Pseudomonadota bacterium | reverse complement strand
ATAGGTCTCAGGAATCACGCTGTTCCTTGACCAAGGCGATATTGAATCTGTAGGTATGAATACAACCCCCGAAGATCAGTAGTCATGTCGTGGCGTGTTCACCAAGTGTGCCTGAACTCATCCTGGGTGATTGAGGGCGACATCCCCCATCACCATACCAACGTGCTAACGGCCATTTAAGCAGCAAACAGAATTCAACGCTACACTAGCTCTATATTATTCCATGATATTCATATTATTTAGCTCCTCGGCCGTTCATTCCCGGATGGATTAAAAAAATAGGTTTAAGAGGGGGTTATGAGAACGGTAAGGGGCTGATTCAGCGTGTCACGCCCATCGTCAAGATCGCCTACACCATCATGAATCACTGGAACGGCGTGCTCTGCTGGTTCGAGAGCCAGATCAACAACGGCATTCTCGAAAGCTTCGACAGCCTCATCCAATCCGCCAAGGCCAAGGCTCAGGGCTATCGCACGCACAGGATTTCATCAACGTGGCCTACCTGATCCTGGGTAAGCTGGATCTCAGGCTACCTACTTGAAACGACGAAGAGCCATATTATAGTGACGGCTTGCATATAAATCGCTCGTTCGTTATAGTTAACATGTTTTTTCTAGAGAACGGTCCATGGATAATCCAACCCTTCACCTCCTTGCGCGTAATATCCAAGAGATCCGCGGTAAGCGAGGACTTACCATTTCGGGCCTCGCACAACGTTCTGGCATAGCCAAATCTACCTTATCTCTTTTGGAAAGAGGGCAAGGGAATCCGACCATTGAAACAGTCTGGGCAGTCGCTAACGCTCTGGATGTACCCTTCAGTCACATCATAGACGGTGTAGAAACCGTCCAAAGCTTTTCCGAAGAAGGTGATGAAAATGGAGAAAAAGTTCGTTTTATAGAACGATATGGCACCAATCCTCAAATTGAGGTATATGAAATGACCATTGCCAAGGGGCATAGTCGCGTTTCCAGTGCTCACCCTCCAGGCGTGTTTGAACGTGTCATCGCTCTGCGTGGAGAAATGTATGTTGGCAACGAGACTGATGGCGCATTGTTGCGTCCAGGGCAAAGTTACGCGTTTGCCGGCGATTCGGAACACACCTATTCCGCCCTCAAGGGACAATCTACTGCCTTGGTGCTCATAGAATACCGAGGGCACAATACACAATCAGACGAACATAAATTGGTTCGTGGATATCCACAAACAGCAGCAGAATGGGAGGAGCTTCGCTCTTTCGTTGATAGAGCCATTATGGATGTGGCACATGGTGTTACAGGTTTTTATCTCGAATTGCGCGGATCAAATAGCGATATTTCTGTGGAGGAAAGCCACTTAGGCTTAAATCATTCCTCCGGATTTCAATGGCCACTCCTGATCTTCACAGGAAAGAATGATCAAGGTCTTTGGATGGCTGTTCTTCCACAAAATTATGTGAATGCTTTTACGCTGCACATGGATCATCTGAGCAATGCCGTACCGGATGTTTTGCTTTCAGCAATTCGACTGGCAGCTATTGCTGAACAAATGCCCGGCATAGTGGATAGTGATGCCACGTTACTGGAGCCTATGACAAAGTCACCCACCTTGGTGCTCGCAACACTTGCTTATGAAGTCGCTCTCCAATATGGATATTTATTTATTCCCAGACAATGGTTGTTCCTATCGCAACGGAATATAGACCTAATGCCAGGCGCATCAGACGAAGACGTTTCCAGTCGGAACAACGTGGATTTCTATGATACTTTTGAGCTGCTTCATCCCGCGTATGCGCGTCAGATAACAGCTTTAGCGCAAGATGTTATTGCATTTGATCCAAAAGGCGGCAAAGGTCTATTCATTGATGTAGATAGTGGTCCTGGCGCAGCATTATTCATGCTCATGGAGCTTCTGCCGGAATCGCATGCCATAGCCTTGGAGCCAGACGGTGCAGCATTTGCTGGTTTGCTCAATAACGCTAAAGAGCTAGCACAATTACGCTGCGTTCAAGAAGAATTTCTGGCCTTCCGCAAGCCGGATGAACCTATTTCTGTTATTACGTCCGTAGGGTCTTCCCATCATTTTAATACAGCTTTTATGCTGCAAAAGGCGTGGCAACTACTTGTCGAAAACGGAATACTCTGCATTGCGGATGAGTTGCTTCCGGGTTTTACTGATCTGGAAAGCCGGAATAATGCTTTGATACGTCATCATGTTGCATATGTACTCTCTTCCATGGCAAAAGTGGATGTACTGGATATGGAAGGCAACGATTCGACAGAACTACATATTTATCAACATATACGCGAGCAGCTGATTCACGCTTTCATGTTGGCTACCAACAACCAGACGGGTGCGGCTATCAAATATTGCCGAGATTTATTCGAGTATATCAATCAGCGCATCGTTAGCAAACATCCATCATCTGCTATTGGTGCATTCGTTCGCTTCTATGTATTGGAAATTCAGGCGATGATCGCAGGATTTGACTATGAAATTGAGCGTAAAACTTTTCCAAAAAAATTAGTCTCATTAGCTTGCGGTGCAGGGTTTGAATTGTTAAATCACCGAAGGATATTCGCAACGTCAGGTATCGACGAATGGGACGGCGGAACGCATGTTTTCGCGTTTCGTAAGCGTGAGAGGCCGCGTTTTGAATGGTTTTGAAAGAGGCTGCTTTGTCAGCGGATTAAAAGCGAGCTTGCCTATTGACGTTGGTTATTTACCTATTGCCGTTTCTTTTGGGCTTATATCGGTACAATCCGGGCTTAGCCCATATATGACGATTTTGATATCAGCAGTTATTTTTGCGGGTGCCAGCCAATTTGTCTTGGTTTCGCTAATTTCTAGCGGAGCAGGGTTTTGGGATCCCTTGGTTGTCGTTCTACTGATGAATTTTCGGCATGCATTTTACGGCCCGTCCTTTGCGCGCAAGCTGTCACCCGATCATGCGCGTTTCCCCCGCGCCTGGCTGGCGGCTGGGCTCACCGATGAAGTTTTTGCGACATCTCTCTCACATCTAAGCAAAGTGAATGAGCAGCATCGTGAAACCTGGTACATCGGTTTACAGATGGGTGCTTACACAGCATGGGTGATAGGTACGGCCATCGGTGCCATTTCCAGTGGGCAGATAGCGCATCTGCCTATTGTGCATCAAGCCATTCATTTTATTTTGCCCGCACTGTTCATGGCACTGCTTTTAGAATTCACGTCGCGAGATTCGTTGGTTTTAGTATTTGTTGCCGCTAGTGTGACTGCAATAATGCTTTTTGTGCTGCCGACCTATCAGGCGATGCCAATAGGGATGTTAGCTGGGGCTCTGAGTATGAGTTGGAGGAAACCCGCTCATGGCTAACCCACTCTGGTTGATCATAGCTGCGGCTATAGGCACATTTTTGCAGCGTTTTATACCCTTTCTTATTGCACACAAGGCAGGAAGGAGGCGAAACAGAAACTCCTGGTGGGAAACTTTTCTGGACGGTATAGGCCCAGCCGCTATTGCCTCGCTGTTAATTATATCCCTGAGTCCAGATTTACGCATTCATTCAAATGTCCAGATTATAGCCGTAGTTACAGCTCTATGCGTTGTTTTTCTGGTCAAAAGGTTACTGGGTGGAGTTGCCATTGCAACATTACTAGGAGCTATAGCGTATGGGCTAATATGCTGGGGTTGTGGCAGCCTATAACGATTCGCGTAAATGATCGAACTAAAAATCCCCGCAGCAAGCTGCATGGTATTCCCTCAGCCTCTATTTGCTGGATTCGCTGCAAGCTTCGGGAAATCAAACCCGAAGAGATCAATGGGCAGTTCAAAAAACTAGCTATACCCAGTAAAGTGTAGGGAGCCGATTGGAAGGGAGAGCAAGCATGGCAGGACTGGTAGGGCAAACAGGATTCTTCCCCGGAGACCTCCGGTTGCGGGAACTGGATTTGCTGGGCGACGGCCTGCCGCTGTTCCATCGGCTCATTCCCTGGGAGCGCTTCCTGGCCCAGGCCGCTGTGCATGACAGTCCGTGCCTGGAAGCGCTTCTGGACCCGGAGAATCAGGGCGTACAGGTTTTTGCGGACAGCGCCTATCGTTCAACGGAAGCGGAGCAAATGCTCTGTCAAAAAGGTTACCGCAGCGGAATCCACGAGAAGGCGCAACGCAACCGCCCCTTGACCAAGGCCCAGGAGCTGGCCGACACGCGTCGGTCACACCATCGCGCACGGGTTGAGTACGCCTTTGCCGCCATGGTACAGCAGGGTGGCAAGTTTCTGCGCACCATTGGTACGGCTCGCGCTGAAGTCAAAATCGGCATGATGAATCTGGTTTATAACATGCGACGATTTACCTGCTTGATGCAGCTATCGGTGGCCAGGTAGGGATCCATCCGTCCAAAGCCCGCGAAAAGGCTAAAAATACTGGAAATATGCAGATAAATTAGAGATAATTTAAAAAAATCGCCTGAAGATGGCGAGGGTGGGGAACACCTTTATCTCGAACTGAACAATTTTTGTTATTCGAAGTGTCCTTTAATCATACATTATATATGTGGTCAGTATGTCCTAGCAGACAAGATGCACAGAATCAGAAGGCGATAGCTGTTGCATCGTTTTAGGGCAGAGAATGTCGATATGCACTATTATGGTGCGGATAGAGAAAGGATACGTTGCGTATCGTGCAAATATACTGATATATAAGCATGGTATGGATATTGCTTGGCCATAACATGGTATAACCTCTAGAGTCTACAATGAACAACGCTAATAAACACCGCCCTATACTTTTATTCAAACAAGGAGAAACTTGAAATGTCGCTTAACAGCCGTAAACTGCTCCTAAGTGCCATGGCAGCAGCTCTTTTCGTGAGCCCTCTCGCGGAGGCTGCCGTACTTCCTGCCATGCCGCCCAGTGTTCACATCAATGCGGGACCACTCGGAGAACTGTCAGTGGGGGGAATCCTCAGTGTCAATGGTCGGGCACAAAGTAATCGCTTCGATGTATCCGGCCCCGCCGGTAAGTACTTCAGTGCCAATGTCACGGACGGATTGGTCTCCGTAGCCAAAACCCATGGTCTCATCCAATTTTATCTGGAAGCTGGTGCCTATAATTTATACGGTGTTGGACAACCTGCAATGTCTACTGGAACCGCAACCAACCTCTTTGGTGTACTCCCACTTGCCTATTTGGAAATAAGTCCAAGCAAAAACTTTAATGTGCAAATAGGAAAGCTTCCCGCTATTACTGGCATCACCCCGCTGACTGGACTTATTTCTAATTCTTACAACGTACAATTTGGACTGGGTGGATGGCAACAACAGACCGTCAGCCGTGGAATCCAGGCCAACTATAGTGCCGGTCCTTTTTCGGCTTCATTTGCCTGGACTGATGGTTACTACTCTAAACGCTTCAATTGGGCAGTAGGCCAACTCACTTATTCTCCCAGTGCCAGCAGTACTTTTTATTTACAGGGTGGCGGTAATTTAGGGCATACCAGTTACCTAGGCCCACTGGATAACTCGGATTTTTATCTGCTTGGCTATAGCTATAGCGGTACAAAGTGGAACATGTTCGCCTACTTGCAATACCAAAAGCTGCTTAATGGTAGATATTTTGACAATCTGAACGATGGTAATCAATATGGTGCCAGCATTGATGGAAACTACGCTTTCACCAAGCATTATTCACTCAGTGCACGCCTGGATTACATGGCCTATAGTGATACTGGAACATTCGGGACTGGCAGCAACCAAACAACGCTTGTCGGGAACGAGATGGGCTACGGACCTGGAAGTCGTGCTGTATCACTTACACTTACCCCCATCTATCAATATAAGCATTGGTTCATTGAAAGCGATCTGAGTTATGTACATGCCTATCATATTACTTCTGGAGAAGCTTTTGGGCAGAATGGTAATCAACCTAATCAATTTGTCGCGATGTTGAATACCGGTTTCCTGCTGTAGTCTGTTTCTACCACTATAAGAGGTACATAAGATGGTTGGTAAATTAAAAAGAGAGGTAGGATTTTCAGGGCTAATCTTTGCCAGTCTGGGGGGCATCATCGGGTCAGGCTGGTTGTTTGGTCCACTGGATGCGGCACAAATTGCCGGTCCTCTGAGTATTTTTTCATGGATCATCGGTGCGGTAACCATCCTGTTTCTGGGACTGACCTACGCCGAAGTCGGTCCGTTATTTCCGCGTGCTGGTGCAGCCACGCATATCGCCAATGTGGTACATGGGGATCTGCTCGGAAAAATCTGGGCCTGGTTGCTATTCATGTTCTACATTGCTATTGCTCCCGTGGAAGTCGTGGCAGTACTCACTTATGCCAACAACTATATTCCTGGTCTTTTACAAGGTGATACGGGGCTTCTCAGTGGGTTTGGTATAATTGCCGCTATTGTTCTGCTGGGAATCATGTTTTTACTAAACTTTTTAGGCATAAAACGTATTGGCCAGATATTTACAGGTCTAGGGTGGTGGAAGCTGGCGGTTCCTGTTCTGACCATCATCGTGCTGGTGGCATTTTCCTACCATCCAGAAAATCTTCATATCATACACATGAAGGAAAATGTACATGGCATGTTTGTGGCCGTGGCATCTTCCGGCATTGTCTTCAGTTATCTGGGATTCAGACAAGCCATTGAATTGGGTGGAGAAAGCAAAAATCCGGGTAAACATATCCCCATGGCAGTTATTGGTGCCATTGTGATTGGCGCAGTCATTTATGTAGGCTTACAATGGGCCTTCTTGGTCAGCATGCCACCCGATGAACTCACCCAGGGCTGGTCAAAGCTCAGCTTCACTGGGGTATTTGGTCCCTTCGCGGCAGTCTCCGGCATGCTGGGAATTACCTGGCTGGCGGTGCTGATTTATGCGGATGCGCTCATTTCGCCCGGTGGCACCGCCTTTGTTTATGCCACCTCGGCAGCGCGCGCCGTGGTTGCTAATGGTGAAGTCAAGGCAGGTCCGAGCTTTTTCACCAAAATCAGCGAAGGCGGTGTGCCCTGGGTCGGTGTGATTGTCGCTTATGTGATTGGCTGCCTGTATTTTCTGCCCTTCCCGTCCTGGCAAAAGATGGTGGGATTCATTACCACTATTTCGGTCATCACCTACGGCATTGGTCCCATCGTCTTGTTGCAGTTACGCCGTTCTGTGCCAGATCTGAAACGACCCTTCCGTCTTTGGGGGGCGCATATCATTGCACCCATCGCTTTCATGCTCTCCTCACTGGTTGCTTATTGGGGTGGTTTGCAGGCGCTTTCCTATATTTTTGGCGTGCTGTTTGCCATCCTTTTCATTTACTGGATTGTGCATCTGATTCGTGGCAAATTCGGGGATAAGCCCCTTGGTTTCAAACACATCACCTGGATATTTCCCTATTTTATCGGGCTCTGGGTACTTTCCTGGTTTGGACCCAAGGTGTTGGGAGGAACCGGGGACATTTCTTTCTACCTGTCCATGGTGCTGGTCGCTATTCTGGCCATTATCTGCATGGTCTGGGCGCTGAAGGTCACGGTCCCGGATGGTCATGTTACCGATTATTTTGCGGCCATGGATCATGAAGGTATAGAAATGTAAGCAAGCCTCTTCGTTTGATTGTAAGCGCTTAGCCAACCCACCCTTGCGGACTGGCGCCGATCAGGCTATTGCGGGAATTTTCCAGTTCCACGGCAAGAATTCGTGGAGACGCTCTGGTCCAGTGGGGATTCCTTGATTTCCGCTTCGATGGCGTAGGGGTTGACGATCCAGGCCAGGGCCTTCTGGGCTACCGGACTGGGACGGCTCTGTTGTTCCACGTCATAGAATTGGCGGCGCACGTGCGTCCAGCGTAACTATCGAAGAACCCTGATTTGCGCATTGCAAGGAGGGGCGGATATGACGAAGGGTGAGAAAGTTGCTTATTGGCTCCTGAATGTGTAACAAAAGCGGTGGGAACCGTTTTTGTAGTAGTAGGCCACCATCCGTCGGGGCGTACCTACGTCTGGCAGGGCGGTGGCTATGGTGCCTGTTCCAGTCCGGGCTCCTTACGGAGATTGTCCGGTCCAATCGGGGTGATGGAATCACCCTTTAAGAGATAGGCGCCCCCGAACCCCGCGATATAACGCCCGGATAAGGGATTCAGGCC
>JAJYPA010000363.1 GCA_021795795.1 Pseudomonadota bacterium | reverse complement strand
CTCTTTTGCTGCCAAAGCTTCCGCTTTTAGCTGGGCTGAAGAGGGAAGATGGACCTTGGCAGCCAGCGCCGCTTCCTTTGCCGCTATCGCATTAAGTTGGGCCTGATCGTACTTCTCCTCGTATTGCGAGGACGTCATCCATCCTGGCGAAAGGGTGGATGCTCGTGCATACCGGATGAGGACCGGGGAGTGAGTCTGCACTTTGACCCATCCGTCACCTTCGTCTTTTACGACCATCAAGCGCCACCATCCTTCAGCGGGCATCCAAGGCTTCTGGCCGTCCTGAAGGGAAAACGCGTGTTCGGATGATCTGGTGATGCGTACTTTCTCGCCTTGGCGAAAAGCTGGAGCGGGATCAGTTGCCGAGCTAATGAAGCGGACCAAAATAAAAACACCGACCAGCCCGATAACAAGGGCACCAAATCTTTTTGCCATTAACGGCCTCTTTGAGATTTACCGTAATTCCCGATTTTCCATCTTGCTAGGCTACCAAGGTAACCTATCCACACAACAAGAATCGTCAGCGTTTTGATTTTACTATACCATTGTATCAATCTGTAGATAACGCATTCCAACATCATATTTCTGCGGATGATTGAGTAGTTTAACTGCAAAGCGACTGAACGTCGCTGACTTGAATCGCTGGTTGCGAATCCTCTGGTCCAAGCATCACGAAGCCAGCAAATACAGGCATTGCAACGGTCGATGCGGCGTGAGTCTGGGCGCATTGCCCAAAATGCGCCCAAGTTCCTCTGAAAACCGCCCTATCCACACCAGGCTACTCGACGGCCTCCGCAATCAACCTGTCGTCTGGCTTTGGTATGTTCCCTCACCAGCAGGATCGGTTACAGGGGCCGTGATCCACACGTTGCAGCTTCCAGCATGTCCGAAACCGATGTACGAATTTCGGCACATGTCCATCATGCTGTTTCTATTAACTTGGTACACCAGATTAGTTTTTATCCGAAACCGCACAGTTTCGGACAGATTCACGCAGAACCAGTCTCCAGTGCTTGACGTACTTTAAATTCCGAATTTTGAGGGGACCCCTATATTCCCGTACTGGGGCCATCGACCATGCGTGAGACGGCCGCAATGCCAGGATGGGTCGCCGGCCTGAAACCGCCATTGGCAGCGCGCACGCCACCCGGGGGCTCCGAAACTTAACAAAATGAAAACTTGTTTTTCAAAAAGATACGGTCAATTATCTACTTTTATCTATGGGATAGATAATTATCTATTTTGTGGTTTTTTATTTTCAATCAATGTGTTGTAGGCTTCTACCGGGATAGCGCCATCGGCGCAACAAGTTAACCTGTTGTTTGTAAATATGGTTCTCAAAACCGATAAGGATAATCGATATGAACGGCGTGGTCTGGTTTGTAGTCGCTGCGTGTGGGGCGGGGATTGGGCTCGGTGTGCTGGTACAGCTAGCGGACTTTATTCACCGCAAGGCGCTGGAAGAAGCACAAGAGGAGGCATTGCTCCTGCAGCGCGATCCCGGGCGGCCACTGAGGTCAGACCACATTGATCTCAGCGCTCTCCCAGCCTGGCGCCGTGGATCGGCGGACGACTAAGACGGCGACATTAATCAGCTTCCGTCCATTTTGTAGGCTTGGGAGGCTTTCCGGCTTTACCGGACAGGTCCCAGAGCGCACAGAGCGCGCACCAGTGATTATAGAGCGTCTTTTCCGCCAAATGCTCATGCGCTTTCCAGTACTGAATTACTTGCTTTCCCCCAATCTCGGCGAGGGTTTTGGCGCCGTTGGCGGCGGCATAGTCGGCGAACGTCAGCATACGGTGTTGCTGCTGCCGACGATTCCGCTTGCCGCCGCGGCGGATATAGCCTTGGGAGAGCTTGGCGACTTCCAGGACCAAGGGATGGCTCATGACCGCCCCCCGACATAGCTGCTGACCACCCCGATGCGCCCGTGACCGAGCTCGCGGGCAATCTGCTGACGTGCGGCCAGATCCGCCGCGCGATCTACGACCCGCCCGGCGATGACGGGCGCATCATGGCCAGTGAGCGCTTTATAACGATCACAGGCATAAGCGGCGCGCAGATCATGCAAACCGCCCCCGGTGTGCTGCTGCACCGTTTCGCGGATATTACGCAATCCCCCCTCGCGCCAGGTCTTCCAGGTTGCGTCTGTGGGCATCAGGCTGCGCCGCTGGCCCTGCGCGGCGGCGGCGCCGTGCAAAGCGTCCACCTGCTTTGTGGTCGTTATGGGTACCTCGCGCGAGCGACCCCCTTTGGTACCAAGCGTCACTGTGACTTTCCCGGCGCGATCGGCTTCTGCCAGCGATTTTCGAGCATCGAGCAACGAAGCCTCTTCCGAGCGCAGGCCGAGTTCGCGGGCAAGACCGGCAACCGCTTCACCGGCGGTATTGCCGGATTCCCGCAAAGCCGTCCGGGCGTTTTCATAGGCGAGACGATCCATTCCTCCCGGCACTGTCGTGCGCACGTTCGAGCGCTTGGGCAAGTGGCAGTCTTTGACGGGACCAACCGGTTTCCAGTCTGTCGGCGTGTTTTTCATAACGGAATTAACGGCGCTCACGAGATTTTGCGCGTAACCAGCCGTTATCTCTTCAGCGTCGACTTTATCAGCGAGATGTTTCCCGTATTCAAGCACCGCCTCGCGGGTTATTCTTTCCAGGCGTCCGACGCCATTCGCCGTATTGTATTTTATGTATCGTGCGAATTTAGACCAGCGCTGCGCGAGGGTACAAAATGTGGCGCCGCCAATCTCTTTTCTCTGAAGAGACTGCTTCAAAAATGCCTTTCCTGCGACATAGATATCGCGATGGCCAATCCCGTAATTACGTGACATAACTATCCTCATAAACAGGTGTGCAATAGACAAAGTACCGCCTCCCCTGGAGGGGATAAAAAACAAAGGGTTTTTTCTTTGCACACTAAAATAATGTGCAAGGAAAAAAGTCCAACGCAGATCATACCGCGGCAGACATCGATGTAACGTGCTATCGAAATACAGGAAGTGCTGTGCGTGATGCCTATTATGTTAATGCAGATCTCCAATCATCACGGTCCAAGTTGGCCCGGTGAAGGGACATCGCTTGCCAGCGATGTTGAATGACGGGAGACACCCCCCACCGAGCCAATCTGGACCGGTGAATTTTAGTTGTATGCTCTAAAGGCATACGCACGCGACTAAGCTCGCGGCAAGCTGTGGGGGGGCCGTATTTTGTTCAGCGCGACGGCGGCGCGCTTATCTTTTTTGATGGGGTGCTATCACATCGACTACGGAGCGCTGGCTAGACGTACCCGTACCCTCGAGTGGGGTGCGAGCCTCCATCTTCGTCGATCTGATTCGCGGGTGCCCTGCCAAGTTCACGCATTTTCACGCATCAGAATAGCGCTATGATGCAGTAATGGCGGGGCCTGCAGCCGTCCGTCTCTGTGCTAACGCTACAGAGACGGACGGGGGTGGCTGCGAGATCTATAGGTGGATACCGTCGCTCCCAGCTGCGCGGTCGCTCATGTATCAATGAGCGGCGCCGAGAGTGCGATGGTGGATATATCGTCACCACTGCTAATTGCGATGGTCCCGGGGGGTCGCTGGGCAGTTTACGGACGACAAAGGGCTAGTTGGCGCCGATCAGCTGGGCGCTTATGAAAGGTCCCCATTTTGGGTGGGGATATTGCGTCGCTCTGTGCCATGGAGCGTTTTTCATCACAAGATGATGATGGCCGTTGAAGTGCTTAGCATATGGCTGATAACTTTTTTGGTCAAGCCCCGCCGGGCTTCACGGGCTTCTACCCTGATGCCCATTCGGTCACAGTGACAGATAAGCCTACGGGTTTCCGTGGACGCTGAAAGATGGACGTGTTGATGGCACTTTCAGAGCAGGAAAAGACCGCAAAAGTGTCCAGAAACTGAGCGTCGATTAAACCTTTGTTTGTGACGTTGTTCTACAGTTCACAACTATTGATCGTAATAGTATGTTATTGAAATTAATTGTCCTAGCATGTTAGTCGATATGTTCATCGTTATTTTCGGCTGGTTTTCTTAAAATATTTATTGTCTCAAGTGATTTAAATATATTGTCATATGTATTCGCATAAGTACGCCCCGTAGTTATTATTGATTCTTTATGCTGGGCGAGTTGATTTATTAGGTTTTGCGCCAATTCAACGATTCCGGCAGTCGGCATGATTAGTTCGCAGGCGACATGCCTAATTTCCCGCCCATCAGCCGCCCTTTTTTCTGTAAAGCTATGCATAAGAAGTCTGCTATTCGGGAATCCAATAGACATTTGAGTGATCCCCTCGACATATATTGATATTATCGGGCGCGGCTGGGCTATTTCTGGCACGGTAGGTTTTGATTGGCTATTGCTCATAATGTCTTCTCCTCAGCAATCATTGTATTTGATGTCGTTTGCAATCTTGATGAAATAGCTCCAACGATAGTATATGAAACAGTTATTGCCGGTAAATTTTCCACTACCTTCAATGGTTCGTGACTAACGTTGTTATATGAATAAAACTCTACAAATAAATGTTCATCTTCGAAAGATGAAACTTCTCTAGATCCTATTTTTGGTATGAATGTGTTTTTTAGCATAGATACAAGAGATACGAAACGTACATCCAATCCGGTATCAAAAGCAAAACTTAAGTCTAGTAATGTTTTTAGTGATATCCGGCCATAGCTAGGGTTTTCTATGCGAGAAATAGCTGTCTGTGTTGTTTTTATTTTTTTTGCTAGTTCCTTTTGAGAAAGGCCTCTCTGTAGCCGGATAGCACGAATTTGATGAGCCAAGGAAGACGTTACTTCTGCTCGCACGTATGCATCACGTGCGGTCCTGCTGTTCACCATTCGGCGGAAAGTTTTCTCCATTGATTTTGAGAGATACTGTTGTGGCACATCCCTGTTCAAGTTTTTTGATTCTTTTGTGGGCTGATTTAAAGATAGTTGGTGGGTTGTAGACTTTTCCCTTGTGCGTGCAGATAGCGACGATAGTGAATGCTCCTCCGGCCTTTTCAAAGTATCCGATGGCGCGTGTTTGGCATCGGTTTGCCATATATCTGATTTCATATAATGGATCCTCATTAGTCAGTTTTTTAGCGTGAGGTGCTTGCCACTGATCCTTTGGTGTAACTGATAGATTGGCGACCTCTCGGGAAAAGCTCTCGCGAGCATAGTCATCATAACCATCAATGGTATCCTGAATATCATTCCGTCCACTTGGGGACACATATACGTTAAACCAGAATGGTAACATATCATATATGTGATTGTCCGGATAGGGCGTTGATACAACACCAATTTGGTGACAATTATTATTCTTTTTCAATATGTTATATTGCCATGTGGTTGTCTTAACGAAATCAGACGGTTTGCATCATTACTGTCGCATGAGGTCATTCTGGCTGTCGGATCTGTCGTTGGAGACCTCTCTGGCGACCTTGAACTGAACAATGCGTTTTTAGCTGGGATCTCAAGGCTTTCCTCAGTAGCCGGATTGCGTCCGGCACGTCCGGCCCGCTCCTTGAGGAAGAAGGTACTCAGTCCGGGCAGTTTGATGCCGTGACCGTCGATCAGAGTCTGCGTCAGGGTGGCCACAACGGCATTTACGGCTTCCTGAGCGTTCTGTCGGTTCATGTTGTGCGTTTTGGCCAGATCGGCAACGAAGGCGGCTTTGGTGATGGTGGCCATGCTGTTTTCCCGCGCATTTTATGGGTTTCTGCTCGAAAACATAGGTGATACCGGTGCAAAGCGCAATGTGGGCGCTTAACAGCGTGTCACAGTGGCTTACCCGACGAGCCGATCCGCGCCGCGATTTCCCGGAGCAGCCCCAGGACGATGGTGTTGCCCTGCCCCTCGCGGGCTTTTTGGCAGGCGATCGCCAGTTGTTCGATCAGGGCGGCATCACTGAGCTGCGATTCACCGCCCTCGCCCCAGACCATGCCGCGATCCCGCGCCCGCATCCACCGCATCCGTTCCGCGCTGGCCGTTACGAACACTGCTTGCAGGTCGTATCTGTATTGATACGGTTTACATGGATACGGTACGAAAGGAGACGATCATGGCACGACCAGGCATCACCTTTGAGCAGGTCGCCGCCGTCGCGGATGCCCTGGTAGGCGAGGGACAGCAGCCCACCATCCGGGCGGTGCGGGAGCGGCTCGGCGACACCGGCAGCCCGAACACCATTCACAAGCACTTGACCGCGTGGCGGGAGGCCTGCCCGGTGGCCGCGGCTTCCGCACCGGAACTTCCCCAGGCGTTGACCGCGGCCATCGCCGCCGAGATCGAGCGGGCCGTATCGCAGGCGCGCAGCGAGATCGAGGGCCGTCTGGTGCAGGCCCAGGCGGAAGGCGCCGAACTGGCCGCCGCCGGCGAGGCGCTGGAGACCGAGCGCGACGCCCTGGCCGAGCAGGTGGCGGCACTGACCCGGGAACGCGACACGCTGACCGGCAAAGCCGCCCAGCAGGCCGCCGTGCTGGCCGCGAAGCTGGAGATGTGCGCTGCCGCAGCGCAGGAAACTCGGCAGGCACAGGCCGAGCGCGACGACGCCCGCGAACAGGCCGCACGGCTGGCCGGACAACTGGAGGCACGGCAAGGGCAGCAGGACAAGGGGGACAAGGCCGCGGCCGCCGAGAAGGCTACCAAGACCCCGAAAGGGAAAGCGGGCGAGTGATGCCCAGTACCGCAGCGGTTCGGGCGGCGACCTGTACCAACCGCATGGCAACAGCCCCGTAAAGGCCCCAAATCTGCACTAGGGGTCCCCTCAGAATTCGGAATTTAAAGCACGTTAAGCCCCTGCGAACGGGCGCAGCGGCTGATATTCGCTCTGTCTGACCACTGAACGTGACATCCCGCCGATTTCAGGCGCTGTGCTGCAGCCTCAAGGCCGCATCCCTCACACGCATGATTGTTTGCCGTGTTGTCTTGAATTCGCGCGCCACCATCGCAATGCGCGCACCTTCCGCCAGCCGTTCTAGGGCGGCTCTACGTTCTTGCGCATTGAGCGCTGGTGGCCTACCGAGCTGCTTACCTGCTGCCTTTGCCCGAAGTATTCCAGACTGTGTGCGCTCAATGAGCAGATCCCGCTCGAACTCGGCCACTGCCGCGATCACCTGCATGGTCATCTTTCCTGCGGGACTGGTAAGATCCACACCCCCCAATGCCAGACAGTGTACGCGCACCCCGGCGCTGGCCAGTTGTTCGACGGTGGCCCGGACATCCATCGCATTACGCCCCAGCCGATCCAGCTTGGTGACGACCAGAACATCTCCAGGTTCCAGCCGGTCGATCAGTCTCATGAAGCCGGGCCGCTGTTTTATGGCCACGGAACCGCTGATGGTCTCTTCGATGAGACGACGGGCTTCGATGGCAAATCCGGCCGCCTGGATTTCCAACCGCTGATTTTGGGTGGTCTGGTCTAGGGTAGACACCCGACAATAAGCAAAAACGCGTGGCATGGCTTCATCCCGTCCGAAAGTGATGTACACATTATAGCTTGCATCCGAAATGCATTTCTCCTACTTTCGTACAGCACTGCAGACACCGGACCGAAACCAGTCCGTTTCGGACGGATTCACGCAGAACCAGTCTCCAGGGGCTTAACGTGCTTTAAATTCCGTTTTCTGAGGGGACCCCTAAATGAGCCACAGTGAAAGATAAGCGAGCCGGTGCTACCACCATAGCCAAACGCTCATGAAAGTAGCCTAGCGGAAGTACCGCGTGGGCGACCCCCAGCAGGGCGGCGCTCCACGGCGCGTCCAGGAGACAGCGCCCCGTCAGCGGCAGCACCGCCAGCCTCAGCAGGAGCCGATCAAGGCGCGGAAGATTGAGTGCGACCACTCACCAGGCATGAGCCGCTAGCACTCTTTCGCAGTTCCGATATACTTGTATATCGTTGTCAGAACAGGAGCCGAACCATGCTTGCCATCCGACTACCCGCCGAAGTGGAAAACCGCCTTGAAGCACTGGCGCAAGCCACTGGCCGCACCAAGACCTTTTACGCCCGCGAGGCCATCCTTGAGCACCTGGACGACCTCGAAGATTTGTACCTTGCAGAGCAACGCCTGATCGACATTCGTGCAGGCAAGAGCCAAACCGT
>JAJYPA010000362.1 GCA_021795795.1 Pseudomonadota bacterium | reverse complement strand
CCGGCTCCCGATCACATCTGGCGTCATTCCCCCATCGGCAAGGCTGCGCACACTACACCACCCACCCCGCGCTAGGCCAACTCAGAAGGGGACATTTCAGCTTTGGAAAAAAGGGGACATTTTAGAATTGGGTTGACACGGGATTCGAGGCACAGTGGCGTTTAAGCTAATCATACTTCGGTGTTGCGGAAATGCGGTGAATAGTCAGATCCGCGCCCTCGTACTCCTGCTCTTCGGTCAGTCGGATTCCAATGAATGACTTAAGCGCGCCGTAAATGACGAAACCGGCGGTCAGCGCCACCATGATCGCCACGGCACTACCGATAAATTGCGATATGAAACTCACGCCGCCGACGCCGCCAAGAGCTTTAAGACCGAAAATACCCGCAGCAAGCGAGCCCCACAGACCGCAAACGCCGTGCAGTGACCAGACACCAAGCACGTCGTCGATTTTCAGCCGGTTCTGCACGAAGGTGAACAACCAGACGAACAAACCGCCAGCGATCAATCCTGTGACCAAGGCGCCAACGGGGTGCATGACATCCGAACCCGCACAGACGGCGACCAAACCAGCCAACGGGCCGTTGTGCAGAAATCCCGGATCGTTCCGCCCAACCACCAGCGCGGAAAGAATACCGCCCACCATGGCCATGAGCGAATTGACGGCGACGAGCCCGGATATGCTGCCAATGTTCTGCGCGGACATGACGTTGAACCCGAACCAACCCACGGCCAGTATCCACGACCCTAATGCGAGGAAGGGTATGTTGGAAGGTGGATGGGCGAAAACTTCACCGTTCTTGCCATAGCGGCCATGCCGGGGGCCGAGAAGAAGCACCGCCACAATAGCAATCCAGCCGCCCATGCCGTGAACCACCATGGAGCCGGCATAATCGTGGAATGCTGCGCCAAAATGGTGAGTCAGCCAGGCTTGAAAACCGAAGTTGTCATTCCAGATCAGGCCTTCATAAAAAGGGTATACGAGCGAGACCAGCAGGAATGTAGCCGCAAGCTGCGGATAAAAACGGGCACGTTCCGCAATGCCACCCGAAATGATGGCGGGAATGGCGGCAGCGAAGGTCAAAAGGAAGAAGAACTTGACCAGTTCATGGCCATGGTCCGCCGTTAATTGGCTCGCAGATGACCAGAAATCAATGTGGTAGGCGACAAAATAACCAATGAAGAAATAGGCGATCGCTGAAATGGCAAAGTCAGCCATGATTTTGGCTAGGGCGTTGACCTGATTCTTGCGGCGTACCGTTCCCACTTCGAGGAAAGCAAAGCCGGCATGCATTGCCAGAACCATAATCGCACCGGATAGCACGAATAACACATCGACGGCACTGACAAGCGACGCTGTTTCCATGAATTAACCTTATTATTGAATCAAGAAAGCAGAAAGCCGACGCAATCGTCGGCTTTGTTTATTTAGGATGGGCTGGATTATTCCTCTACGGAGGGAAGCTGACCCGAGACGCCGTCTTCCTGACTGTGCCCCTCGTTTTTAATCCGCTGGTAGATTTCTTCCCGGTGCACGGAAACATCTTTTGGCGCATCAATCCCAATTCGGACCTGGTTGCCCTTGATACCCAACACGGTGATGGAGACTTCATCTCCGACCCGCAAAACTTCGCCAATCCGACGCGTTAATATCAACATGAGTCAACACTCCTTATTTCGAGAACATCCGCTTACAGGGCGACGTCCGAATATGTAAATTTTATGTTCCTGATTCTAATTTAGACGATCAAGGCACTCGGCGCATCTAATTCAAACGCATCATGCAAGGTACGCACTGCCAATTCGAGATATTTATCATCAACAACGACGGAAATCTTGATCTCTGAGGTGGAGATCATGCGTATGTTGATTTTCTCATCGGCAAGTACCTTGAACATTTTGGCGGCGATGCCGGCATGGGAACGCATCCCGACGCCCACCAGCGAGACCTTGACGATTTTCGGATTACCCGATACTTCGCGCGCGCCCAGCAGTTCTGCCTGTTGACGCAGAATGTCCAATGTTTTTTCGTAATCAACGTGCTGAACGGTAAAGGTGAAATCGGTGGTGTTATCTACGCCGACATTTTGCAGAATCATGTCGACTTCGATATTAGCCTCGGCCACCGGCCCCAAGATGGCATAGGCGATGCCCGGGCTGTCCGGTACACCTTTGACCGTCAGTTGAGCCTCATCACGATTGAAGGCGATACCAGAAATCACGGCCTGTTCCACAACGTCATCCTCCATCGTAATCAGCGTCCCCTGGCCGTCAGCAAATGACGACAATACCCGCAAAGGGACATTATATTTTCCGGCAAATTCCACAGAACGGATCTGCAGTACCTTCGATCCTAGGCTCGCCATCTCCAGCATTTCCTCGAAGGTAATGCGATCAAGGCGGCGGGCTCGGGGCTCTACCCGCGGGTCGGTCGTATAGACGCCATCCACATCGGTATAGATCTGGCACTCATCGGCATTCAAGGCGGCGGCAATGGCAACGGCCGAGGTATCGGAACCGCCTCGCCCCAGCGTTGTGATATCGCCCCGCTCATTGACGCCCTGGAATCCGGCTACGACCACCACGCGGCCAGCAGCGAGATCATTCGTTATCGCCTGCGTATCGATTGATTGAATACGCGCCTTGTTGAATGCGCTATCCGTTAAGATTCGTACTTGAGCGCCAGTATAGGAGAGGGCGGCCTGTCCGCGCTGCTGCAGTGCCATGGATAGCAGAGCCGTGGTCACTTGCTCGCCGGTGGAAACAAGTGCATCCAACTCACGCTCGTTAGGTCGAACCTGCAGTTGCTTCGCCAGATCCAGCAGGCGGTTGGTTTCGCCACTCATGGCCGAAACCACAACCACGACATCATGACCCGCCTGGCGGGTACGAATAACCCGGTCGGCCACTGCACCAATGCGTTCGACACTTCCGACGGAAGTGCCACCATATTTCTGGACGATTAAAGCCATGAACGTACCGTTCGCTTCCCGTATGCAACAAATAAAGAATGAGGCTGCAATTCAACCAGCTTCCATAAAATGAAAAACAGCCGCGCATTCTACCTAAATCGGCAGATGACTGCACGTAACAAGTTGTGACAGGAACACCCAATTGAGCACTCGAAAAAAGCATCACATCAGAGCCAAAGTCAAGAACTGCCCTCTTGAGCGTTACAAGAGAGGAGCTATTAACTCAACTGCTTCTTCATCCAGGCCCGGGCAGCTTCCAGTGCTTCCGGTAGATTTACGGAATCCGGGCCACCCGCCTGAGCCATGTCCGGGCGTCCGCCGCCCTTTCCACCCACGATCTGAGCGGCAATATTAACCCAGTCACCTGCTTTGATGCGTCCGGTGAGGTCTTTGCTGACGCCTGCAATCAGGCGGACTTTCCCGTCCTCGACGCTCGCCAGCATCACGGCGGAAGTGCCCAGCTTGTTCTTGAGTTGATCCACCGTGTCCCGCAAGGAATTGACATCAGCATCAGGCAACTCGGCGACCAGATAGTTCACTCCCCCCATCGCCACGGCGGTGGTCAGCAAATCACCCCCCGCCTCTGCGGCCTGCTTGGCCTTGATTTCGGCCAGCTCTCGCTCGAGTTGCCGCGCACGTTCGATCACCTGGCTGACGCGACTGACCGCATCCTGACGCGAGCCGCGCACCATGCTCGCAATTTCGGCCAAGGCGTCATCGGTCTGCTCCAACACGGCAAGCGCAGAAGCGCCCGTGACTGCCTCGATCCGGCGAATACCCGACGCCACACCGCTTTCGCCGACTATTTTGATCAAGCCGATATCACCGCAGCGGCGCGCATGCGTACCGCCACACAGTTCCATTGAAAATGGCCCCATAGTGACAACCCGCACGACATCGCCATATTTTTCACCGAATAGTGCCATGGCCCCGGCTGCACGCGCTTTGTCGACGGGCATTTCACGCGTTTCAACCGGATGGTTCTCGCGAATCTGCGCATTGACGATATGTTCGATTTCACGCAACTGGGCATCGGTAATCGGCTCGGGTTGAGAAAAATCGAACCGCAACGATTCGGCACCGACACGCGAGCCTTTCTGGTGGACATGGGTGCCAAGCACCTGACGCAACGCCGCGTGCAACAAATGCGTGGCGGAGTGATTCAGACGAATGCTGTGACGACGTTCGACATCGATTTGAGCATCAGCCACGTCGCCGAGCGCAACACGCCCCTCGATCACCTCACCCAGGTGCAGGAAATTCGCACCCTGCTTCTGGGTATCGGTCACCACAAAACGCCCACCTGCCGTGGTGATGACGCCGGTGTCGCCCACCTGGCCGCCGGACTCGGCATAAAAAGGCGTGTGATCCAGTACCAGCGCGCCCGACTGCCCGGCCTCGAGCACGTCGGTCTGCTCGCCGTCGTGCACGATCGCAATCACTGCGCCCTGTGCCTTGTCCTGCGTATAGCCTTCAAAACAGGTTGGTGTTTCGATTTCCAGCACGTGTGCTTGCTGGGCGAACTGGCTGGCCGCCCGTGATTGCGCCCGCCGCTCGGCCATCGCATGTTCAAAGCCGGACTCATCCAGAACCAGCCCACGTTCGCGGGCAATATCGGCAGTCAAATCGAAAGGGAAGCCGTGGGTGTCATACAGTTTGAACACAACCTCGCCTGGAATGGTCCCCCCGGGCGCCATGCCGGCCAGTTCCGTTTCCAGAACCTGCATCCCGGATGCCAGGGTCTGCAGGAACCGTTCCTCTTCCTGGCGCAGCACACGCTCCACTTCGGCCTGAGCATTTGCCAATTCGGGATAAGCCGCCCCCATCACCTCAACCAGAGGCGCAACCAGACGGTAGAAAAACGGCTCGTTCACTCCGAGCTTGTGCCCGTGACGCGCGGCCCGGCGGATGATTCGACGCAGAACGTAGTCACGCCCCTCATTGCCGGGACGAACGCCATCGACAATCAAAAAGGCACAGGATCGAATGTGATCTGCCAGCACTTTCAGGGAACTCGACTTCTGGTCGGCCGCACCCGTCACGGCCTGCGCCGCGGCAATCAGATGCCGGAAGATATCGATGTCGTAATTACTGTGCCCGCCCTGCAGAATCGCGGCCAGACGTTCGATACCCATGCCGGTATCCACAGACGGCTTCGGCAAGGGATGAAGCTGACCATCGACCGTCCGATCGTACTGCATGAACACGATGTTCCAGATTTCGATAAAGCGGTCACCGTCTTCATCGGCCGAACCCGGTGGGCCGCCGGGGATGTGCGCGCCATGGTCATAGAAAATTTCGGTGCATGGTCCGCACGGGCCGGTATCACCCATCTGCCAGAAATTATCGGAACCACCGTTGGGCTTGTCGCCGATCCGCAGGACCTTTTCTTCCGGCAAACCGATTTCATCACGCCAAATGGCATAGGCCTCGTCATCGGTTTGATACACCGTCACCAGCAGGCGATCGGCGGGCAGCTTCAGCACCTGAGTGAGAAAATCCCAGCCATAGCGAATGGCCTCGGGCTTGAAATAATCCCCGAAGCTGAAATTACCCAGCATCTCGAAAAATGTGTGGTGCCGCGCGGTATAACCCACATTTTCGAGATCGTTGTGCTTACCACCAGCGCGCACGCAACGCTGACATGAGACAGCGCGCGGGTTAGCCCGATGTTCCAGCCCGAGGAACGCATCCTTGAACTGGACCATACCCGCATTCGTGAACAACAGGGTGGGGTCGTGAGCTGGGATAAGTGAGGAAGACGGCACAATCTCGTGCCCTCGCTGGTGAAAAAAATCCAGGAAGGCAGTACGCAACTCAGCAGTGGTTTTCATCATAAATGTCACGAAATCAAAAAGTAAAACGATATTGAGCGCGAGTGTAACGGAAAGCAGTGATAAGTCGATGACCCAGAGTGATGGTTACAGCGAAAACAGCAGTGATCAGAAAGCATCATCCATGCCCTCGGCATCACGCCATTGCCCGCTGGCCACTCGCGATTGCTCGGGAGAAAAACCCCGCGACAGAAGATGTCGATAACGGCGTAACTTTTCATCATGCCCATCGGGAGCAGCATGATAATGGCGGTGGATCTGTCTTTGCGCACAGGCCAACCAATCGATATCGGTTTCATCCAGAACGGCCTGAATCAGTGCACGCGCAACCCCTCGCTGACCGAGTTCGGCACGGATGGACTCACGCCCGTAGCCGCGCTCGACCCTCATGCGTACATAGGCCTCTGCATAACGGGCATCCGACTGCCAGCCCTGCTCAGCCAAACGGCTGATCACATCGTCGATGACAAGGGAATCAAAACCGCGCTGCAACAGTTTCCGCTGCAATTCAAACGCACTGTGCTCACGGCGTGCCAGCAGGCCCACCGCGACCTTCTCGATTTGAGATGCGTCGGCTTTATCCTCTTGCGCCTTCGCCTGCCAATGCCAAGCCAAAACGTGACCGCTGGGTTATTCTTCGAAGGCTGATACGGACTCATCATCCTCGGAGGCACGCACCGCCGATTTACCCGTCGAGGCGCGCATCAAGGCCCTCAATTTGGCTTCAATGTCATCAGCCAATTCGGGGTGCTCGACAAAATACTGCCGGGCGTTGTCCTTGCCCTGCCCCAGACGGATATCACCGCAGGAATACCACGCGCCCGCCTTCTGGATCAGGCCGTGCGTGCTGGCCATGTCGATCAACTCCATGAGTCGGGATATGCCTTCTCCGTAGAGAATGTCCACATCAACCACCTTGAACGGTGGCGCCATTTTATTTTTCACGACCTTGATCCGGGTTTGGTTCCCGATGATCTCTTCGCCCTTCTTGACCGCCCCGACGCGACGGATGTCCAGGCGAACGGAAGCGTAGAATTTCAAGGCATTGCCGCCGGTTGTCGTCTCGGGGCTACCGTAACTGACGCCGATCTTCATCCGGATCTGGTTGATGAAGATGACCATGCAGTTCGTGCGTTTGATGTTGCCCGTCAACTTGCGTAGGGCCTGACTCATCAGACGTGCCTGCAAACCGACGTGAGCATCACCCATCTCGCCTTCAATCTCGGCCTTGGGGACCAAGGCGGCGACAGAATCGATCACGACCACATCGACCGCACCCGAACGCAGCAGCATGTCGGTGATTTCCAGCGCCTGCTCCCCCGTGTCCGGCTGGCTGACCAGCAGATCATCGACGTTGACCCCCAACTTTTGCGCATAAGTCGGGTCCAGTGCATGTTCCGCATCTACGAAGGCACAAACGCCGCCGGTTTTTTGCGCCTGGGCGATCACCTGCAACGTCAGCGTGGTTTTACCAGAAGACTCCGGGCCATAGATTTCGACCACCCGTCCACGTGGCAGGCCGCCAATCCCAAGCGCTGCATCCAGCGCAATCGAGCCGGTGCTGATCACAGGCACGTCGACGCCCGCCGTGTCATTCATCCGCATCACGGCGCCTTTACCGAACTGTCGCTCGATCTGGCTTAATGCTGCCGTCAGCGCTTTCTTACGATTTTCGTCCATGGGGGATACCTATTTATTGGTTTGCTTTACAAAGACTAAGGAAAAACTTGGAGGCAACTGAAGACGAGTCTATGTTCAACCCATCACATCAGCCATTCGGCGAAGCGCCTCATCCAACGCTTCCATGCTGGTGGCATAGCTCAGGCGGATATGGCCAGGAGCGCCGAACGCAGTCCCCGGCACTACCGCCACGCCGCCTTTCTCGAGCAGCATTTCGCTCAAGGCCACGTCATCCTTCAACCCCAAACGGGTGATCACCGCACTCACATCAGGGAAGCTGTAAAACGCCCCCTGGCTCGGCAGGCAAACCACATCGGGAATCGCATTGAGTCGATCGACCACGAAATCATGTCGCGTCTGGAACGAATGAACCATAGACTTGATTTCAGACTGATCACCTTCAATGGCTTCCTGTGCCGCTACCTGAGCGATCGAGCACGCGCTGGAAGTACTTTGCGACTGGATCACATTCATCGCCTTAATAATGTTAGCCGGGCCCGCCGCATAGCCGATCCGCCAACCCGTCATTGCATAGGCTTTACTTACTCCGTTCAGCACGACTGTCCTCGCCTTCAAATCGGGCGCGACCATTGCGATGCTCGAGAAGGG
>JAJYPA010000361.1 GCA_021795795.1 Pseudomonadota bacterium | reverse complement strand
TCGGCCAACGCCCGCTTCTTCTGCGGTCTCCCCCCAAGTTTTTGGAATACCCGACCAAACTGAGTGGCATGGAGACCAGCTTCAGGCCGATGCCTGGCAGTTTGCGCTGGAAAAAGCGCGTGCGGCTGGACTGCAGCTGGTACCACTGGATTTTAGCCCGCTGTATGAACTGGCATCTCTACTCTATTCGGGACCTTGGGTCGCGGAGCGCACGGTAGCTGTGGGCGACTTTATAGACCAGCATCCAGGCGTCGCCAATCCCGTTGTTGAGGGCATTATTCGGGGAGGGGCGCACTTTAGTGCCGTAGATACTTTCAAGGCCCAGTATCAGCGCCAGGGACTGCTACGCAAAATTGCGGCTATTTTTGCCCAAGTCGATGCGCTGCTAGTCCCAACAACGCCGACCTTCCCGACGCTTGCCGAGGTGGAAGCGGATCCTGTCGGGAAAAATGCGCAGCTGGGCCGTTATACCAATTTCGTGAATCTCGCGGATTTGTGTGCACTGGCGCTTCCGGCAGGATTTCGTGCAGATGGCTTACCTTTCGGTATTACCCTCATTGCTTCGGCTTTTCAGGATGAAGCATTGCTGGCTTTTGCCAGACAGTGGCAGGACCTCATGCCCTGGAAACTGGGTATGTCGGATATTCCCGCCCCCGTCAGTCAGCCGATGGCGGCAGCAAAAACCCAAGACGGAGCCATTACTGTGGCCGTGGTGGGTGCCCACCTGCGCGGCCAACCGCTCAATCACCAATTGCTCAGTCTGGGTGCCACTTTTTTGGAGAGCACTTATACCGCAGCCAATTATCGTCTCTTTGCCCTGAGAGACAGTGTTCCGCCCAAGCCGGGGCTGGTGCGCTGTGATCAATCTGTCAGAGAAGCGGGAATCGAAGTGGAGTTATGGTCCCTAAGTGACACTGGACTAGGGCAGCTCATGCGCGGAATACCGGCGCCTCTGGGGATCGGGACCATTACCCTTCGCGATGGACGCAGCGTGAAGGGTTTCATCTGTGAAGGCATCGCCCAGAACGATGCAAAAGACATCACCCATCTGGGTGGCTGGCGGGCTTATCTCAGTACCCTCCCTGTAAACAACAACGAGCTTGACCATGGCTGACATGTTTCGAAAGGTGCTGATTGCCAACCGGGGCGAGATTGCAGTACGCATACAACGAACCCTGCGTAAACTGGGTATTGCCAGTGTTGCGGTGTATTCCGATGCCGACCGACACGCCCGCCATGTGCTGGACGCGGATATCGCTGTGGGTCTGGGAGGTAATACGCCCGCAGAAAGCTATCTCCAGGCCGATCGAATTCTGAATATTGCGTTACATACAGGTGCGGAAGCGATTATTCCCGGCTACGGATTCCTGAGTGAAAATGCGGCGTTTGCCGAAAGCTGTGAACAGGCGGGCATCGCATTTGTGGGACCAACACCGCCGCAGATTCGTGAGTTTGGCCTTAAGCATACCGCCCGCGAAATCGCCATCAAGGCGGGTGTGCCTCTGGCACCAGGCACGGAGTTGCTGCGCGATATTGAACAGGCCTGCCAGAAAGCAGAACGCATTACCTATCCGGTCATGCTGAAAAGTACCGCCGGAGGCGGGGGGATTGGCCTGACCCGTTGTGCCGATGAAGCGTCACTGCGCCAGGCTTTTGAATCTGTGCAGCGACTGGGACAAAATTTCTTCGCCAATTCCGGGGTGTTTTTAGAGCGATTTGTATCGCAGGCACGCCATGTAGAAGTCCAGATTTTTGGTGATGGACTGGGCAAAGTATTGGCTTTGGGAGATCGCGATTGTTCTTTGCAACGTCGCAATCAGAAAGTCATGGAAGAAACGCCTGCACCAGACCTACCTGCTGCAACGCGTGCGGCCCTGTTTGCCGCAACCGAGCGTTTAGGACAAAGCGTCGCCTACCGCAGTGCGGGTACCGTGGAGTTTATGTACGAAGCGGATCGGGATGCGTTCTACTTTCTGGAGGTGAATACCCGCTTACAAGTGGAACATCCCATTACCGAAATGGTGACCGGGATAGACTTGATCGAATGGATGCTACAGACAGCCGCAGGGCATCCGCCGGTATTGGATCACCGTCCCGAGACCCAGGGGGTAGCCATTGAAGCCCGCCTTTATGCGGAAGATCCCCTCAAGGATTTTCAGCCGTCTCCCGGCACATTAACCGAAGTGGTTTTCCCGGAAGATATCCGAGTAGATAGCTATGTAGAAAGCGGTTCCGAAATTTCCAGTTTCTATGATCCGATGATTGCCAAAATCATTGTGCATGGACAGGACCGGCAACAGGCCGTAGCCAAGTTGCAAAATGCCCTGACACGAACGCGGATCGCCGGCATTGTCAGCAATCTGGATTATTTGCGCCAAATATCGCGGGCGCCCTTGTTGGTCAACGCGCAATTATCGACCACCGCGCTGAGTACCTTTACTTTTCATCCTCGGGTGGCGGAAATACTAGACGGAGGTACTTACAGTACCATTCAGGATATTCCGGGCCGGGTCGGGTACTGGCATATTGGGGTACCCCCCTCAGGCCCGATGGATGATTACGCCTTCGCGTTGGCCAATCGTCTGGTAGGCAATCCGGCGGATGCCGCTGGAATGGAATGCACGCTGGTAGGGGCAAAAATCCGTTTTCAGGAAGATACGCACATCGCTTTGACGGGTGCGGATCTGAACGCCACCTTGGACGGTCAGGCCATAAAATCCTGGCAGAGCACTGCCGTACGCGCCGGACAAATTCTGGATATGGGGCGCATGACGGCGGGTTGTCGAGCTTATCTGGCGGTGGCAGGTGGGTTTGATGTTCCTGCCTATCTCGGCAGTCGGAGCACCTTTGCCTTGGGCCAGTTTGGCGGACATGGTGGAAGACCTGTCCGCAGTGGTGATCTACTTCCCCTCGGCGTATCGACAGTCACTGCACCTACAGCTTCGATTCCGGCAGAATTGATCCCCAGCTTCACAGACCACTGGACTATTGGGGTACTGTATGGTCCGCATGGTGCACCGGATTTTTTTCAGCCGGAATTCATCCAGCAATTTTTTGCAACCGACTGGGAAGTGCATTACAACTCCAATCGTCTCGGCATTCGCTTGATCGGACCGCGCCCAACATGGGCCCGGTCTGACGGTGGGGAGGCTGGACTGCATCCTTCCAATATTCATGATACGGAATATGCGATTGGCGCCATCAATTTTACCGGTGATATGCCGGTGATTTTGGGGAAGGACGGGCCAAGTTTAGGTGGTTTTGTTTGTCCCGCTACCATTGCCAAGGCTGAGCTGTGGAAAGTGGGTCAACTCAAACCCGGTGATCGCATCCGTTTTGTTCCCCTGGATTTTGACACGGCCCTGCGGCTGGAACAGCTTCAGGAAAATGCCATTCAGACTATGGCTTCTCCAGCAGAATTTTCTCTGCTAAACCCGCCGGCTTGTACGTCTGGTGAGGCGATACTGGGCCGCCATCAGGCACAGCCAGAATCCCCGACCATCGTTTATCGCCAGGCCGGTGATCATTATGTATTGCTTGAGTATGGCGATAACGTGCTGGATTTGCGTCTGCGCTTTCGGGTGCATGCCTTGATGGAGGCGCTGAACGCTCGCAACGAACCCGGGATTGAGGAGCTTTCACCGGGCGTACGTTCGCTGCAAATCCGCTATGACAGTCAGGTCATCCCTCAGGCACAGTTGATTGCCGTTTTGCAGGAAACCGAAAATCGCCTGCCATCCATTCAGAGTATGCAGGTACCGGGCCGCATCGTGCATCTGCCATTGGCTTTTGAAGATAGTGCGACCCTGGAGGCGGTCAGTCGTTATCGTCAATCCGTACGCGATACCGCACCTTGGTTGCCCAATAATGTGGAATTCATTCGCCGCATGAACGGGCTGGATTCGGTGCAAGACGTGGTGGATACCATCTACGACGCCTCGTATCTGGTACTGGGTCTGGGGGACGTTTACCTCGGCGCACCCTGCGCTGTACCTATTGATCCGCGCCACCGTTTGCGCACTTCCAAATATAATCCGGCACGCACATTTACGGCGGAAGGTACGGTGGGAATAGGCGGCGTGTACATGTGCATTTATGGCATGGACTCTCCAGGTGGGTATCAACTGGTGGGCCGCACCTTGCCCATCTGGAATACTTATTTGCGCAACCCACAATTTGCCCAGGGCAAGCCATGGCTACTCCGGTTTTTTGATCAGGTGCGCTTCTATCCGGTTACTGAAGACGAACTCATTCAGCATAGAGAGGCATTCCGTTACGGTACTTACCAGATAAACATTGAAGAGACCGTTTTTGATCTGGGTGCTTATGAGCAGTTTCTGGAAGAAAATGCATCAGAGATTGCCCACTTTCAGTCCCGGCAGGATGAGGCGTTTGCGGCAGAGGTGACCCTGTGGTCAGAACAGGACCTCCAAATGGAAGATGTGACTGGGGCATCGCAAGACCAAACCCGGGAGCTGGATGAATTTGAAATCCCGGTGCCGGCCGATATGACCAGTAGCGTTTGGAAATATCTGGTAGAACCTGGTGCTTCGGTGAAAAGCGGAGAACCTCTGGTTATTCTTGAGGCCATGAAAATGGAGTTCACCATACTTGCACCGTGTTCCGGAGTGGTCAGCGCACACTGTTGTAAAACTGGGGAGCTCGTGAGATATGGCGTGCCATTGCTCATTCTGGATACCCGAGAGCAAGTAGCCAATGAATAAAAAAACTCCCATACCGTTAGATGTCGCTGCTAATCGCGCGGATGAAACCTATCTGCGATTAAAAGAAGAGCTTTTTAATTTTTACCTGTTACCGGGCGATTATTTTAGTGAAAACGAAATTGCCGCGCGGATGGAAGTGAGCCGCACACCGGTTCGTGAAGCACTGTTCCGGCTGCAACGGGAAGGTTATGTGCGGGTCATGCCCAGAGTGGGCTGGCAAGTACGCCCGCTCGATTTTGATAAATTTGATCAACTGTATGAAATACGAATTCTTTTAGAAGAGTCTTCGCTGCAACGCTTGGTACGCAAAGAAAATATCTCCAGCATAACAATGCTCATGACTACTTGGTGTTGTTTACCCGATGAACGTGAAAGTGATGCCAAAGCCATCTGGCTGCAGGATGAACAATTTCATGCGGGCTTGGTCGAAACCGGTGGAAACGCAGAGATGTCACGCATTCATCAGGACGTGATGGATCGTTTGCGGATTATTCGCCGCCTGGATTTTACGAAATCTCAGAGAGTAAACGCCACCTACCAAGAACATGCGGCGATCCTGGAGCAAATTCAGCGGGGCCGAATCAGTGAAGCGCAACGACTATTAAGATCACACATAGAAGCGAGCCGATTAGAAGTGCGTAAAATTACGTTGAGCATGCTGTATGAGGCAAGGCTAGAAAAAAACATGGCGTATTAAACAGGTGCGTATTTAAAAAATAGTACTAATATATTTTAATTCATCATTAAGGAAATGTCGGTTAGCTCTATATAGACAAATAAATATCAGTTTTAATCAGATTAAGGAGAGCAAAATGGCAACAAGTGTAAGCAAAGGTCCTGAAACACGGACAAAACGCATTTTTGGAGGATTGGTCAACAATCCTGTTCTTGAAGATTATTCGCTGCGCTATGCACCATCCAGATTTCGTAAATGGTCGGAGTATGGTGTGGCGATGGCTGCCTTGGGTAGTATTGCCTATATGGCTGATCTCGCTATCGGCGGTTCTTTGGCCATTCAGTATGGATTTACCAATGCCTTATGGGGAATTTTAACCGCCGCACTGATTATTTTTCTTACGGGAATACCCATTGCATATTATTCATCCAAATATAATGTGGATGTCGATCTGCTGACCCGAGGTGCCGGTTTTGGGTATTTGGGCTCGACCATCACCTCGGTTATTTATGCTTCATTTACGTTTATATTTTTTGCCCTCGAAGGTTCGGTGATGTCTCAGGCGTTTACCCTCTTTTTAGGCACCCCCATAGCCCTCTCCTACATCATCTCCTCTCTGATCATTATCCCTTTGGTGTTGTTTGGAATGACGGCGCTCTCAGTGGTCCAGAAATGGACGAACCCTATTTGGATCGGGCTGTTTGTTATCCCTATTGCTGCCATTCTGATCAAGGACCCCCAAACCGTCGCTTCTTGGGTACAATTTGCAGGCAAGTCCCCCAGCGGTGCAGGATTTAATCCACTGCTATGGGGGAGTGCTGCCGGAATCGCACTTTCATTGATCGCTCAGATTGGCGAGCAGGCTGATTATTTACGCTTTATGCCTAAGATTAATCCGGTGAAAAAATGGAAGTGGTGGTTTGCCGTCCTGGCTGCTGGTCCAGGTTGGGTGGTTCTGGGGGCAACCAAGCAGCTCATGGGTTCCTTTCTTTCTTCGGTTGCCGCAACCCATGGTACGCCACTGGCGAATGCCAATGAGCCCATTCATATGTATATTGCGGGATTTGGCTATGCTTTCCCGGCTGTTGCGTTGATTCTGGCCGCCATATTTATTTTCATGTCACAAATCAAAATCAATGTGACGAATGCCTATTCCGGATCGCTTTCCTGGTCGAATTTCTTTTCACGCTTGACGCACCGTCATCCTGGACGTGTCATTTATATCTTCCTGAATGTAGGTATTGCTCTTGCGCTGATGGAGGGCAATATGTTCTCTGTTCTGGGCACAATCCTTGGATTTTACTCGAATGTAGCTGTAGCCTGGATTGGTGCGATTGTGGCTGATCTGGTCATCAACAAACCACTGCTGAAGTTGAGTCCATCTTATATTGAATTCAAAAGAGCGCATCTCTACAACTTCAATCCGGTAGGCTTCGGAGCGATGGTGATCGCTTCCATTGTTTCTGTAGCTGCATTTTTTGGGGCGTTTGGATCCTGGGGAGAATCGTTCAGTGCCTTTATTGCACTTTTCCTCGCTTTTAGTCTTTCTCCTATTATTGCGATTCTCACCAAAGGGAAATATTACATTGCCAGAGACCCGCATTATCACGCAGGTACTCACCACGATGTGCTTAACTGTTCGACCTGTGGTTTTGAGTATGAAAAAGAAGATATGGCCTGCTGTCCATTCCATGATGGCCCCATCTGTTCTTTATGCTGTTCATTAGATAAAAAGTGTCACGATATGTGTAAAGTAGTCGGAAGCATAAAGGATGTTCCGGTGAAGTGTTCTTGAGGTAACGGATGGATATATTAAGTATAAGATGTAAAGCAGCGGTGTGTTAAAAACTTTATTATTAGGAGAACTAACACGTATTTTTCAAAAACATCAGCTTTAATTACGGGTGGTATGTTATCAGCCATTTCTTGTTTGGCTAATGCCGATGGTTTTTCCATTCCACCTCCGCTCAAATTCAACGCTGGTCAACTGAGCGAATTAAATGTCCAGGGTGTCGCCTCCGCCATGGGAGTCGCGCAAACCAATCCTTCCATTCCTGGTGCTGGCTTGAATAGTAAGAATTTTGGTGCGGCCATCACCAATGGATTGGTGATGATCAATAAGTCCAGTGGGTTAATTCAATTTAATCTTATTGCTGGTGCATACAATTTTCCAAATCTTGGTCAACCCTTCTCGTCAGCATCCAATACCATTAATGACTTTACTGCTCTGCCTGAAGGCTACGTATCAATTGTGCCTGACAGCAGCTTTTCGGTAAGTCTCGGCCAGCTTCCAACTCTTCTGGGTTATACAGGGACTTTGGATTTCAACAGAATGAATATCGAAGGTGGATTCCCCTGGACCATTGAACCCTCCTACAGTCGTGGTATTCAGGTGAACTACTCGGCAGGTCCATTATCCGCTTCTTTATCCTGGAATGATGGATATTTTTCAAACCGCTACAATGTGATTTCTGGGCTGCTGACCTATACGATTGACCGTGAAAATGCAGTTTCTCTTTATGCCGCGGGAAATACAGGGCATACTGGAACAGTTTCAGATCTGTCTTCCTTAGCTTTTTCCAAGAATGGATATGTCGATAGTTCTCTGGTCTATGACAATAGTGACCTATATGGTCTGTATTATACCTATAGTGGCAAGCACTTTACGGTGACCCCAGAAGTCCAGTACATGTATACAC
>JAJYPA010000360.1 GCA_021795795.1 Pseudomonadota bacterium | reverse complement strand
ATCGGCCATTTCGCCAGCGCCAAAGAGCCGCGCCAGAATCACGTCGCGGGCAAAGCCCAACAGGCGTGACACCATGGTATTGCTGCCTACCTTGAGCACGCTGCGCAAGGGGTGGTGACTGCTCATGAGCGCGAAGAATATAGGGGATCGGGGTTCATCGGTGGATGATGGCACGCGAACAGAGTAACGCCAAGACTGCTGCCCTGGTGGATACTCCCTATCCCGGCGCCAAAGCCAAAGTATCCCTGCTGATCATAGACGACTGCGGACTCAAACCCATGCTTCACCCCATGATGAAGACTTCCACGACTTCATCGCCGAACGTTATGAGCGAGTTTCTACCATGCTGACTAGCAATCTCGACTTTGCCGAGTGGAGAGATATCTTCCCGGCTAACCGCATGCTCGGGGTGGCCACCCTGGATCGGCTACGCCACGGCGCCTATCGACTGATCCTGGAGGGCGAGAGTTTCCTCGCCCCGCGGCCGCTCCCAGAATCTCCTAAAACCGCCATTGCGAAAGGAGCTAAAAACACCCATTCTTAACACCGTTCGAGACCCCATTTTAGGCGCTTTGAAATGGCGCCATATTGTCGGTCGGTGGTAAGAGCTCATGGAGGAAGTAAAGGGGACGATGATTGCCAGCCAGCCAGCCAGCAAGATAAAGATAAACCAGTGGGAGCGCTCGCCGCCCAGTCGGGTGTCGGAAAACTCTGCTTGAAACGGGGTGAGTAAATTGCGTAGGATAGCCATTGAACGGGCCTCTTGCGTTTTATAATCAGTAAGTTATGATGCGATCCTTACACTGCGGAAGATGATTATGTTCACCTTATTTTCTTGTTTTATGGAGAAAATAGTGGTTATTGAATGGCACGTTTACAATCGTTAATCATCTATGTATCATCGTAATGGATGATGGTTGTTTTTTCTTGTTGCGAAAGAGTAATAATTTTCATGATGCTGCCATTTTCTTTGTGGCATACCTCAATAATTTTTGCAGATTGCGCATTCCTTATCTCTTCTACATCCAAAGAAAAAAAGGAAGCCACATCCTCATTATTGATACAGTCAATCTGGCGTCTACGATTTAACTTTCCGAATCTCAATTTATTATAAATAGCCCAAAGGATAAATACTGTGGAGAATATTGAAACACTTAAGGTAAATATTGCCAAGCTATACCATGTGCCGTGCGGGTCTTGCCAGACGTATACCGAGAACCTGTCATAACCGAAAATCCATCCAAAAAGCGTTAGTATAGGAGCAAAAAGGTAGAACCATAAAGACCAGGCAATCACAGCGATTGAGAGCGACGTTATATTTTCTCTGCTCCGCATTAGGTGAGAGTTATAAATGAATTCAGGTATCAGCGGCCGAACTTCAGACATCGGTATTCTCCTCTCGTGGCCGTAGACCTCTGTCCGGACTCACCCACCGCGCACGCTTGGCACGGCCTGAGATTAGAACCTTCGGAACAGCTACTACTACCGTGGCTAGGTTAATTAGCCAAAAAACCAAAGGGTACCAGACAATCCAGAAGTAGGTGCGAAAATACTTGCGATCAGGTTCATATCGTTTATCAATAATCATGCTCACCGTGAATTGAACCAGGCAGGTGCACCCGAGCACTACCCCATTCCATTGCGGTAGCAAGGTATATACATACCAAGAAGGCGCAATGGGTATAAATACCCCAGCGAAATATAACAATATTATGGTAAGCATTGCATAGGCCCAGATCACCGAAGCGAGATATTCGATAGCCACTCCCCAGAAGCGACGACTACGCCAAGAGAATAATTCTTTGCCATGGTGTAACAGTACCTCGACGCCGCCCTGCGCCCAGCGTAGACGCTGTTTCCACAATCCTCTGAGAGTTTCCGGCATATATATATAGCAGAGAGCACACGGTTCATATCGCACATCCCAATGCGCCAATTGCATTCGCCATGAAATATCGATGTCTTCAGTAGCCATGATTTCGGACCAGTAACCGATGTGATGTAGTGCTGTTTTCCGAAATCCACCGATGACACCGGACACAGTAAATATTTTTCCATAAACACGTTGTGCACGTTTAATTAACCCAATTATTGAAGAGAATTCACCAACCTGAAGCTTTCCAAGAATGGTGGTCCTATTCAGGATGCGCGGATTGCCAGTGACAGCTCCTACACGTACACCTGTTAAAAAATGCCACATGATCCATGTGACCGCCGTGGGGTGTAGCAGGGCATCACCGTCTATACAAACCAGATAGTCGCTACGTGCGGCGATAGCACCTGCTCGCATTGCAAGCGCTTTTCCCTCATTTTCATGCAAATGTACGATACGCAGATTAGCGTGCGCTTTGGCAAGCTCATTCAGTATGGATTTAGTATTGTCCGTAGAGCCATCGTTGATGGCGATTACCTCAAAATTGGGGTAATCGGAGGCCAGAGCATAGGCTACTGTATCCTGGACATTCTGCTCCTCGTTGAAGCAGGGAATAAGAATGCTGGCGTACGGCTTAGGCGTGTATTCCGGAGGGGAGTCTGGCAGGCCAATCCTGCGTTCCCATCGCCAATAATACCAGGTGCCTCCCACCATCCATATCCATGCCATAAACAAGGGGTAGAAGAAGGCATAAGAGAATAAAATATTTCTGAACATTTATTTATCCTTGAACACAACTGTTGGCATAGAACGGCAGCGAAAGTCTTTAAATAATTCCACGAGCGGGAAATCTATGCAGACTAAATCCTTCGTATGTTTCCTGAAAAGAAGGATGCCCGCTCAAAAAATCGTCCGGGCATATGCCGATATTTAGCACTCCATGACGCTCCAGGATATCTAACCACTTCTTGATGGTGACGGCTGGGATCCATTTTTTGGCGGCCCAATTGCGCGCTTGTAAAAGAAATACGGTTTTATTCAGAGCGTGATCATAGTGGGCAACCTTGGCCGCGAGTTTTCTGAGCCACGCATCAGGTGGCATGGTGGTACCGTCCAGATAGGGCATCGCCTCTAAGGCTACCCAGTCATAGTTTTCCAGAAATGGGGCCATGGCCATGGCAAACCTGCCCTGAGTTTCTGGATGGGTTATCACCCGCGCGTAGATGTTACGGGCTACAGAAAAATGTTGACTGACGTTCGTGTAATATTGCATCCGTTCTGTAACCATCTTTCCGAACTCGATGAGCGCCTGGGTTTTTTCGTCTGGCGTCAGCGGATAGTATGACACGGGCTTGCCATTGCCTGGCCAGAGTGCCGCAGAAGTTGAAGCAGTTGCATCTTCGTCCGCGTCGAGATAGGCATCATCTCCAATGACCACGCCGGATATGGCGGGCTGACTTTTGGCTAGATCCTCATACAGCATCGTAACGAGCCGCAAGGATTCGGGTAGGAAAGGGCTCAGGCGCTGCCGCTTGCGTGGCGATGGTACGATCTCTCCTTGCGTGTTTCGAATTTTGACCGCTAACGCTTGTTGCTCTTGGATGTTGGGCAACGTAAATGCCAGCAGCGGCATAAGCGCATAAACATGGACCCCGCATCGGGATATGAGTTGCCAAGCCACTCGGTTGAATATATCCCCCCGCATGGGAAGCACGCGATTACGAAAATACATGGCCGCTGCGTTTCCGGTGCCGTCAGGATCGGCGAAGGCCTGCAGGTAGATGGTGCTCACCCCCATGGCCTTAACCTGGTCCAACAGTACGCTCAGATTTCGGTTGATCTGTTTTGGAGATTCATCGTAGATATCATCCAGAGCGACTTGTAGTACCCGCTCAATAGCGGGAGCAGGTGTTAGGACATCCTGAATGTTTGCGACTATGTCCATAGCCATGGGGTCATTGATCATCAGCAGCCTCCCAAAAGACAAGGTGGGCTGCTTTATGTGCGTGAGCGTCCTGCTGTACAAACTAAAGGTGACGGGCATGCCCGCTTCTTTGGCAATTTCGTTCACCTCTGGTGTAGCAGCGCCAAAAGGCCACACCAGAACACGCGGCCTGACTCCTAGGTGATGGTGAATGGTATCCGTACTCTGCTGGAAATCCAGATAGAGGCGATCATGGAACTCATGGTCACTTTCGTATCGTTTCAGGTGAGCAAGATACTGCCGCGTGTAGGTCGCAGCTTCCTCATTACCTTGCGGATTAGCGAGAATACCATGATGAGAGCGATGCGTGTGGCTCGCAAACTCCACCAGTCCGGATGCATGCATTTCCTGCACTTGTTCCCATGTTACGAAATCGGGGGCACCGAACTCCATCCCGTTATAATCGATCTTTCCGGGCATCACCAAGTTGGGGGAGTGATGCGCCTGCGATACGTCATATTGCACCTGATCCGGTGTTCGGGCGCTTTTTGCTGATGAATGCCTGGCCGCGCGTCGATGCAGCAGCGTCTCGTTCTGAAGATAGTGTACGGGCTGGTGTTCGTGAGTCCGTTCTATCCAGTTGGTCTCCAGAGCATGCACCGCAGAATAGTTGTAGGCCTTCAATAATGGAAAGACCTTTGAATAGAAGCTTTCCAATCCATCATCAAAAGAGATATGAAAAGAGTTTTTCTCGATCTGAAATTTTTCGCTACGGGCATCTATGATTTGCTGTACGGACAAGGAATGCCATTTGTTGGCCTTGAACCAGTCGAACAAGGCAATCAGATTGCGGGTATTGATGGCATAAGGATCCGAATCCACATCGGGCAATACATCGTCACGCACATCATGGCAACAGATGGTCACAAACATATCTTTAGGAAGACTGGGCAACATGGCAACCAATGGTCCGCTAGGGGTTGCATCAGCAAATGCGTTGCGCCATGGCAATAGAAACAGGCCGCCGCCAATGGAAAGTGTTTTAAGAAAGTTTCGTCTGGAATACATGGTGTTTACCCTCTAGAAAAAGCATGCACATGCACTTTGCAGATCTCAATTTATTGGTGTAGATCTCTTCTATATAGCACGGATATGTCAAACCTGCCGTCAGGCATCAGAGAACTCCAGAAAATCCGAAAAATACATACAGACGTTGCCCATAGAGGCCATCATAGCGACTTCCTTGTAAGCCGATGCCATAACGCAGTGACAGCTGGTGTCGAAATTTCCAGAGTTGTTCATATCGAATTGAAAAAACTGGATTGTTACCATAAGAGCTCTCCCAACCGACGCCGGTATTGGCTGACATGACTTGCGTCAGCGAGTTGGAGTAGTGACGCCAGGTGATCCATTGGTGGCGGACTCCCAGTGTTACACTTCCCATGTTGCGTGGATTGAAGTAAGCGCTCCCAGGTTGGGTATTATGTTCAATCCAGAGATTGGCCACTGCATTCACTATATGGTGGGGACTGGCGAACACTTGTTTTATCACAGAGTCTGTCATATCGATACGCTGGTTACCGTCACTGATGGCAAGGAGTGACAATGCGCCTTGTGCAGACAAGGATTCGCTGTGTCTCCAGAGCAGGCTCCCTCCCAGACTTTCGCCTCTGAGTCCAGCCTGCTTGGCTTGCAAGGGAAGGCTAAGAGAATAGGTATTGCCGCGAATAGTATAGTCCCAATGGTCATCAAGCCACTGTGCCCAGGTTGCGGATATACCGAGGTTTTGCCCCGTCAACTGGTCATTGCCAATCGCCACGGACGCAAACATGCGTCGATGCTTCCATTCGCTGCCCAAAGAAAACCTGTTGAAACTGGCTGAACCATTGTTAAATTGCGCATATAGATACTGCTGATGGAGGAATATTTGCCAATTCTGTGCAAACCATCCAGATTTTAGAGCGCTTTCGACGGCCGCATCGCGATTACCCGTGGAAAGCCCGCCACCACCGGTGCTTTTGCCAAATTCTGCACGCGAAGATATTTTTGGCAGCGATCGGTTGGTATAAGCACGGTAACTTCTGCGAATGCTGCCATCACGCGGAAAAATCCGATGCAATTGGGTAATGGTTCTACCCCACGTTTGGTTGCGACCAAGGTCTCTGGCGTTGTCGGCAAGATTCAGCAGGGTGGCTTTGGAGAAGGGTGCGTAGGCGACGGCCAATCGCGTCGTCTGCATGGCAAGTGTCGGCCAGTCATTCCATCGCTCTACCGTCGCTAGGGAGTTAATGATTCCGACATTACGCGGGGCACGATCATGCAGGGCGCGTAACCGCTCTATGGATAGGTGGTTATTATTGCGATACGCTTGATTCATGGCCCACAAGATATCTATGCTCACTCGTTGCCAGTTGACTTTACGATATTTGGCCGGTGGTTTTGCATAGCGCCAGGTCGGTGTTTCTTTTTTTATCCATGATAATAGCTTGTCTGCCTTGTTATAATTCTCATTGGCAAGATAGGCATAATAAAGATCTATGTATACCTCTACGTTAATACCAGGATTGGCGGCAATGAGGTAGCGGTATAGAGAAATAGCCCGACGCTGATCGTGCAAGTGCAGATAGGCATCTGCCAAAGCGCGCAGCACATATTCAGGTACGTGTGAGCGGTCATTGAGTTGAGAGTGCTGCAGTGTCAACCGATGGAATACGCTCATCAGTTCGCGCATCTTTCCAAGCTCTCTAAGAAGGTTGATCTCATTGAACGATGAACGCAGGTATTGTGTGGGATCATCTTCGACAGTAGCGTTGTCTGATTTTACCTGCTTGAGTTCAAGATTCAGATATGCGTTACGCCGCATGTACTCATCGTGGTTATCAAAATGGGTACGTTCCGCGATATTTGTACGAATATTCATGGCATCTTTGTCCACGATCAGGCGATCTATTGTATCCTTATGAAATAATCGTTTATGTGCCATGGCTAGATGATCTGCCGCATGTGCGGCGCCTAGGTCAGAAAGGGAAAAGACTTCCTCGCGGATGGCCGAATGGTTTCTCCCTTTGCTCATCGCAAACGCCCTGGTGCTCAGTTGCAGTGCTTTCTCTGGTTGGTTTGCCAGGCGGAAAACGTAAGCCATATGATCCAGTTCAGAAACGCTCAGGCAGGGATTAGATATAGATGGCAGCGCAGCTGTTGCGTCCTGTGTTTTGCCGACTTCAGCGAGAATCATCGCGTAGAGAATCTCGGCTTTCAGCCCTAATGCCTTCTGCACGCCCTTCAAGGCTTGAGCCGCCTCCGCATAGTGATGGGCATTGCGTAGAGCTATAGCCCAGTCGACTCTGGCGTAAATGGGTACGGCTTTGGGCGTCAGCCGTTTTGTCAAGATGGCGATAGTATGGTCACGATGGCTCTGTTCCAGCAGGATGATCAAATCGCCAAGGAGAAAAGGGTCGTCTGGATATGTTTTTCTGGCTAGCTGCAGAATGACGATGGCTTTTTTGACCTTCCCGGCGTGAGCATCTTTGACCGCAGCCTCCCGCATGAGGTGGGCTTGAGGTATCTCTGTCGCGGCGTGCGAAATCTGCAGGCTGGAAAATAGGATGCTCCCGATTAGAAAGGCGAGGTTTCTTTTTATTGTTCGTCGACACATGCGGTTTTCCCTGTTTCTATCGCTTGTTGTCCTTATGCTGACATATTATCTGAAGTTTCACCGAATCTTACATTCTGTCGACCACCAACACTCAAGGCACCATGCGCATGAGCACCTGGGTGAATGATTTATGGAGGGGTTGGCAGTAATCGGGCCAAACCCCCAGAAAATGGTCGGATAGCGCTTCCTTAGCGATAAGCCTACGGACATCGGAGAGGGCAAAGCTGGTTCGACCCTTGACGTTATGGGGGCGCTCGGGGTCTGCCTCAATGCGATCCGCATAAATCTAGGCCAGAGTGGTAGCCATCAGGCAGAAAGTGAGGTGGTTGGTGACTGAGTCAGCGGTCCGAGTCTGGCTACGGGCACTGCCGATTCCCTGTTTGATCTCTTTGAAACCAGCCTCGATTTTCCAGCGGGCGCCATAGTATTCGATGCTCCCATTCTAAATTGCATTAGGAATATAGAGTTAATTATATACTTCCATCCGGCGATGGATACCCCCTATCTCGGCGTCCAAAAATATTCCCCGGCAATCATAACATCAGTTAAGACTTATGAAAAAAATAATTAATAGTGATTAGTGTTTATGATTTGTGGGCACTATAGTCACTCCATCGCTGCAGACGTAGCGATTGCGCCGGAGGCACCGGCGTCGGGCAACTGCATG
>JAJYPA010000359.1 GCA_021795795.1 Pseudomonadota bacterium | reverse complement strand
CCTTACGCAAGCAGGGCGCTAACCTGCTGCACGCCTTGGTCCAATCCTTTCAGGGGGAAACCCCACAGCCCACCATGGGGTGACTGTACCCCTGGTGAATAGTTACAAATTGCAAAGCCTGCATAGCGCCTCTGTGCAAAAGCAAAGGCTGCTCATGGTGGCGGAAAAATTGCAGCACGATTATTTACGGTTTCGCATGGAAACCAATGAGGAAACGGCGCTGGCCACCCTGCTCGCGCAACAGACCCAGGAAGTCATGCGGCATGAAGTAGAGCGGCAAGGAACCGATACCGCGCAGTAAAAATCGGCATCACCCTATGAAAAGATTGCTACAGGAGCTTGGCCCATGAATATGACCGCCCCATTACCGAAAACCTCCGGGGTTAAGTTTTCTCCGATGTTGCGCGGAGCAGGCCATTTTTTGATATGGCTCGCTAATCAAACTGCTCTGGCTTTAGGGCTAGCCACCTTGATATACGGCCTGTTTTTTGTGCTGTTCTGCTTTGGATCAGTCTTGCACCTTTTCGCCAGAGCCATCATCTTCTCTCCCGGCTTTGTACACGCACTCAAGACTGGTTATATCACGATAGCTGCTTATTTTCTGTTTGCTATTTTGATGTATTACCTGGTGAGGACACTGGAAATGGCGACCTCCTGGATAACGGCTCGCCGTCCCTGGTGGAGAACGGTGCTCGATTTGATATTCGCGTGGTTGGTCGGTTTACCCCTTCTGATTTTTGGGCTGTCACTACAGCGTTCTTACGCGCCCACGCCGCCGAAAGTTTCTGCCCTGCTAGCGCCATCGGATCGGGTCTTGCTGCATTTCGGTTTCGTTATTCCAACATCACGGTCAGAGCGAAACATCCCTCCGCTCTGGGGGACTCGCAATCTGGTCGGAAGAGCTACCATCAAAAGCCTGGGACATGGTCGCTACATGGTCCAAATGCTTTCTCGTTCCCGCAGTGCGGATTGAGGTTTTCTATGGAACAAAATGAGGGCGTAGAATCTTCCGAAATAAACGGAACAGCATTGGCGTGGATATTTTTTATGCTGATTATCATGGGTGGTACGCTTTATCTGGATTACATGATGATGTTTGTCTGGTGGCCTGGGATTAATCACCATACGGCGAATCCCGAAAAGAAACTGCTGGTGCTTTTTGGTTTGGCGGCTTTGCTGATGTGGAACCTGGGACAAATGCCCATTATTTCCTTGATACTTGGAAAAATGAACGCAGCAATGCTTAAACACATTTAGGAATCTTTATGGAGCTTGTCATGAAATATGAAGCGACGAAAAACGAGGAAACTGGTATGTACACGGCCCGCTTTGATAACAGGCTGCCATTCAAGGATTTTGCAACATTCTATGGGCGGCGGTTATCACTTGCGATGTTGGCCCGGAGCACATTCAGCATGGGGCTGGTCATTATGGGGTTTATGGTTCTGGTGGGCATTCAGAGCGGAACCCTGAACTCTTTTGGCCTATTGCGAACGGCTTTGCTCAGCCCCGAACTTTGGGGAGGAGCGCTGATAATGGGACTGATATATGGACTTGCCGACGAGGCGGTCAAACAGCAAATGGGTGGTCTTTTGGAACCGGAGCGGTGGCAGGAGTCTTGGAAATGAATACAGTAGAAATAATGCCTTTCACCGTTTGGACGTTAGCCCTGTTGGGCTTTGTTTTTCTGGCCGCTGAATTTTTGATCGGTGCTCCGCTCTGGAGCCTTTTGCATATCAGGAGAAAAGAATGGACATAAACGAAGCATTGGCGAATCTGGAAGCTGCACGAAATGCCGCACAGCGGCAAGAGCAACTATCGGAACCCGACGACGAAATTGATGATGAACTCGGTACGGAGTTTGTCGATCCGTCCCTGGGGCATGTCCTGCACCTGATGGACTTGCTGGATATGTTGAGTGGTCCGGCACCTGAGCCACGGCCCGCGCATCGGCCTTGAGGGGGTAGTCTTCCAAAAATCGGCACCACCAGAGCGTGTCATCACAAAGGATCAAGCTCATGCGCAAACGAACCTCTTGCAGGGTGCCGCGACCCTTCTCTCTCCTGCTCGGACTATTGACGCTATTCTGGTCCGTATCCGGCTTCGCCAGTACATTCAGTACCACCCCCGCCAGCGACGACATGATTCTGGGCATCCTGGCCCACACGATCGGCCCCGCCATTCACCAGATCAGCGGGGTGGGCAGCGGTGTAGTCAGCGACATTACTACGGCCCTCATGGACATCAACTCCCTGGTCCTGATCCTGGGCGGCCTGCTGCTGACCTATGTGATCGGAGCTAGTATCATGAAAACTGCTCATGAGGGCGAACCCCTGGGGCAGAAATGGTCCTCGATGTGGATTCCCATGAAAGCGGCCATGGGCGCGGCCCTCATCCTGCCCGTACCTTCCCTGGGCGGGCTGTCGGCGGCCCAGGGGATCGTGATCTGGCTGCTGACCTTTAGCATCGGCGCGGGTGACGGCTTGTGGGCGCAAAGCATCCAGTACATTGCGAAAGACCCGGTAGGCTCTGTAGTGGTCAGCCCCGTCAATACCGGGCAAATTGCCGAGGGCGTTATCGGTTCCCAGGTCTGCGAAATGGGCATTAACAAAACGGCGGATAGTTATTGGCCCGGCGCGAATCCGATCAGCCGAACCGGGCCGACACTGGAAAACACCATTAACCCACTGGATGCCGTGGCGCACGTTTTCGAGGGCTATCAGGAAACCGTCAGCCCCTTGCCAGGTGAGGCCACCTACGCCACCCAATACAGTGAGTATATGTGGACGGCAGACAGCGGCGGATTGCTGGGCAAACTGACCAGCTTGGGCTTAACGTCCTCAGCCTGCGGCAAGGTGGCTTACGTCTCCGGGGCGGAAGGAACGGGGATGGGGGCCAGTATGGTCAATACCATCGGCTCCGACAATGGAACGGCCATCGGAACGCTGATAACCAGCCTCAAGCCGACCTCCACCAATCTCTACGACGAGGTAAAGCCGGGAACCGACGATGCGAATTTCATCAAGGCCATCAATGCCTATGACACCACCATGCAGACCGATATTCAGACAGCGGCTAATACGGCGGTGCAGGCGCAAGTGACGAAGTACGTCAATGCGGCGAAGATTGATGGGTTTGCTACGGCGGGCGAATGGTTCTGGGATATTGTGCAGTGGAACGAAGTCGCGCAACGGGCGGCAAACAGCCTTGGGGATGCCACTGGCATCAACATGGGTAGTGCCCTGGGCAAGATGGGATCGTCGCATATCAACAATGCAGAGGCTCGCGCTAAAAGCTTCATCAAGCAAAACGGTAGTCTGGTAGGGCATGTTCAGCCCACGAAAAACGCCAGTAGCGATATTGGGGGCGTGTTCGCGCAAGCCACCCCGTTGATTATCGACGCCATTTCCAGTACCAATGCCAATCCGCTCATTGCCATTCGCAATCTGGGGACCGGCATGGAGCTTGCGGGTAGTGCCGTTTATGTCGGAAATGCGCTTTTAACCGCTGGTGCGGCGGGACTCAATGGCGGCATCGACAAGGAGGTTCCTCTAGCGGGCAATGCCACCAATGCGGCAGCCAAGGTGGTTTATTATGACGTGACGCCCGTTCTCCTGTTCCTCGCGGGCCTGTTGTTCGTCGAGGGCTTCTTCCTGAGCTTCGTGGTGCCGCTGATCCCTTTCATGGTCTGGGTCGTTGCGCTGTTGGGATTCCTGTTTATGGCCTTCGAGATGATCGTGGCCGCGCCTTTGTGGGGAATCATGCATTTAAGCCCAGAGGGTCACGAAGTCGTGGGATGGGGCGCCACTGGCTACAAAATCGCCCTGGCCATCATGGTCCGCCCTTTTCTCATGGTTTTAGGATTATTGGGGGGCTATGCCTTGTTCATAGGGTTTACGGCTCTCGTGACCCCCATGATTACCAAAGCGGTTGTTTCGAGCCAGGATACAGGCGGGGGTATTACCGGCCCGTTGGATATGGTGGGTGCGGTGGGCGTTTACGCCACGCTGATGGTGATAATCGCTTATGAGGCGTTCAAATTAGTGTTCGTCCTTTCCGAGCGGGTCATGGCCTGGGCGAGTAGCGGCCATCAGGGCTACAATGAAGGCGGAGTTGTTGATAAGCAGAAGGGGGTGCATGATGGGGCGAAGGATAAGGGTGGCCAAATGGCCCGCGAGCACAATTCGGAGGTTGTAAATTCAAAACGCAGATAGAAAGCTAAAAGTAAGCCCGCAAAGCGGGCTTTTTATTTTATAAAAACAACTAAAATCCGTTTCATGGTTATACAAATGACAAAATACCAACCAATAAAAAACCGGCGATCAAGATAAACGCATACGTACCAGCAGACATTCCGTGTCTGCTTGAAGGTGTATTTCTGTCAACGATTGGAGGACTAGAATAAGATCCATTGGGATCATAATTCCCTTGGTAATCATAAGGCATACCCCACCCCCACTTATCCGCAGCCTGTTCACAGGCCCATGTTCGCCTTCTACACCTCTGGATGGTGGCGTGTCAAGGACTTGGCACGCACCGGACTTAGCGCATCGCCACTTCGTCCGGGGAAGCTACGCGAACACCGAAAGGCAAGAAGTGCCTGATATTCAAAGTGAGCACCGTAAGGGAATGGGCGGCGGCGATGCCCGCAACGACGGCATCCGCCATGCCTGGGGAGTGGCCTGCGGCAATCGCCTTGGCCTCCAGTTGCCCGGACAGACTGGCTCCCATTGCGTCTAGTCCAAGAATCCTGTCGCCATAGGTGGATACCAGCCCGGCCAGCCATGTCTTGAGCACGGATGCTTTCTGATTGGCCCCTTTGCCTTCCAAAAGCGCAACGCCTTTCTCGATCTCGTGAACAGAAACCACAGACAAAAACAGCCTACCATCGCTATCCATCTGCGCAAGCCAATCGAGAAACTGCGCCGGGGCTGCGTTTCTGGTAGGCGATAGACTGGAAATGACATCGGTATCGAGCAGGAAGCCTCTCATGATTCCAGGTCACGCGACGGCGAAGGGTTCCGCTCAAGAATTAAGTCACCAGGGAAAGCCCTGAGATGGTCCACCAAAGAACACCGACTGGATGCCAGTGCCTTGCGGCCCGCCTCTGCCATCTCGACAGAAACCAGAGCAGCAACGGGCTTACCGTGACGGGTAATCGTGACAAGCTCGCCATGGATCACCTTATCCACCACACTGGAGAACCGGGCCTTGGCGTCCTTCAAGTTGATCGTCTGCATCATTGGCCTCCGATAGCAAGGTAGTTACGGGTAGTCATATTAACGAACCCGCTGGCCCGCTGCAAGCGGCTTTGCCCTCAAAATCGGCATCACCCAGGTAGAAACACCCAGAAAGCAAGGAGCATATCATGACGCAAACGAAAAACACCGGCATATCCATCATCGGGTTTTTGCAGGATGTACCACCCACGGCCCGAATCTGCATTGTTGACAAAGGACAATCAAGCGATGCTATCCGTGAAGCTATGCGTCACCCCCAGGACATAGCGATAATCGGAGAATTGCGAGATCCCGCAACGGCAGAATACATCCAGTCTGCCATCAACGCCCAGGAAAGTTGCGTGAGCACAACCATTCACAAACGACCCGCTCAGGAGAATCCTCATGCGTAAAACATCCCTTTTCCTCTTGGTTGGTACGCTGGCTCTGGCGGGTTGCGCCAACAATCCCTACGCCAGCAACGGCACTACGGCGGATACGGGCGGCGGAGCGCTCCTGGGGGCGCTGGCCGGGGCCGTGATCGGCAACCAGACCGGAGCGCCCCTGGCCGGAGCCGCCATCGGCGCGGGTGTAGGCGGACTGGCCGGGTATGCCGTGGGGCATAACGGAAGCCAGCCGCAATACCAGCAACCGCAACCCGGCTACTACGCGCCGCCCGCCAACAATCCGCCCTGTCCTGCCGGATACACCTGCGTCCCCGATAACTGATCCTCATGGACGGCACGGCGGTCATTCGATCGATCCTGGCGGCGGAACCTTGTACACCGGGCCAGCTATGGGAAACCTACCAAACGGCGATGCCGGAGGCTTCCCGGATCGGTATGAGTTTCGACCTGAAAATCTTGGCGAAAACCGGAGCCATTCATCTGATAGATGGAGTGTGGAAAATGGACGATCCAGTAATTGAAGGGACGGATTCCCTGGGTGCTGAACCATCACCCACACCAAGTTCTTTGCGCGATCTGGAGCAATCCTTCGCGGAATGGTTGCAGTTCGGGAAGGAATGGATCGAGCAGGGGCAAAAGATGATGCAGAACGTGGCCGCCACTCTGGCGGAAGTTGAAAAGGAACGGGCGAACATGCAAAAAGACCGCGACCGATTGCTCAAGGTGCGTGAGGCGTTCGCCTCTGTTCACCTGGTACTGGAAGACGCGCCTTTAGACGGGATCAAGCGCACATGGGCCATCAAACCCTGAATCTTCCCGCAGTCCTGGAGGGGCGCGACGCCTGGATCACGGCCTATGCCGCGTGGTACCACCATTTTCTTGCCATGCAGCCACAAGACCATCTGGCGGGGCCGTGGGCACAAGACATGACCGAAGCGTCTCTTGTCCAGTTTCACCTGCGGGACGATCAAGCCCAGATTCGGCAAGCGGCGTTACGAATTCCTGTGCCTGCATCTGAACTGGCCCCCGCCTTTGCAGCGCCAGCCCCCTGCCGAGGTGCAACCCTTCCCAACGCCCCCAAACGACCAACAGGCTCAGAAACGACACCCCAAAAAACTGCACAAATCGACCTGTTCTCCTGAAAAATCGGCACCACCCCGGTGGTACAGACGAAAACAGGAGTGTGCAGATGTTGCAAAAAGCCTACTGGTCCCTGGTCCTGTCAGCCTTGCGGGACCGAAAGATTCCCAGAGAGAAGAAGCAGGCGGAACGCTGGCTACTGCGTTTCGGGCCTCGCCCAAAGAGCGCCCAATGATGCCATCGGATTTGCGGGAACGGGTGTGGGAAGTCTTTGCGCATGGGGGCGATTTTCAGCCCATGGCCGGGCGCAACCCCCGGAATGCCGAGTCCTGGGAGATCGTCGGCTTGCAGGAGATTCCGGTATCCCTTTCCGCCGTCCTGGAATCACCCTCCTATTCGCCGCATGTCCTGCGCGTTGCGGAAGTGGAAAAACGACTGAACAGCGAAGCCGAAGCCCTGCATGGGCAACTCTATGGCAACGATTACTACCCGCCCGCCATGCGCCATCAGTTATTGGCCCGTTACCACCAGATTGAAGCCCATCGCCGCATACGCGGCCTGTGCCCATTGTCACGGAGGATTTTCGATGACGACCGAGATTGAGCGCCGTATTGCCAGTATTCACCCGGAAAGCCTGGCGGCTTTGGCAAGAGAAGTGGCCGAGGTCTTTGCTCCGGTGATCGACGCCATGAACGTCGGACTGGCGCTGCAAAGGGAAATATATAAAGACCCCGACCAGTTCATGAACCGCCTGGAAAGCACCTTGAGCAAACTGGTGGATCGCGTGGATACCGATTTGAAACAGATCGCCACCCGACTGACCCGTATTGAGGATGAACAGCGGGTCATTCGGGACGCCGTAAAAGCACTGGCCGTTATCGTACAAGGAGGAAGCCATGGGGACTGCACCCTGCAAAGGGAACCTGAGTGATTTCGCCCGTCGCTACACCGAAATCGACAAAGAGCCTGTCGGATTTTCCGAAGTCGCGGCGGCGGCAAGAGGCCACTGGAAAAACCTGCTGCCTGGCCTCGGCGTCGATGCCCACGCACTCGACGGCAAGCATTGCGCCTGCCCCGGTTGCGGCGGCAAGGATCGCTTCCGGTTCGATGACAAGGACGGCAATGGCACCTTCGTGTGCTCCCAGGGCGGCGGCGAACTGCTGGCCGGGGATGGCTTCATGCTCCTGGAGCATGTGCATGGCTGGACCCGCGCCGAGAGTTTTCAGACGGTACGGGATGCCGTTGGCATGGGGAAGAGCGCCGCTGTCCAACCGACTTTTCCCGTTTCGGCTGCCCACACCCAGAAAGCCCCGGAGCCGCCCAAAATGAACCATCGCAAGGAACTGTCCCGCGTCAAGGAAACCTGGGGGCAAGGGGTCGATATACACGGCACCCTCGTCGAAACCTATCTCGCCAGTCGCGGGATTCTGA
>JAJYPA010000358.1 GCA_021795795.1 Pseudomonadota bacterium | reverse complement strand
GTTCCGTCACAAGGGGCTCGAGGCGTTCTATCGCAGCGGCAGTAAGGCGGGAATTCAGCCGGATCACGCGACCAAGTTGCGGGTCTTGTTGACCGCCTTGGATGCAGCAGAATCTGCGGAACAGATGAATGCGCCGGGATGGCGATTACACCGACTGACGGGCAACTACGAAGAATACTGGTCAGTGCGTGTGAATGGGAACTGGCGAGTGATCTTTCGGTTCGAGGGGATTCATGCGGATCTGGTGGATTATGTGGACTACCACTGAGGAGGTGCTATGAGCGAAATGCACAATCCTGCACATCCGGGTGAAGTGCTACGAGAATATTTGCCCGAGGGGATGAGCGTCACCGATGCCGCCAAGGCTCTCCATGTGACGCGGCAATCGTTGTCGGCCGTGTTGAATGGCCGGGCTGGCATCAGTGCAGGTATGGCGCTCCGCCTAGAGGCTGCCTTGGGGATAGAGGCAGGGTTCTGGCTGCGTATGCAAATGGCGTTCGATCTGTGGGAAGCGCGGCAAAGAGGTGTAGCACGAGGGGTGCGCCATATCGCCGCATGAATTGTCAGTTTGAGACTGGAAGCGGGCGTTCCAGTCGGAGCCGAAACATGAATTGACAGTGAACTTTTACGCGGGCAGCCTGCTTAAACCTGACTCAAGAAAATAGTTGGATTTCGAGCGCTGAAGCCGAAGAAAGCAGGTCGAACCATTTCGCCGGCTTGAATTGGTGGACTGCCAATTGCCAAGCGCCAGGGCTGCCACCTTCAATAAGCATGAGCGGATAACTGATGCGCGCTTCTGCATGCCTCGCAATCCGGCGCATCGTGCGCCGGTCAAGACCACTCATCGTGGGGCTTCCATTGGGATGGGTATGCCAATCTCCTAAGTAGACCAATTGGCCTGACGAATTCCAGAACAAGCTATCGAGTTGCTCACATTGCCACGCATGGTCCGGCTCGAATCGAGTTTCTAAATGGAGCGCTTTTGGTCCCGGACCAACGACCTCATGGACAACTGGCTGACCATTGTCCCCCACATAGCCGACCAAGACTCCTCCTGTCTCAAGCGGGTATATGAGGCTTGCCTCCTGCTCGATCCGCACGAGCACTCGGCGATCAAGCCAGAGAATATCTACTTGGGCTTGCAAGCTTGGCAAGCCTCATTTTTTTCGAGCACGTAACTGGACCAAACTGGAGCAATGGGAACTGTTCCACCATAAGTGTCACCAACAGCAACATCCCATATAAAATCAGGATACGAATCTGCCTCGTCCATACAAAGTGTTGCGATCGCCAATCGTGCTGCAAGCACGGGAATCGCATCGCTATCCGCCCCAGCCCCCACGAATGTCGGCGCGGAGCATCCGGCAGTTTGAATATCGCGAACGTTCACCATCGCTGGGAGGCGTATTGACTTGTCGCCTAAGCTGTGTTGAAAACAATGCCAACAGCCCTTCGTGCGGCCGGGCACGATTCTCCCGACGACTCCACCGGCGGCCCCGTGGGTTGTTGTCAACCAAAGGTACGCTTTACCAAGTTCGCTGCACAGATCCGCCAGGTAGTGATTGACGCGAAACTCTGCTGAGGCATCTACAACTAGGTCGGCGCGATCCATCAACTGCCGTATGATGTCGTCATCTGATCTACCGTCCGGTAGCTGGGGAGCTCCGATGCGCAGCACATATGGCGTTGCTTCCGTGTGGGGATATTCTTGTTGAATGTAGCTCGCCAACGCACGCGCCTTGCTGAGGCCTGCGTACTGCCAGCCTAGAGCCCACCGAACCGTGTTTCCTACTTGAAAGTGATCGTGATCGACAAGGTCAATGTTTTTGACCCCCGCCCTTGCCAGTTGGAGCGCAACTGGAGATCCCAGACTACCAAGGCCGATGATCAGGACATTCTTGTCGCGTAGTCGCTGCAAGAAAGGGGCACGCTGCATCCAAGCCTTATCTCCGCCCCACTCTGCCCGCACAGGTTGAATCTGGTAGCTCATAGGACGCGACCTCTTCGCCTTCTGTGTAACCTCAACCGTCAAAAAAATCCAATCATCGCCGAATTTGCGCCACCGGATCTCATCTGGGTAGACAAATCCCGCCACTAGGACATCTCCTTTGCGGGCACGGAGGATAGCTTTGTGAAAATCGGAATTCGCTTTGGTCAGCTCGTGGACGAGAATCTGGAGGAGCTTGGTAACATCTCGTTCCTCCGGACGCGACGCCAATCGCATCCAAAAGCCCGGCACTGATTGGGTGAATCCGTCAAGCTTCTTCAGTCCATCGACAACTGTCTTGCCGTACATGTTCTCGATTTTTTCAACCGTCGCAACAAATGAGACCTTGCCCCATGAATCTGGCGTTGGACGTGACCACAATACCAGTTTTCCAGCGTGTTGAAGCTGCGGTGGGGTGTCATCGGGAACTATCACGCAGCTATCGAGCCGGTAGGGTAGATACAGCGACAGCGGCTCACCAACATGATCCTCATTGGCCGCAACGAAATCCGTGTCACACTCGAACTTCGCGTCCACTTTAAGAATCTTCGGCAACTGAGAATCGAGAATGCCTGCAAGTGTGTCATTGCCCGGCTCCCACTCCGCACTGTCTCGACCAAGCAGGCAGAAATTGCGGCCAAACGGATGCTGGTGGCGAGAAGCCACCAGGACGCCAGCCGTGACATGTGGAGGAAAATAGGGATAACTCGCCGGGAACTCCACAGACAATGGGACGCCATCGGGCTGTGGGGCTAAAATCCGCAGTACCATCTTGCCTGCGGACAAAGAAGCCGGATCTTGATCCCACACGTACCCGCTGGCTTTGAGAGCTGCTTGCTCCCGAATCCAGATATCGGGATACCGCTCCCACCAACTAGCCATTTCAGCCAACCGGGCGATGATCCGGCGGCTTCGGTGCACCATGGCCAGGATCAGGATGATGGCGCTGAGGTCCGGGAGGATGCTCTGGTTTCTTGCTTGGGGGATTGGAATGTTCGCGCTTTGGTTCTTCAGACATGACGACTATCTCCTCTAACGTTGACGATTCGTAGTTTACAAACTAAGCTCCATGAAGTCAACTTGTAAACCATTGAACTGGAGGACGACATGATTGGGGGACGGTTAAAGAGGGCACGAGAAGCCCGTGGCCTATCGTTGCGAGAGCTCGCGGCTGCCGTTCAAGGATTGATTTCCCCTCAGGCGATTGGGAAGTATGAACGCAATGAGATGATGCCAAGCTCGACGGTTCTGATTGCCTTGTGTAAGGCGCTGGACGTCTCGCTCGGGTTCCTAATGAGTAAGCGGGACATAAACTTGATTGAGGTCGATTTCCGTAAGGCACCGCAGGCCGGGATAAGGGATGAGCGCGCCATAGCGGCCGCGGTTCTTGATAAGGTAGAACGCTATTTGGAGCTTGAAGAACTATTCCCAGACTTCTCAGTCGCGGTCACCGAACTCAAAGAAGCTCCTCTCCCACTTAGTAACGTGGTGGACGCAGAGGCGGCCAGTGATGATCTGCGCGCGAAGTGGTCGCTCGGCAGCGATCCGATCCCAAGCATGGCTGAGCTACTCGAGGAAAATGGCATTAAAGTTATCGCGCTTAGCTTGCCTGAAAGCGTTTCCGGGTCTAAAGCATACGTTTGTCGCCTGGGACATCCGAACATTCCCGTCATCGTGGTTAATGACCAGCATAATGGAGAACGGCAACGATTCACGCTCGCACACGAGCTTGCTCACCTTGTTCTCCTTACTGGATCTCTGGCGGATAAAGATGCTGAGCGGGCGGCCGATCGCTTTGCAGGTGCTTTCTTGATGCCTAGCGAAATGATGTTTCGCCTTCTGGGCCGAAATCGGACGTCAATTTCGCTGGGAGAGCTTGCAGAGATAAAGAAGGTTTTTAAGGTCAGTGTAGCGTCCCTTGTAGTGCGCTGTTCGCAGCTAGGTATCATGTCTAAGGTGGCTTATGGTCGAATTTGGGCACAGCTTCAATCCTTGGGCTGGAACGGCCCCGCATCGAATGAACCGTATCGTTTTGTTGCGGAGGTACCCCAGCGCATGGAGCGCCTCTGCCTCCGTGCAGTCGCCGAGGAAGCTATCTCAGCAGCACGTGGTGCGGAGCTCCTCGATATCAGCCGCCCGGAACTATGTCGGCGGTTAAAAGGTTTGGGCATGGATGATTAATGACTATCCTCGTTTCTGATACTTCAGTCTTGATTGACTTGGGGCGTGGAGGTTTGCTGGAGGGCTCATTCTCATGCAGCTTGCCCATAGCTGTACCAGACGTTCTCTACGAAAGGGAACTTCAAAGCCAGAACGGCCCATATTTGCGTACACTTGGGCTAGGTGTTTTATCGCTGATGCCGGACGAGGTTTCCCTCGCGCAGCAAATATGGTCCGACCAGGGAGCGCTTTCCCTACCAGACTGCTTTGCGCTGTGTTGCGCGCTCCGACCCAATTACGTGCTCTTGACAGGCGACAGGGCACTCCGCAGTGAAGCTCTAAGCCGCACTGTAACTGTCCACGGTTTATTGTGGCTGCTCGACCAGATAGCCGCTATAGAGCAAGCATCTACGTCAGTATTATATGATGGCCTTATGCGCATCGCATCGCACCCTCGCTGTCGATTACCACAAGCCGAAATCCGTCGCCGATTAGAACGATGGAGCGTAGAACCATGAAACTGGCTGATGGGCCACTTTGGCACAGCCAATTAACGGCATTTACCGCTTATACATATGCCAACGGCTGGTAACGTTCGAACGGCAGCTTCCGCTGCGATCCTGTCATTGGAAGTAACCCGCACACCGGGGATAGAAAACCTGCGCAGACCAGGGTGATATTTTTTGTCCGTAAACAATGGCTGGTATACATCTTTTTTTAGAAGAAAATTCAATGATGAGGAGTTACAGTATACAACCCCATCACCGTCCAGGCTTCCCATAAATGCACTAACCGTTTGATTAGCATGGCTGCCCAGCATACAACTATGTTTCAATCATATAGCTGAGATCATCTCTCGGGACGGCCACATTCCCCCTGAACTTCGACCGGTAGGACGTCTGCTGTTGCAGGGATCGAGCATGGGTGGGGCGCGCCCGAAGACCACACTACTTCACGACGGTGCGCTTTGGATTGCTAAATTCCCCGCACATATCGGATATGGTCGATGTCCCCGCCGTGGAACAGGCAACGGCCATTCTTGCACGGTCCTGTTAACGGACAATAAAGTATCATCCTGGATTGCGGCAAGAATTGGCCAAAAGCGCGTCGATAGAGAAGAATCAACCGGTTGCACAAACATCAGGATGATACTTTATTGTTCTGATGGCAGCATACAAGGGGTTCCTCTGGCTGTTCAGGATGATACATTGCCGTTGCGGGGCTGACGTCGTGAGCCGTCAATCAATAGGTTGCAGAGAATACAGATACTCTATTGTCCGTTAACAGGTCCGCCGGCATTCATAGCCCGGAAACACGTCTGATCACCCTGCCGGATGGAGGCACGTCTTTCTGAGCAAGCGTTTTGACCGCAGTTTGGGTCCATCAGGACGGTTTCAGAGGTTCGGATTTGTCAGCGCGCTGACACTGCTGGACCTTGATGAAAGTGAAAATGCTCTGGGCAGTTACCCGTCTATTGCCCGCCTGCTGAGGCAGAACGGCCATGTACAGGTTGGCACGGAACTGTTCCGGCGTATGGTTTTTAATCTACTCATTCGCAACACAGATGACCACCTGCGCAATCACGCAATCATACCCGGTACCCAAGGTTGGCGGCTCTCTCCCGCCTATGATATTAATCCCGGCATCGCCCGAGAGGGTATAGGTACGAGCTTCGATCTTTCCATTGGCTTGGGCCGTGGGGGGAGGTCTGCCACACTGGAAAATGCCCGGTCGGATCTGTTGAGTTTCGGGGTGTCAGATGCAGAGGCAACCCATATCATTGAATCCTGCCTTGACGCGATCAGTGGATGGCGGCGGATATTTTCGGATGTCGGTATGCCTGATCGCTCGGTAGAAGCATTCCACTTTACTTTCGCATATGGCAATAGCACTTCAGAGAGACGCTTAAATCCTCAGAATCAAGTGGGCATGAGTACAGGTCAAATGTCCTGGGCACAGTGGCATACCTGGGATGCGATACAGAAGAGTCTGGAACAGGCGGGGAAGATGCTGGACCGTGCCGGAACGCTGATTCGTGAGGAGTTCGACAAGCTCCAGGTGGCGGGCAAATACCGCATGGACCTCGACCCGGAGATGGTCGGCAAGGTGAAAAACGAATGGGTGATGGGCTTGGTGAACCTGCATCACGAGGGACATCTAACCTTGCCTGCCTTGCAGAAGGTGCTGGCAGAGCGGGATCAGGATGTGCGACCGCTCATGCGCGAGGAAGACGCGAAGGTGCTGATGGCGCTGATCGACCATGTGGACAGCCAAGTCGTGAACCGGATGTGCGAAACTGCCACGGAACATCTACAAAAGGCGAAGATCGAGCTGGAATTAGCGAAAGAGGCCCGCGACTATCTCAAGGGCTATCGGGGCCGGGTATTTGAGGCCTATACCTTGGGGCTTGGGCATGAATATGGGCAGGCCCAGGAGCATTGGAAGTACCCGGACTTGGCGGGCGGCAAGCCATCCGCTGAATCGGCGGTAACACCTGATCGGAAGAACGGCGGGCGGAAGCCCTGACGCATGGTCAGGTCCCCACACGATGGGCGCATAAGCGCGCTTGCGCAGTTTCTATCAAAAATGCACAATAACCGCATAAAATAGTCATGGGTGATAGATAGGTGGTGGCGAAATGCACAGTATGACCCTGGAACAATTGCGCGCTACGGCGCATGCCGGTGGTGTGACGGGCGTCACGTTAAAGGGGCGGGGCGGCGGCTTCGTGGTCGAAATCTCTACGCGCAGTGGCCACGACGCGGTACTGGCGAAGGTTCGCAGCGCGGAGCCACGCCGGTTTGGAAACCCCAGTTCGGCATTGATGGCGTTGCGTGATGTCGGTATCGCCGTGGCCATGGTGGACACGACAGAGTGGGACCCCGCCCAAAAGGATGTCTCGCGCAGTCGGTCAAGCCGCGCTGAAGCCATGCGGGAAGCGCATGAAGCCGCGGCGTATGGCAAATGGCTGGCAGCCGAAATTCAGGAATCTGTGGACGATCCCCGCCCGGGCATTCCGCACGATGCAGTTATAGCTGAGCTGGACACGGAAATTGCCGCCCTTGTGTCAGGTCAGGGAAGCCGCGTGTGACCGATGCGAATTATCGTATTGAATGGCGGCCTATGGCCATGGAGGACTTGCGCGCTATCGTGCGTCATATCGGCAAAGAACACCCGACACGGGCTAAGGATTTTGGCAAAGCATTGCGCGACAAAACACGGCATCTTGCCCGGCACCTCGAGATGGGACGATGCGGGAGGCCTGGACTGCCTGGCGATATGCGCGAGTTGGTGGTGCATCCAAATTATATCGTATTTTATCGGGTGGTTGCGGCATCTCGCGCGGTACTTGTTCTGAGAATAAAACACGCTGCCCAACAGCTACCGTGACCATGGAGAAAGGCTATGAACCACCCGGAGATACAGGAATTACAGCGCACTCTTGATTCTGCGTCATCCATGATTGGAAGCGGCCTACGCAACTACAAAGAACTGCCGCTGTGGGCACAAGCTGCGGATAGCTTCCTGGCTTACAATCCAGAGGCGGTGTTGTTTCAGGTGAAGGAATGGGATGCGAAGCTCAAGGGCCTTGAGGATCAGCAAGCGGCGATCACTGCGATAGCCATTGGTGCGAACCGCATTGCTCGATTCGGCGCAGGGCCTGTGCTGGATAAAGGCTTGTTAAGCCTGATACGGACCAAGGTGGCTGAGTCTCTGGAACACCCACAATGGTTGCTTGACGATATAAACGGTGGACCCATGGAGCCCGCTTATTACGCGGCAGTAGGCCATCAGAAAGGCGAATGGCCGATAAGGGTGTTGCCCGATCAGTTTTATGAGAAATGAGCGTCGTCTGCAGTGATTGACCCATCGCGGGCGGGAACCATTTCGCAAGGAACTAAAATGACCAATCAACTTTTTGAAAGTCTTGGCATGCGCTGGAATAGAACGGCCATTAGCCCCATTGCGCCAACAATTAACTCCATCGAGCGTGCCACATTCCGTTTCCACAGGATGCTGCCGGA
>JAJYPA010000357.1 GCA_021795795.1 Pseudomonadota bacterium | reverse complement strand
GATCTCGCATCCACCATTCATTAAGGACATTAAGGAGTAAATGTGCCATGGCAAAAACTGATTTGAATGCGCTAGACGCAATGGAAAACACCGCAACCACAAAAGCGGCCTTGCAGGCGGCAGCCTTGCAGACGGCAGCCTCGCAGACGGCAGCCTCGCAGACGGCGGCGACGACGACCACACCAGAAAACGTGGATTCCCGGCCTGCCGTCGAGCAGCCAGAAAACCCAACTAAAAAACATTCTGGCAGCAACAAGCTACACCAGACGGAAAACCGTGCAGCCTGGCACCGCGCGCTAGGGCTTGCCGAGCCCATCATGGGTGCGCTGGCCGCCAGCCCCGGCATACTCGCATCGGAAGTGCATTTCAGCGAGTCTACGCAACAGATCAGCGCTGCCATTCAGTCCGTCGCCAAAATCCTGAAAAAAGAACAGAACATCCCCGGCATGATTGGCAGCATGGTGGCGGCCCCTCTTTGTGCGGCTTCATGGCAAATTCAGGCGGAAAAGCAAAAGAAACCAGAATTGAACCCGGATCAAATTGCCGATATCGCCATGCAGTTCAACGCAGCTATGGGGGATGTCGAGTTTCCCGCACGGCAAATGCCCTACATCGCGCGTGAACTCGTAGAGCATAAATCCGCTGCGGCCCTGTTCGGAACGAATTACCGGGAAACGCTCCATGGCATGGCCGGCGTCATCCAGGGGGAAGTCGAAAAACAGGGAACCCGCCCGGAGACCACGCTCGATACCGAGTCTCACGAGTATTTTCTGGCACGACTGTCGGCTTTCCCTGCGGAACAGATCGGTGCGGCCATCCATTCCGCCCGGGCCTTTATGACCCCAGAAGACAAAAATGACGTTCCAGGCTGGCATACTCTGGCTTTTTGGGGAGAAACCGCCAAAGACGAAAAAGCCCGCGAGATGCTGGAGCTGGCCCTGGCCACACAGATCGCCGTTGGAAATGGCTGGTATGACCGCGTACATCACGCAAACCCGGAGCTTTGCAAGGTCTTAGTAAAAAAGACTCGCGCAGAAGACACTGTGTTGTTGGCAAGAGCCGCGCGGGAATACGCCGATCGGGTGGAAGGCGGGGCGGATATCGGTCTGACCGACGTGGATAAACTCTCCATGGTGATGTGTACCGCCATGCGGGAGGGGATGACCGTTTTCCATGATGTGCGTGAGAAAATATTTACGGCCACCGAAAATATGTTGCAAAAAAAATATCCGGAAGCGAAGACGGCGGAGGCAATGCAGTCCGCCATGGTCAGGGAAGCATGGCCAGAACGCGTCAAGGCGGCATATCAGTCCGGGAAAACACTTCGGGAAGGTATTTTCTCTGGCATTCACGAAGGAGCAACACCGATGGAGATGTCCGTCAGCATGAAAATCCGGGCAGCCGTCGGCGCCGCAGTTGCCCCATTGCTGAAACCCGGCAATCTGAACGTGCTCAAAACCGCATTCCCGTTTATCCCGGAAGACGCGAGCGCCAACGACCGGTGCCGCGTCGTCGTCGATTGGGGCGAAAAAGCCGTAAAGGAAGTGGCGTGGGCTACCGTAGAGGTGATGGATATACCCCGTCTGGACCAACCCACCATGCAGGGCAGCCTGGAAAAAGTATTGCAGGCCACATTGAAGCATACGGATATCGTAACCCGTTGCGCCAAGCAGGGTCGGGCGGCAGACATCTTCCCGGAAATGGTCAAGGAATTATGCACCGTCGTTCAAGTTTCGTCCGGCATGGTGGCGGAACCCGTGCGCAAACGGGCGGATATACCTCTGCAAGGAGGACTGTCCCATGTTGAAGAACATCTTTGCGCCGCATTCAGGGATACTGAACGGGTAGAAACGCTCCCCAGGTTGCGCGAAGAGTCCGATACGGGCACCGCGACAACCACGCCGTCGCTGCATGATGCGGTAGCCTGATGGGGATACGGCTGATCATCGCAGAAAAACCGAGTCTCGCCCGTGCCATAGCCGAAGGCCTGGGCGGAGGCACAGCCAACGGGCAACTGGAAGCCGGCGGGTACGTTATCACCAACGCTTTTGGACATATTCTGGAGCAGGCGCCACCGGATGACTATCTACGCCAACGCCCCAATGCGCCTGTAGACGAAAACGGCAAATTCAAATCCGGCTGGCGATGGGAAGATTTACCGATCATCCCGGAGTCCTGGATCAAGAAACCAGTGGACAAGGCTGCCGATCAGTTGAAGAAGATCGGGGCATACCTGAAAAACGCAGACCATGTGATACACGCGGGGGACCCGGACCGGGAAGGACAACTACTGATTGATGAAATCCTTGAGCATTTTCACTTCAAGGGATCTGTTCAGCGTGTCTGGCTGGCATCCATGGATGCCGCGTCGGTTAAAAAAGCGTTTGCGGCATTGCGGGATAATCAGGAATACCGGTTTTTATCCACGGCGGCCGAATGCCGATCCAGGGCGGACTGGTTGGTTGGCATGAACCTGTCTCGCGCCTGGAGCATCCGAAATCACCAGACCTTATCAGTAGGGCGGGTACAAACGCCAACGTTGAATCTGGTGGTGCAACGCGACCTGGAAATTGAAGCCTTCCGACCCAAAGCTTTTTACGAAGTTGCTGCGGAGCTTGCCGTAGAGCAGGGAACTTTCAAGGTCAAGTGGAAACCTTCCGCGGAAGATGTCGACACGCCTGTTTTTGACAGCGAAGGACGGCTGACAGACAAGTCCGTCGCTGAACAGGTAGCGCAAGCGGGCAAGGCCGCAGGGACCGGCATCGTCGTGGAGCATCAACAGCAAGACAAAACCAGTCAGGCCCCATTACCATATAGCCTGTCTGCATTGCAGAAGATCGCTTCCGCACGCTGGGGCATGAGCGCCAAAGGAGTGCTGGACACCTGCCAGTCATTATATGAAAAGAAGTTGACCACATATCCCAGAACCGATTGCCGTTATCTCCCGGAAGAACAGCACGGAGATGCGCAGCGTATTTTTTCAGGGATTCAGGATATCCCGTTTGTCGCCAAAATGCTGAACGGAGTAGACATTCAGCCATCCCGCAAACATGCTGCGTGGAACACCGGCAAAATTACAGCGCATCATGCGATGATGCCGACCGGAGCGCGTCCGCCGACCACCGGAAAGGAGGCGTTGAGCACGGATGAAATGCATATCTATCAGGCGATCTGCCAGTCTTATCTGGCGCTGTTTGCCCCTCCGGAAAAGTATAAATCCACGCAGGTCGTCGTTCACTTAGGCACGCGCAACGGACAACCAATGGCCTGGACCGCCAGCGGTAAACGGGTTCTGGACCCGGGGTGGCGAAAACTGTTTGGCGCTGGCGACGCTGAGGATGAAGGCGGAGAAGAGGACGACGCCGGGCAGATTCCGCCCATGCAAAAAGGAGATGCCGCCGCCTGTCAGGATGCGCGGATCGTCTCACGAGAAACACGTCCACCGTCACGTTTCACCGACGGAACGCTGATCGAGGCGATGAGCAACATCCACAAGATGGTGACCGACCCGGAAGCACGTGCGCGACTAAAGGAAAATGCGGGTATCGGCACGGAGGCGACGCGCGCAGCCATCCTGGAGACACTCGCCGAAAAGGGGTTTATCCAGTCCAAAGGCAAGCAGTTGATCTCTACCCCATTGGGGCGAGCGTTTATCGCAAAAATGACGCCCGCCATCAAGGATCCGGTGATGACCGCGCGATGGGAAACCATTCTGGATGGAATCGCGCATGGGCAAGTAGAGATGAAAACCTTCATGTCGGCGATTGAAAAACAGGTCATTCAATCTCTCGAAAATGTCCCTTGCGACGTGGTACCCAACCAGCATGTGGAAGCCTGCCCAGTTTGTGGAAACCCGTACACAGTCCTGCGCAAGGAATCCGCGAAGAAGACCGGCACGTTCTATTGGGTCTGTGACAACCCAGGGCGACCGCATGCCGTACTGTCTGATGAATCTGGACACCCAGGCAAGCCTTTTGAAGCCAGGGCGGATGCCGTCGGCGCTGATGGCGCCACGGGAGGCGATGGGCCAGAGTGCCCCAAATGCAAAATCCCAACCTTTCACCTGCTGACCAACACGGAAAAGAAAAAGCCGTACTGGCGCTGCAAAAAATGCAACAGCTCCTGGTGGCCGGGCGATCCAGACGCGCAAGGCAAACCCACGCTGGGCGGCGCTTGGCCTAAGCGTTAAAAACCGCTAACATAGTCATGACTATCACAACTCAAGGAATTTTAGTGAATCAAACATCGGACCCATCCCTTTTAGCGCCGTCGCAGGACTCAGCCGATCAGCATTCGGAGGTTTCGGAGGTTTCTGGGGTCTCATCGCCTGACTGCGCCGCCATCCCAAAAGCCAAGAAGGAACGCTCGTATTCAGAGGTCATCACTCGACACATGAAAGACGTTGCGCAAGAAGCCCGCGTGCCAAAAACGGTGGCCTTGCGCGTCGCACGGGCGCTCCTCGCGAAAATCGTGGAACGCCTGACCGCTGAAGACTGGCCAGATGATGGACGACTCATTCTGTCCAACCTGGGGCGTTTTGAATGGCGGCACTGGGCGCCACGACACGGATACAACCCTCGCGCTCGCAAGGGAATCATTATCCCGGCAAAGAAGAAATTGCGTTTCGTCGTCGCTAAACAGTTCGGAGAAAGTCAACCACTCAAGCCGCGCAGACACTCTCGTAAAAAGGTGGGGCATGCCGAATCACAAGACTGAGCCGCTTTCCGGGCATTCGGGAGGCGTCTCCAAAACGAGCTTCTCCAGGACCGCCTTTTGGCTAATGGGCGAGTTTGGCAGCGCCTTCATTCCGCTGGAAACCGTGGCGGAATGCTATCTGGGCGTGCAGCGTCGGGAGGCATTGACCCGTGCCGCACGCGGAGATCTTCCTTTTCCTGTGTGTAGACCAGGGGGCTCTCAGAAGTCACCCTGGATGGTCTATATTGATGACCTGGCGGCATGGCTGGACCAAGAGCGGGAACAGGCCACCGCCGAATGGTCGAAGCGACAAAGCTAGCGATGGCCAATATCGGAAACACTGAACTTGCAAAAGTGAAGTGTTTGCATGTATCATTATGTCAATAGAATCCCTAACTTTTTGTAGGGTATGGGTAGACATAATGAACAAAGTGGAATTTATTCGCCAGATGTCCAACATGGAGCGACGGGGTGTATCTGTATGGGCATTGCGTGATCTGGAAAAAATTTTCCCGGAAGAACGCGGGAAAGCCATGGAAAAATCGTTGCAACGCCTGGTACTGAACGGCTTACTCGTAAAAGCCGCACGCGGGATCTACGTTTACGCCTTGGCGTCTCCAGAGCATCAACAGTGGCGCATTGAAGAAGTGGCGCGGGCCTTGCGTCCAGGTAAGCTTTGTTACGTTTCCCTGGAAAGCATGTTATCGGAATACGGAGTGATCTCACAAATTCCGGTAAGCCATTTTACCGTCATGACCAATGGCGCAGGAGGCCTGCACGAGACGCCATTTGGCGTCATTGAGTTCACCCACACAGAACGAAGCGTACCGAGCATTCTGGACCGGACAATTTTTGTGGAAGGTCGCCCTTTGCGCATCGCTAAAAAATGGGCTGCCGTGCAGGATTTACGGCGTGTCGGGCGAAATGTGAACATGATTGACACGGACGAGCTAATGGATTTTGAGGATGCGTCATGAAACAGGAAAACTTCCAAAAATATGTGGATCACGCGCTAAGAGTGTCATCTATCCAGGGTACATTACGTCCAGTTGTTGAAAAAGAACTCCTGCATTATGAAATTTTCAGCGCTTTAGATGAAGAAGGTTTGCTGAAACATCTGGTATTTCAAGGCGGGACCTCTTTGCGACTTTGTCGTGGCTCTGACCGATTCAGTGAAGACCTTGATTTTGCCGGAGGCAAAGATTTTTCCGCTGACCGCATGATGAAAATCAAGGACTGCGTGACGCGACGAGTTGGTCGGCGATTTGGTCTGAACGTGACGGTCAAGGAGCCACGACAACAAAGCGAGATCAAGCGTGTACAAGTGGACAAATGGATGGTATCAGTGGAAACCAGTCCAGAACGACGCGATTTGCCGAAACAAAAAATTAAACTTGAAATCGCCAATATCCCGGCCTATACAAAAGAAGTCGTATCCTTACGAATGAATTATGGCGTTTTGGAAGGGATGCAACCTACGTTGGTCGTGGCTGAATCTATTGATGAGATTCTGGCGGACAAACTGGTTGCTTTGCCGACATCTATTGGACACATAAACGACGAAATATGGACGCCGACACCGTCTAGAATCCGTTATCGGGACATTTGGGATATTGCCTGGCTGGTTGCACAGGGTGCACAGATGGATACAGAGATAGTCAAAATGAAAGTAAGTGATTACGGGATCACGCATTTTCATGAGCTGTTAGATCGTGCGCTTTATCAAGTTCCTGAGATTGCTGCAAGTGACGCTTTCCGCGTGCAAATGAGTCGGTTTGTAGAAAGCCGGCGGCATAAAAATCTGTTTGACAAACCTGGATATGAGAAATATTTTGAGAACGCAGTGAACCATCTTTTCCAAGTTTTACGTCAAGACATGGCTGACGTAATCGAAACGTTGCCGTTCAATGCCGACGGGCAAAGAGAAGAAGCATCCAACCTAATCAAAAAGGACGATATTCCCGATTATACCCCGTTAAACTAGAAATCGATTGGCGTATCATTTTCCTAAAACCTTTGCCGGATCAAAACGCACAGCGGAAGACCAAGTTTGCCCCTGTTTTTTTGCGTTTGGGCTTTGAAACGGATTCACGTAGATCTGCAAACTGCTCCAGGAGTCATGCAGGCTCACCTGCTGAATTTCCGGGATAGTCAAACCGCTTTCCGCCAGACGGGAGCAGCCTTCATGCCGTAGGTCATGGAAATGCAGGTCGTGAATATTCAGCAGATGCATGGCGCGAACCCAAGCGGTTCCTGCGGTTTTTGGTTCGTAGTCGAACACCGGGCCAGACTGTCCACTTTCCGGCATGCATGCCTCAATGACCACCCAGAAGGCGTCGGTAATGTGCATCCATTTGTCATTACCTTCCGATCCGTCCGGATTTTTGACGTTTCTGATTCTCCATGCGCGCCGCTCGGCATCCAGATCTTCCCATTGCATGGAGAAGATCTCGGACTGACGGCGGCACGAAGTGATGGCAAACCACATGATCCGATACATGGGCATTTTTGTTGCTGGTCCACGGCCACGATGACGCTCTTTCTCCAGAAAAAAATCGCCAATGCGTTGCAGCTCATCGCTCGTGGGCCGGCGGTTGCGCCGTTGAGGGCGGCGCACCAACCGTTCCTGTCGGCACAAGGCCACCGCATCCTCTACCGCATCTACGGGTACCGGGATGCGCCAGACAGTACGCGCGTACCGGTAGACGACACGCAACCAGATCAGATCGTTCAACACGGTGGAGCCGCCAGCCCCCTGCAGGCGCCGTTGACGAACATGCTCCACATAGTCGGCCGCATCCATTTTCATGACCGGTCGTTCGGCCATCGGTTGCCGGATTAAAAACTGGATATGCTGGAGCTTGCTGCGCCCCAGCGGTTCCGTTGCCTGACGCTCTTCCAGATACCGGGCAAGCAGATCCCCCACGGTAATCCGCGCGTGCTCTCGGGATTGCAGGCTGCCCGGGTCTTCCCGCAGCAAGCGTTCACGGTCTACCGCCCAGGCCACGGCCATGGGCTTGCGATCGAAGGTTCGACTTTCCACATGAGTCTGCCCGTTGACCACCATGCGGATCGTCGCCACATGACGTACACTGCCGTCCTTGCGTCGCCTCTGGGTTATTGTCGCCATTTTGAATAAAAATATCCCTGTTGTGAAAAAACAGATGGTTGGAAAGGTGAGTTACACTGTAATATGTAACTCAAAACTGGAGAAATATTACACTTGAGTTACAGTCAGCGTCAAAAACGCCTAAAAACGCCGCACAATAAAGCTATAATAGCGGTAAAAATAAGGGGTTAAAAGGAGTTGCCAATGACACATAAATCAATAGAATCAACATGCAAGACGCTGTCCGTAGCCCCCATGCTCGACTGGACAGATCGTCATTGTCGGTATTTTCTGCGTTTGTTATGCCCTTCCTGTGTGCTTTATACCGAGATGGTCACCACCAGTGCGCTTCTTCTGGGGCGTGATCCT
>JAJYPA010000356.1 GCA_021795795.1 Pseudomonadota bacterium | reverse complement strand
CAAGCAGCTGGCTTATCTGATGCCGACATCGCCGATCTCGGCGCGTACATTGCGGAACTCGGCGGTCACTCGGCCTCCGCTTCAACCGCTCCTGCCGCAGCAGCACCGGCTGCAGCACCAGCAGCAGCCGCACCCACCGAGATGATTGTTTCTTCAGAAGTTGTTGCCTGGGGCCACGCCCTGTTCTCCAGCTGTGCCGTGTGTCATGGTGCAGCGGGTGAAGGTGGCAAACTTTTCGGTGCACCGAAACTCTCAGGCCTGCCATACAACTCTGTAGTCTCTCTGCTGGGCTTGTACCGCAAGGGGCAACAAATGGGTGCAAACTCCTACGCCATGATCCCTCAGGCCAAGAACCTGACTGATAGCGAAATCGCTGCACTGGCTTCCTACATCGCCGTGATGAATACTTCGGCCGACCATAGCGCGACTGCGACTGAATAATCACGCATCTTGGTGCCTCTGACTTAAAAACCGCCGCACAGGCGGTTTTTTTATTCAAAAGGCAATGCTAAAAGGCACACAGACAGTATTAAAAGCACGACCCTCTCACTGCAAATGAGGAACCATCATGTTATTTGAAGCACGCAATATCGCGGGCGAGCCCGGCAGCGGTGTGCGTTATCACCCGGTCAGCCTTCAACTGGAGGCTGGGGAAATTCTCACGATCTACGGTCAATCCGGTATCGGCAAAAGCCAGTTTCTACGAGCACTTGCTGATCTGACGCCACATACGGGTGATATTCTGCTTGAGGGCATTTCACAAACGAAAATTCGCCCCGAACACTGGCGTAAACAGGTCGGTTACGTGCCCGCAGAATCCGGCTGGTGGGCAGATGTTGTCGCCCAACATTTTTCAGAACTGCCCCCAAAGGCTTGGCTGTCGTTGCTTTCGCTTGCCCCGGAATTACTTGATGCCCCTGTCGAACGCCTATCCACCGGAGAACGACAACGTCTGGCACTTGTACGTGCACTTGTGCTTCAACCCAAAGTTCTGTTACTGGACGAACCGACCGCCAATCTGGATCAACGCAATGCCCAAAAATTGATCGAATTGGTCAAGACCTATGCCCAGACAGAGCCAGCCGCAGTGATCTGGGTTTCCCACGATGCCGATGAACGCGCACTGCTCGGCAACCGCTCGCTGGAAATTCGCGCTGATACAACCCATCAGGCCCATCACTCATGAATATTGAATCCCTCTCTGCAATTGATCTAGGTCTGGCGGCCCTGTTGGTGGTGGCGTTGGGCGTGGTCCAGTTCCTGATGGGTCTCGGCCTTCAGCGCTCGCTCGTGATCGGGACGGTACGGATGACGCTCCAACTGTTACTGGTCGGGCTGGTGCTCAAGGCCCTGTTCGCATCTGCTCATCTGGCGTGGATCGGGCTGATGGCTCTGGTCATGCTGGCGCTGGCCGGTTATGAGGTGAGCGCGCGCCAGAAACGGCCGATCAAGGGCTGGCGAGGGTACCTGATCGGCTTGTTATCGATGGGCGTGACGGCAGCGATCATCACGCTGCTCGCCCTGATTGTCATCATCTCGCCTAAGCCGTGGTACACCCCGCAATACGCCATACCGCTGCTGGGCATGATTTTGGGCAATACGATGACGGGGATTGGTCTGGCATTGAATCACCTGACGCAAACCGCCTGGGCGAACAGGAGTCGAATCGAGGCCCGACTGCTGCTGGGGCAGACCGCCACACAGGCCATGGCCGACCTGCGCACCGAGGCGCTGCGAGCGGGGCTGATACCGACCTTGAACATGCTGGCGGCCGCCGGACTGATCAGCCTGCCGGGGATGATGACTGGCCAGATTCTGGCGGGTGCGCCACCGATGGAAGCGGTGCGTTACCAGATTTTGATCATGCTGCTGATTACTGCGGCAACCGGATTCGGTTCGTTGCTGGCCGTGCATCTCGGCGCGAGGCGGCTGTTTGATGATCGCCAGCGCCTGCGTCTTGAACGACTGGGGCAGCGTAGCTAACCCCAGACCAGGGTTTACTCGGTAATATTGCTTGAATTCAGCAACAGCGAGCGCTTCATCTTCTTCGGCACTGGCAAGCCCATCAATTCGAGCACGGTGGCGGCAATGTTCGCGATCCCGCCACCGGTACGCAAACGCGGCTCGGTTTCGTCGATCAAAAGACACGGCACGGGGTAAACCGTATGCTGGGTGTGTGGTTCGCCCGTGACCGGATCGACCATTTCATCGCAGTTGCCGTGATCGGCCGTCACGATGATGGAGTAGCCATGTTTCTGGGCGACCTGCACGAGACGGCCCACTTCCAGATCTACGGTTTCCACGGCCTTGATCACGGCATCACGCACGGCCGTGTGGCCGACCATGTCGCCATTGGCGAAGTTGACCAGCACGAAGCCGTATTCCTCGCGCTCGACGGCGGCGATGGTGGCATTCGCTACTTCATGAGCGCTCATTTCCGGCTGAAGGTCGTAGGTTGCCACTTTCGGTGAGGGGGCCATGTACCGGTCTTCACCGGCGAATGGTGTTTCCTTGCCGCCGTTGAAGAAGAAGGTGACATGTGCGTATTTTTCGGTTTCCGCACAATGGAACTGCTTGATGCCCGCCTGACTGATCACTTCCGCCAGCACGTTCTTGGGCCGCTCGGGCGGGAAACCGATCGGAGACAGAAAACGGGGATCGTATTCGGTCAGGCAAGTCACGCGCACGGTTTGGTAATCGCCGCGGTCGAATCCGGAAAAATCCGTTTGCGCCAACGCTTCGGTCAGTTGGCGCGGACGGTCGTTTCGGAAATTGAAGAAGATGACCGGGTCACCCGCCTTGATGGGCTCGAATGCCTTGAGCGCCGTCGGCAGAACAAACTCGTCGGTCTTGCCTTCGGCATAGGAAGCCTCCAGTGCGGCCTCCGCCGTCTCGGCATGAGGCCCTTGGCCACGGACGATCGTTTCCCATGCCAGGGCTGTCCGCTCCCAGCGCTGATCCCGATCCATGGCGTAATAACGCCCGCTGATCGTGGCGATCGCGCCACCGGCGGCCTTCAAGCTGGCCTCGAGCTCCGGCAGATAGGAGCGTGCGGACTTCGGTGCGGTATCCCGACCATCGGTGATCATGTGCACCAGAGGACGCGCGCCATGGCGGCTGGCCAGGTCGATCAGGGCCAGCAGGTGATTGATGTGGCTGTGCACGCCGCCGTCGGAGACCAGTCCGATCAAATGCAGCGGGCGATGATCGGCCGCCGCCTTCTGCGCCGCTTCAACCAGTGCGGTATTCTCATAAAAGCTTCCGTCCGCAATGGCATCATCGATCCGCACCAGATCCTGACGAATCAGGTCGCCGCAACCCAGTGTCAAGTGCCCCACTTCGGAATTGCCCATCTGTCCATCCGGCAAACCACAGGCCCGGCCGGACGCTTCGATCACGGTATGCGGGTGATGCGCGAACAGATAATCGAGGTTGGGGGTGTGTGCCAGGGCGAAGGCATTGTTTTCGCGGCTGGGGTTGACGCCGATCCCGTCCATGATGATTAACAGAACGGGATTACGGGGGGCGGTTCGTGACATATGCTATTCCTTCATAAATAAAAAATCGGAGCGGGATGGCCGCCCGTCATCATTTGTTTTTCGACTCAAACCGGTCTGTCGGGCTTTTTGGGCGACGGATCGGATGGGTCGTCTGGTTCATTCTCCGGCTTGCTGTCCGTGGACGGCTGCTCGCCTTCTTCTGTGCGGCCGGAAGTATCCGATGAAGGTTTATCCTGATTTTCCGATGAATCGGACTCCAGACGGCGCTGATCAGCTTCCGCTTCATCAAAGGCCTTATCCATGTCCAGCGGTTCGTCAGCCCGTGTTTGCGCTTTGGCCTCGTACTCGGCATGGCGCGCGGAGACGGCCTCATCCGATTCATCATCCGCCGCGCCCGATTCTTCTGCCTCAACCTCGGCTGCGCGCGCCAGCTTGGCCTTATAGAAAAACCGGCTCACAAACAAACCGAACTCATACAACAGAATGATCGGCAGCGCCATCATGAACTGCGACAGCACATCCGGCGGGGTAAGGATGGCCGCAATGATAAAAGCGATCAGAATGGCGTAGCGGCGGAATCCAGCCAGTTTCTCCGGTGTCACCACACCCACGATCACCAGCAGGACAATCGCCACCGGCACCTCGAACACGAAACCGAAAGCGAAGAACAATGAGGTGACAAAACTCAGGTATTCCCCGATATCCGGCGCAAAATTTACGTCACTTGGCCCCGCCGTGCTCAGAAAACCGAACACCACCGGGAAGACGACGAAGTAGGCAAATGCTGCGCCAAGATAGAACAGAATCGTGCTGGAAAAAACCAGTGGCGCCACCAAGCGGCGTTCGTGCTTGTACAGACCCGGCGCGACGAAGGCCCAGAGTTGATACAGCAGGTAGGGAATCGCAATGAACACGGCTGTCAGCGCCGTCAGTTTGAGCGGAATGAAAAATGGCGAGGCAACCTGCACCGCGATCATCGTCGAGCCGGCTGGCATGTGACGCGAAAGCGGATCGGCGAGCAAGGTGAACAGTTCATTGCGGAACGGGAACAAGGCCAAAAAAAGCACCAATACAGCCAGAACGCCCTTAAGCAACCGATTGCGCAGCTCTACCAGATGCCCAAGAAAACCGGCCATGCCGGTTTCTTCGACGACGTCTGCAAGACCGTTTTTGTCCGCCTCTCGGGACGAATCGCGTTCAGTCATGATGTTTTGCTATCGGGTGAGGGTGAGGGTTTATTGGCATCAGCGGTGTCGGATGGCGCATCTACAGGTTCAGCAGGCGCGAAGGGACGTTTGAAGGCCTGCCCCGAACTTTCTTCAAGCATCCGGATTTCTTCGTCGAAACTCAATGGGACAGACGTATGTGCAGTCGGCTTTACCGCGCCCGATGTGACATCAGCGTCCTTGCCGATTGCGGCCTGCTTATTTTCGGCAGAAACAGGCTGCTCAACAGAGGCCGCATCATCGATGGCCTTCAGAGGGCCACCCGCTGCTTCTTGTTCTGACTGGGCGGCTGCCCGGAAGCTTGCCTCCGCGTCATCGACTGCACCCAGAACCTGACGCCCGGACTCGTTCACTTCCTGCCGAGTCTCTTCCACTAAGGCGCGCAACTTGGCAATCTCGGACTCCTGGGAGTTGAGAATGTCCTTCATATCCTGAAAGTTGAACTCGCTGTCCAGCTCGGCCTTTGCGTTCGCCACAAACTTTTTGATTTTGTGCACCCAGGTACCGACCGTCCGCGCAAGACCGGGCAGCCGCTCGGGACCGACCACAAGCAGGGCGATCACAAGAATCAGGAAGATTTCCCAAATACTAAATCCGAACACGGTTTGACCCTTGGTGCTGGCTTGGCTGCCGGTTTAACGGGCAACCTCAGCTTGGTTTGTTGCCAGACTGATCGTTCGAGTTTTGGCGACGAACGGCTTCACCTTCGATGACGCGGCTGGAGTCTGCTTCCTTATGCGCCAATGATTCCTTGCTGCCTTCACCTGCTGCGGTATCCGCGTCTTTCTTTTCTTCGTCCTTGACTGCGTTCTTGAAGCCCTTGATCGCGCTACCCAGATCGCTGCCCAGATTTTTCAGACGTTTGGTGCCAAACAGCAACAGTACGATCGCCAGAATGACCAACCAATGCCAAATGCTGAAACTACCCATTTTTCGCGCTCCTCAAATAATGAATCAATTCTTGATGTTACCAGTCTTGATGCCCCCAGACTTAAGGCTTTGAGGCCGACCGGCCTTTTCTTCAAGGCCGGACAAACCAAATCGCTCGCCCAGCTCATCAAGCACCGCCTGATGAGACAGGCCCGCATCGGCCAGCAACACCATACTGTGGAACCATAAATCAGCCATTTCACTGATGATGGCCAAGTTATCTGTGCTCACTGCAGCCAGCGCAACCTCGACGCCTTCTTCACCCACTTTCTGGGCTATCTTGCTCCGACCTTTGGCAAACAGTTGCGCGACATAGGACGAACCGGGATCGGCCTGCTTGCGCTGTTCGATCACGGCGGCCAACTGGGTCAACACGCTCTCTGTATCATTCGTGGCCATGCGCGCCTTCCCCGTAAATTTCGCCCGGTGATTTTAATACAGGATCGGTGATCTGCCATTGCTCATCGACCAAACGGCGGAAAAAACAGCTTTCCCGACCGGTATGACAGGCAATACCGCCGATCTGTTCAATCTGGAGCAGAATGACATCACCGTCACAGTCGAGGCGGATCTCCTGCACCCGTTGCACATGCCCGCTTTCCTCGCCCTTGTGCCAGAGCCGCTGACGGGATCGGGAGAAGTAGACCGCCTCCCCCGTGGCAACCGTTTGCTCCAAGGCGACTCGATTCATCCAGGCGAACATGAGGATGCGGCCGGTACGGGCGTCTTGCGCAATCGCGGGCACCAGACCATCGTCCGTCCATTGCACCGCATCGATCCATGCCGGTAATGTCATTGTCGCACCTCGATTCCTGCTGCCGCCATGTTCGCCTTAGCCTCGCTGATGCGATAGGTACCAAAGTGAAAAATACTTGCCGCCAGTACCGCATCGGCATGGCCTTGCAGAATGCCCGCCGTGAGATCGTCCAGATTACCGACGCCACCGGAGGCGATGACCGGCACCGGCACGGAGTCGGCGATCGCCCGCGTCAGCTCCAGATCGAACCCCTGCTTGGTGCCATCACGATCCATGCTGGTCACGAGCAGCTCGCCCGCACCATATTCGGCCATCCGGTTCGCCCATTCGACTGCATCCAAACCGGTCGGCTTGCGCCCGCCGTGGGTAAAAATTTCCCATCGCAGCGGCTCGCCGGGCTGGGACACGCGCCGGGCGTCAATCGCAACCACGAGGCATTGTGCGCCGATCGAGTCGGCAATTTCCTTGATCAGGTCGGGATTGAACACCGCAGCAGTGTTGATGGATACCTTGTCAGCACCGGCATTCAGCAATGAACGGACATCGGCAAGCGCACGGATGCCGCCGCCCACAGTCAGCGGAATAAAGACTTCTTCTGCCACCTGCTCGACGACATGACGCATCGTGTCCCGCCCTTCATGGGAAGCGGAAATATCCAGGAAGGTCAGCTCATCCGCGCCTTCGAGGTTGTACCGGCGCGCGGCCTCGACCGGATCGCCCGCGTCGCGCAGCGATTCGAACTGAATACCCTTGACCACGCGCCCATCGGCCACATCCAGGCAGGGAATAATGCGTTTGGCCAAGCTCATGAATCCATGCTCATTGTTTTTGGCTCATTATTTCTGGCTTATTCGGTAAAAGGCGGGACGCCACAACGCTCATCAATCCGTGACTGAGCCATGCCGAGGTCGATACCGCCCTCGTACAATGCGCGCCCGATAATGGCTCCGGCCACGCCGTCGTCCGCCGCATCAATCAACCGATCAATATCGGCCATATCCGTCATGCCCCCGGAGGCAATAATGGGAATACGCACCGCGCGTGCCAAGGCCCGGGTCGCCTCCATATTCGCGCCCTGCATCATGCCGTCACGAGCGATATCGGTGAAGACGATGGAAGAAACGCCATCCTGCTCAAAACGACGCGCCAGATCGGTGGCATCGGTATTCGATGTCTTGGCCCAGCCATCAATCGCGACCTTGCCGTCGCGCGCATCGAGCCCGACGATGACGTGCCCCGGAAACGACAGACAGGCATCGCTGACAAAATGGGGATCGGAAACCGCTTTGGAGCCGATAATCACATAGGAAACACCCATGGCGAGATACTGTTCGATGGTTTCTTCCTCGCGAATGCCGCCGCCGACCTGAATCGGCAATTCAGGAAAAGCCGCGCAGATCGCCGCAATGCTTTCCCGATTTTTCGGGCTACCCGCAAAAGCGCCATCCAGATCGACCAGATGTAAACGCCGGGCACCCGCGTCCACCCAGCGTTGGGCCATCGCCACCGGGTCATCCGAGAATACGGTGTCGTCGTCCATACGACCCTGCTTGAGTCGCACACACTGGCCAGCTTTCAAATCAATGGCAGGAATCAACAGCATCAGAAGCGTCCTCGATACGCAAGAGAGCAAACGGGTTCAGTCGAAACGACCGTCCCAACGGGTAAAGTTTTTCAGCAGAATCAGCCCGTCATCGGCGCTCTTTTCCGGGTGCGACTGGATCGCAAAGACAGAGCCACGCGCCAATGCGGCGGTATAACGCAGGCCGTATTCCGTTTCGCCCACCGTCAACGAC